>JAUSDJ010000031.1:0-300000 GCA_030650795.1 Actinomycetota bacterium
TCCCACCCGCAACTACCAACCCCGCGGACTCAAACCCGGACCACCCAAAGGCAGTCCCCAACGCGGCGGACGAAGAAAGAAACAACCCCCGAAATAAACGAAGTCCCGGGACAGGGGTTAACGATGTCCCGGGACTTCACATCTGTAGCGGGGACAGGATTTGAACCTGTGACCTCTGGGTTATGAGCCCAGCGAGCTACCGAGCTGCTCCACCCCGCGGTGACCTTTCGGCTTGGAAAGCCTACGGGAAAGCCACTCCTGGACCTAATGCGGGTCCAATAGCGAGCATCGAGCTTTACCGGTTGTCGTCCTCGGACATCGGACGGCGGTTGCTCATGGGGTGCATTCCGCCCAGGACGCCTCCGCCGGCGACGCCGGCGAGGTCGTACGCGCTCTCGGCATGCAGGGTCGTGTCGAGTCCGGCCATCTCATCCCCAGGCGTCACCCGGAAGCCCATCGTGCGCATGATCACCATGGCGATAACCCAAGTGGCGCAGAAGGCGTAAGCGGCGGTGCCGGCGCAGGCCAGGAGCTGTTTGCCCATAAGGCTGATACCACCGCCGTAGAAGAGCCCGTTGGCGCCATTGGGATTGACGATGACTGCGGCAAGCAGGCCGATACCGACCATGCCGACGAATCCGCCAACGCCATGCACACCGACGACGTCAAGAGAGTCGTCGAAGCCCAACCGGTACTTCTGCCCCACCGCCCAAGCACAGATGATGCCCGCCGCGAGCCCGATAGCAAGGGCCCCTAGGGGCGTGACAAACCCACAGGCCGGAGTGATTGCCACCATGCCCGAAACTGCGCCGGAGGCGATTCCTAGAGTTGTGGCCTTGCCGTCGCGGAACTTCTCGTAGGCGATCCACGACAGCGCGGCACCCGCGGCCGCTGCCTGGGTGTTGACCATGGCCGTGGCGGCCAAGCCATTTGCAGCGAGCGCTGAACCGGCGTTGAACCCGAGCCAGCCGAACCACAGCAGTCCGGCGCCGAGCAGCACCAGCGGAAGGCTGTGAGGACGCATGGGGTCGCGGCGGAAGCCGAGCCGATGCCCAACGACGAGCGCGAGGGCCAGCGCCGACGCCCCGGAGTTGATCTCCACTGCGGTGCCGCCCGCGAAGTCCAGGGCCCCGAGCCGGTCACCTATCCAGCCACCCGTTCCGTCCTGGAAGGAGAAGGCCCAGTGGGCGATGGGGACATACACCAGCAGGCTCCACACGATGGTGAAGACGATCCATGAGCCGAACTTCGTGCGGTCCGCAATAGCACCGGAGAGCAGCGCCGTGGTCACCACGGCGAAAGTCAGTTGGAACATCACGTAGGCGAGCATCGGGATGCGATGTCCCGGGGCGCCAACGGTCTGGTTGAGGGCATCGACGAGACCGACGTTGCGCAGGTCTCCGATCAACCCTCCACCGGAGTCCGTGCCAAACGCCAACGAGTAGCCGACGAGCAGCCACACGATGGTGACGACACCGAGCGCGGTAAAGCTCATCATGATCATGTTGAGGGCGCTCTTAGCCCGCACCATGCCCCCGTAGAACAGAGCCAGTCCGGGCGTCATGAGCAGGACGAGGGCTGCAGACACCATGACCCAGGCGGTGTCGGCAGCGTTGATGTTCTCCATGGGGCAGCCCTTCGCAGCAGGTGGGCGCGCGCGGCGCTGGCGCAGTATGCCGTGCACACTAGGCGAACTGTCCAGCGGCGTGCCGTCTGGGTATTGGTGCTTGCCCTGCGGCCATCCTTGCCCCGCCCGCCGGGGAATCTGGGCTGTCCAGCACCCCGAGCATGTAAATGTGCTCCAGGCCCATATCCGCCTATGGGCAGATTGATCAAGTCGTGTTGGTCTTGCCCGTGATTTTCGCCTGCGCCGTTGCCGCACGCTTCAGCGCAGCAGCGAGCCGCTTCTGCGCCTGGTCGTACGAAGTGAAGTCACCGTTAGCCAAAGCTGCGAGTCCGGCGTCATATGCTTTCTGCGCATCAGACAAGGCTTCACTCAATTGCGATTCTGCAGTGCCGTTGGCAGTAGCCGAAGGTGTAGGTGAAGGCGTGGCTGTATCGCCTGGCGAGATATCGCTTCTATTGGGGATCGCGTTGACACCAGAATCTGGCGAGATCGAGAACACCTTGTTCAATGCCGCTACAAGGGTGTCTTCCATTGCAACGTTCTGCCCATAGCCGACCAACACCTTCTGCAGCAATGGAAAACCGTCGGAAGCAGCGCGTAAGTACACGGGCTCCACGTAGAGCAGTCCATCGTTGAAAGGCAACGAGAGCAGATTGCCAAGTTCCACCTCGGAGCCTCCGCGTCGAAGCAGGGACAGTTGCGAAGAGACGAGCGGATCAGATTCAAATGTGTTCTGCACTTGCTGGGGACCGGGAATGGTTGTGTTGCTCGGCAATTGGAGCACACGTATCTTCCCGTAGTCCTTGAGCGGATCAGAACTCACCGCCATGAATCCGGCAAGGGTCTGCCTACGCGAAGGCGCGAATGTCGACGTCAAAGAGAATGCCGGTGCCAGCTGACCGGGCATTTGCAAAGTCAGGTAGTACGGAGGCTGGAACACCTGTGCCGGCGAGATTGTGGGGTCGAAGGGAACGATCCACACGTCAGTGCCGTTGTAGAAGGTGACCGGATCGGTCACGTGGTAGCGGCTCAGGATCGTGCGCTGCACCTTGAATACATCCTGCGGGTATCGCACGTGTGCAAGCACTTCAGGTGTCATGGCTGATCGAGGCTCAACAGTGTCAGGGAAGGCCTTCATCCAGGTTTGCAGAACCGGATCCTTTGCATCCCATGCGTACAAAGTCACGGTGCCGTCATAGGCATCAACGACGGCCTTGACTGAGTTGCGCATGTAGTTGATCTGATCAATTGGCGTGATGCCATTGCCGAGTGTGCGCGTGGTCAGCGAATCACTAGTTGCGTCGGAAAGCGATACGCGACTGGAATACGGATAGTTGTTCGAGGTCGTGTATCCATCGACCACCCACTTGATACCGCCGTCGGCAACGATGGGATACGGATCCTGATCAAGAGTCAACCAAGGCGCAACCTTGCTGACGCGCGTCAGTGGATCCCGATCAAACAAGATCCTGGAATCCGAATTTACAAGATCCGACAAGATGATGTTCGAGTCTTGGAACTTCGTAGCAAACAACAGTCGGTCAAAGAAGGATCCCATGGCCACGCCACCGCCGCCCTGATACGTGTAGTTCTTCTGACCAGTGGCGCTCGCATCATCGGGATAGTCGAGTTCGACCGGAGCTTGACCTTCAGGAGCACCGACGATGCTGTACGAAGGAGAGTTCTCGCCGAAGTACACCCGCGGTTGCTTAGCCTGCAAAACCCCCGCTGGCGGGATGTTGCTTGCAAAGAAATCCGGCTGTCCGGTCGACTGCGCAGTGTTGTCATAGGCAGCCACGAAGCCATAACCGTGGGTGTAGACCGTTCGATCGTTGGTCCAGTTTCGCTGGCCTTCGGAGATTCCATTCAGGTTGATCTCGCGAACGGCGACAACTGCGCCGCGCGTGCGCTTATCGAGCGGGTAGCGGTCAATGTCGAGGGTGTCGTTGAACGAGTAGTAGCCGCGAATTTGCTGAAGCTGGTTGTACGTGGGTGAAACGACGGCGGGATCCAGCAGTCGAATGTTGCTCAAGGTTCCCTGGCTGGCAGCAAGAACCTTGGATGTCGGCGGCGCCACTGTGCCCGGGTAGTCGTTGACCTCTGCACTTGAAACGTCGTATGCATCGCGGGTGGCATCAATGTTGCGCGCGATGTACGGCTGCTCTTTGACCAATTCGCTTGGACGAACCTGGAACTGCTGTACGAACAGCGGATAGAGAACCCCGACAACGATGCCTGTCAGCACCATCAGGCCAAGGCCGATGAGCGGGATCACCCAGGCACGTCGAAAGGCGTTGACCAAGAAGAGCACACCGACGATCAATGAAACGAAAGTCAAGATATTGAGTGATGGCAAGACAGCATGCACATCGGTGTATTTCAATCCAGTGAAACCGACGACGAGCGACTGGCTTTGGGTGTCAAGAGCGAAGCGATCAAACCAATAGGAAATGGCCTTCAAGAACAGAATCAATGCGATCAGAATTGAGATCTGCGTTTGAGCACCAGGTGTCGCACGGTCGCCCTTGGGCTGGAGGCGCAGGCCTCCGTACAAGTACTGCACGATCACCGCTGCGATGAATGCAAGTGCCAGCACAGCAAATCCAAAACCGAGGATGTACTGAATGAATGGCAGGGTGAACGTGAAGAAGGAGAGATCCATACCGAACTGAGGATCAGTGATGCCGAAGTCGGTTGAGTTGCGGAACTGAAGATACGTGTCCCACTCCGATGAAGCCGCCAAGCCAGCGAACAAGCCCATGACAATCGCAAGCCCAATGGCCAGCCGACCTCGATACGGATCGATTGCATCGCGGTAACGATCCAGGCTTGCCTGCTCCGGAGTCATTGCTCGGAACTCTGGCCGCGACTTCCACGACCACCACATCACCAGCAGCAGTGCGACTGCCATGAAGCCACCGAACACAAGGAAGAGCAGCACCTTGGTGACGAGCTGAACGGTGAAAACCGAAGCCTTGTCTACCGACTCAAACCAAAGGAGATCTGTGTAGAAGCCGGTGAAGATGACGAAACCAACGACGATGACGCCAAGAATGACGATGGTCGGGATGAGCACTCCACCACGGCGTCGGCGCTCCTGGGTAGGCGAAGTGGAGCGATCACGGGAACCGGGAAAATTGAAGGACACGTGAGGAATCTATGTCAGGCGGCTACGGCTGCACAGGGCAGGCTGGGACAGTCTTGCCCGCAGTCCAGTTCTCAATAGCGGACACTGCCTCGGCCAAGGTCTTGACGGGCGTCAACGTCAGCCCGTCAGGAATATGTCCGGCAGCCTCTTTGCAGTGAGTAGCTGGCATTAAGAAGAGCTCAGCCCCACCGGATCGAGCACCTGCCAGCTTCTGGCGGATGCCGCCAATTGGCCCAACGTTGCCATCGGGCGTGATCGTGCCCGTGCCCGCGATGACGTGGCCGGCAGCAAGATCATTCGGGGTGAGCTTGTCAACAATGCCGACGCTCAGCATCAAGCCAGCACTCGGACCGCCAACATTGCCGACGTTGATCGAGACGTGGAAATCAGGCAGGTAGCTGACTCCGACGCCGATGCCGATGTATGGAATCTTCGGATCGGTCTTGCTTGCCGCAGAGGTCACCGTGACCTCCTGCTGCTTGCCATCGCGCTGAATCGAGAAAGTAAATGTGCTGCCCACCGGCTTCGCGCGGACGAGCTTGCTCACTGCAGCAGGATCCGTAACTGCCGTACCGTTGACCGAGAGGATCACGTCACCGGGCTCGAGCAATCCCGAAGCTGGCGCCGCGGCAGTGACGGACGAAATGATCGCCTGAACCTTGACCGGTTCTTCCAAGTAATTCATTGCCGCACCAATGGCATCGGACTCTGAAGAGCTGAACAGGGCCTCTTGCTCGGCCGCGACATCGGCGCCCGAGAGATCGTCGGGATAGATCAACTCCCGCGGGATCACGGCGTCGGAGGCGTTGAACCATGAAGAAAGGGCACCGACAAAGGTCAGCCCACCCCGAGGTCCACCTGACTCAAGGACCGTGGTCATGTCGAGTTGGCCAGTCGTGGGATAGGTCGTGGTTCCGTCAATCTGGATTACTGGCTTGCCTTCAAGCTCGCCTACGACGTTGAAGGTCGGTCCGGGAGCAAGGCGAATAAATGGAACAGGCAGCAGCAGGGCAACGAGCAGCAGCAGTCCCAGGCTTGCAGCACTCAAGAACAGCACTCGCGCTCGCTTGGACATCGGCAGGCGAGGTGGAGCCACGCTCACCTGGGCAATTCATCAGAATCTGAGGGGTCCTGGTCTTCAATGGGGATCTCGGGAGGCATTGGCCGGTTCATTGCCTCTTGGAATGCGCGCAAGGTCTGCATGCCTTCCTGGCCTTCCATCGGGCGCTCTGGGCGGCCGCGATACATCGCATATCCAACAGCGAGAAAGGTTGCGCCGAGTGGGATGAGCCACCACATCAAGGCCGACATGCGTTCAGCGTACCCAAGGACCGCCAAGGCCGACATTGCCAAGACCCCCAAGGCCTCGCCGCGCGCAGTGAACCTTCCCCTTGCTCACTGCGGCTCGTTATCCCTGGGGGTCCTGTCGACGCGCAAACCTAGGCAGCGCTCACAGCAGAGTCAATGAAAGTTCCGAGGTTGGCTCGGTGCCCTGTGGACATGACTGTGGACTACCTGGGGACAGGCACGGTAGAAGCTGTGGATGCGCGGTTGATATCGCTGTGGACACAACTGAGGACGACTTCAGAAAACAGACCCTGAACAGGCGAAACTCAGATTATTGGATGTGGACGAAAAATTATTGGTCTTCATCGGTGGCTGCCGAGCGCTCAATGAAGCCAAGGGGATCCTTGAGATCTTCGGCATCTGGCAGGAGATCTGGGTGACCCCAAAGCGCATCGCGAGCGCCTGAGCCGCCCTGACTGCGTACGGCGGCGAACAAGGTAGCCGCTTCGCGCAGTGCTCGCGGGCGCAACTCCAATCCGACCAGAGAGCCGAAGGCCTTTTCGGCCGGGCCGCCCGCTGCCCGGCGGCGGCGCATCGATTCGCGCAGCGCAACTGCGGCAGGCAGGCGTTCGTGCGTCGCCTCTGTCACTACGTCGTCAACCCAGCCCTCAACGAGAGCGAGCAGAGTTTCAAGTCGTGCGAGTGCTGCGCGTTGCTCTTCGCTGTCCTCGGGAGTCATCAAGCCAGATGTCATCAGTTCCTGCATGGCTTCGGGGTTGGCGAAGTCGACGTCTTGAAGCATGTCCTGCAGGCGATCCTGATCGACATGCAAGCCAGCCACATAGGCCTCGAGCGCACCGATCGCGCGAGCGCGCAGCCATGGCACATGAGCAAAGAGCCGTTGGTGCGCGCACTCCCGCAGGGCCAAGTAGAGCCGCACATCATCAGCGGCCACCTCAAGTCCTTCGCCAAACTGGGTGGCGTTGCTCGGCACCAGAGCCACCACTGCGCCGTCGGTCAGCGGAATGCCGATATCGGAGGCGCTGACCACTTCGCGTGCCAAGCCTGCCAGTGAGTTACCCAGTTGATTGCTGAAGGCCACAGCGCTCAGTTGCTGAACCATGCCAAGCAATGGCCCGAGCATGGAGCTCAATTCAGCAGGGATATTCGCGGGAATTGCATTTTGCATTTGAGTAGCGATGGGTTCCACCACTCGGCGCCAGACTGGCATGGTGGATTCAAGCCACTGCGCTCGACTCCAGGCCTGCGCAGGAACGGTGCATTCGGGGAAGGTGCAGGCCTCGTCCAACCAATGGTTGGCAAGTTCTACAGCAGCGGTGATCGATCGGAGCTCAGCATCTGCAACAACCGGGTCACCCGTGGTCTGCAGCGCCTTTCGGGCGACATCCTCAACGATGGTCCAAGCCACTGGCCCTGATTCGGCCGGAGCGCTCGAGAGCATCTGCCCGAACTGCTGAAAAGCAGCGCCGAGGGCTTGCATGTCGAAAGGTTGGCCAGAATCACCGACGCCGAAGCCAAAGGGGAGATCGCTGCTCATAGAGAAACGGTAACCCCAAAAGATGAAGGCGGGACATCCGAGGATGTCCCGCCTTCATAAGTTCGCTCAGGCCTTACCCAGGATTCGGGTGACCTTGGTTCCGCATGTGGGGCAGATGCCCTTGGCGAAGCGACGGCCATTGGTCTCTTCAACGTGACCGGTGAACTCGCGCTTTGCCTTGCACTTCACGCAGTACGCCTCGCCGGTGTAGCTCTCCTCGGCCATATGGCCCTCCTGTGTTCTTGACCCACTCGGGGTGCTGTCGTGGTCCGCTGGTGTACGGCTGTGGCCTCGCCACGTGCCCGCTGGGCAGGCACTGCCACCCTAGAGCACAGCAGGGTCAGACCCAGGCTGCCCTCCTCATGGAAACGGGTGTTTCCCCTAGATTTTGTCTATAAATCATAACAAAACGGACAGACTTCCCCCCCCCTAGCGCAAAGCTGCTGTGTTTTTCACCTGGCTATCCACAGGGCGCTTCGCGCAGGCTGCCCAGGTGACGAACATCTGGATCAACAATTCCCAAGCCCGTCCGCGCTATCGATCTGAGTGCCCGCTGCTGTGGAGGGCACCTGGCATCGCGCAAATTGGCGAAGGCCGGCTCCATCGCATCGTGTCGCTGGATCCTGGCTCAGCTCAATGGCTGCTGACACTGGATGGGCTGCGCACGGTTGCTCAGCTGATGGCGCAATTCGCCGATCGCGAAACTGAGGCCGAGCACCGCTGGAACCTACTTGTGATGGCCTCCCAAATAGGTGCCATCGACGATGCCGGATCGATGCCTGAGGCCTGGCGGCTCATCACCACCCCGGAACGCGACTCAGCTACCCCAGATCACGCAGCAGCATTACTTACTCTGGGATCCAGCTGGCTCGCTGACCAAGCCTTGAACCTGCGCCATCGCACGCACTACGCCATCCGCGGTACTGGCGAACTCGATGCACCGCCTGTTCTCGCTGAAGCGACTCGCCAGGCAATGCGGGCGGCCGGGCTTACTGCGAGCATCGACGGCGGGCGTGCTGATCTCTTGATCATCATTGGATTGCATCCAGTCATCGGCGCTGAAGTGGCCGCGATGGAACTGGCTCAGCCCGCCAGCGCCCATCTGTTCGTGTCTGCCTACGGCGATCGAGGTGTAGCCGGGCCGCTCGTGGTTCCCGGACAGACGAGCTGCCTGCGGTGCTCCTACCTCCACACCCGCGATGCTGATCCCCATTGGGCAGGAGTCTCAATGCAACTGCATGCGGCAATCAGCAGGCTGTCGCAAGCCCCTATTGACCGGCTGCTGGCTCAACTGATTGCCTCACAGGCCGCTCGTCTGGCCCGTGCATGGGTCGATAGTCCTGTCGTCGTGGGCAACTGGAGCAACCTTGCGTACGAGATTCGACTTCCAGATGGCACAGTCGATGAGCAAGCTCGTCCAGCTCATGCCCTGTGCGAATGCCAATGGGTAATTGAGCCTGCGGTCGCCGGCTGACCGCAACGGGGTAACAATGAGCCCATGCCGGATCTTCCCAAGGGCGCAATCAGGCGAAGTGCGAAGTTCGCCTCCCTGCCTGCTGCCTATGCCGGTCGTGCGGCACTTGGATTCGGCAAACGCGTTGGTGGCAAGAGTGCAGAGTCGGTCGCCGCCGATATTCAGCAGCGCACCGCCGAACAGCTCTTCAAGGTGCTGGGCGAGCTCAAGGGCGGGGCGATGAAGTTTGGCCAAGCAATGAGCATCTTCGAGGCAGCGATGCCCGAGGAGTTCGCTGCTCCGTATCGCGAAACATTGACCAAATTGCAGGATTCAGCGCCGCCAATGGACGCCTCCCGCATTCACGAAATCCTCGAACAGGAATTGGGCTCGGATTGGCGCTTTCGCTTTGCGAGCTTCGATGACGTTCCCGCTGCTGCGGCCTCCATCGGCCAGGTGCACAAAGCGAAGTGGCACGACGGTCGGATCGTTGCCGTCAAAGTGCAATACCCCGGTGCTGACAAGGCGCTTACAGCCGACCTCAATCAGATCGGTCGCCTTGGCAAGATGATGTCGGCCGCGATTCCCGGGATGGACATCAAGCCACTTATCGACGAACTCAAGGCGCGCATGATCGAGGAGTTGGACTACCTCAAGGAAGCCGATAATCAACGCGAGTTCGCCAACGCCTACGAAGGTGACCCTGATGTAGTCGTTCCGCATGTAGTTGTCAGCTCGCCGCATGTGCTCGTCAGCGAATGGGTGGATGGCATTGCACTATCCGCCGTGATCGCAAATGGCACACAAGAGGAACGCGACTTCGCCGGAACGCAGTACATCCGCTTCTTGCTCGCCGGACCTATGCGCGTGGGGCTGTTGCATGCCGATCCGCACCCAGGCAATTACCGCATCACCCCCGAAGGCTTGTTCTGTGCCTTGGACTTCGGCGCTGTAGCTCGACTCCCAACTGGCCTTCCGATCGCCTTGGGAACCCTTCTTCGCGTGGCTGACATGGGCGATGCCGCCACCGTGATGGAAGGGCTGCGGGCTGAAGGCTTCATAAAGCAGAACACCAATCTTGATCCTCAGCAACTGTTGAGTTACCTGGATCCCTTTGTGGAACCGAGCAGACACGAGAGCTTCACCTTCACTCGCGAATGGATGCGCGGTCAGTTCAGTCGCATCAATGACTACCGCGATCCTGATTTCACCATCGGCTTGAAAATCAATCTGCCACCGGAATACGCCTTGATCCATCGAGTGTGGCTCGGCGGTATCGGTGTGCTGTGCCAGCTCGACGCAACAGTGCCAATGCGCGCTGAGTTGGAGAAGTGGGTACCGGGCTACCTGCCGGATTAATTGCGCACGAGATCAAGTAGCGCTTCACCAAACTCAGCCAACTTTGCCGGCCCGATGCCAGGGATTGCCGCAAGTGCATCGAGAGTCTGCGGCTGCTGCTCAGCAATGGCCATCAGCGTGGCATCCGTGCACACGACATATGCCGGCACTTCGCGCTCCCGCGAAAGTTGCAGCCGCCATTGGCGCAGTGATTCAAAGGTCTGTTCATCGTGATCAACTGGACAGGCGTGACAGTGGCCAAGGGTGCGCTCAGGCGCAGTCACCAATGCCTTGCCGCAATTGGAGCAGCGTGCTGGACCTTTGCGCACTCGCTCCGCGCGCTGCTTGCCCGAGCCCAAGTGCACGCGGCCGCGCACACTTCCACCCCCGCTCGGAGTCGCGTTGATGGCATCCAGGAACGGACTGGGCTTGCGGCTGGCCCGCCCACCGGGCTGCCGCGAGCGCGACCATGAGCAGTACAGCTCATCTTTGGCTCGGGTGACCCCGACATAGAACAGGCGGCGCTCCTCTTCAATGGCCAGATCGGTTTCGGCATATTGCAAGGGCAGCAAACCATCGGAGCAGCCAACGATGAAGACGACACTCCACTCAAGTCCCTTGGCCGAGTGCAGCGAGGCCAGAGTCACAGCATCGGCGACCGGCGCATGTTGGGCGTCGGCCCGGCGATCAAGCACTGCGATGAATGCCGGAAGCTGGACTTCGGGATGTTCATCGGCCAAGCCGATCAATGCGGTGAGGGACTCCCAACGCTCACGCACCGCGCCACCAGAACGGGGAGGTTCGGATGACCAGCCGGCCGCGCTCAACACTGACCGCACTTCGTCGCCCAGCAGACCCGGATGCTCACCGCCACGCGCAGCCCCACGAAGACGCGTAACGGCTTCGCGCACCTCTGCTCGATCAAAGAAGCGCTCAACTCCGCGCATCATTATTGGCACACCCTGATCGCTGAGGGCGGATTCAAGTTCAGCCGATTGCGCATTGACTCGAAAGAGAATTGCAATCTCCTTGGCTGGAGTTCCCTTCGCAATGAGATCCAGAATGCGCTTGGCAACTTCTGAGGCTTCTTCAACATCGTCGTTGTATACCTGCACCGCCGGTTTGATCGAATCACCAGTACGAACAGCGCGCAGTTGAAGACTTCCGGGAGTCGCCGCCTGGGCAATGACTGCGTTCGCGGCCGCAACGATCGGAGCCGTGCTGCGATAGCAGTTCACCAATTCAATCTGGGTGGCATCGGTGAACTCCTTGCGGAAATTCAGAAGATACTCAGGTGAAGCTCCAGTAAAGGAGTAGATGGTCTGGCTGACATCACCAACAACGCAGACATCCTGACGTTCGCCTCGCCACAATCCGAGCAGTCGATGCTGCACTGGGTTGATGTCCTGATATTCGTCGACGGTGAACCAGCGGTAGTTCTGATGCACCTCGTCGAGAATGTCCGGACGCGAACGCAAAGCTCCGACGGTCACCAAGAGCACATCTTCGAAATCAAGCTGGCCCCGGCGCGCCTTCAGATCGTCATAAGCCGAGTAGGCACGAGCAACGTCGGCGATGTCGATGCTCCAGACCCGAGCCAGCGAGCGTTGATCACGGCCAAGATCAGTGGGGCTGAATTCATGCGCCTTGGCCCACTCAATATCTGATGCGAGGTCGCGAACCACTGCCTTGTCAGTCGGCAGTCCACACGACGCGGCAGCTTCAGCCACAAACCGAGCCTTGCTGGCGAGCAGTTGCGGGAACTCTTGCCCTGAGATGCGTGGCCAGAAGTAGCGCAACTGCCGCAGTGCCGCTGAGTGAAAAGTGCGGATGCTGACGCCCTCAACCCCGAGCCCATGCAGCCGTGATCGCATTTCACCTGCCGCCCTCGTGGTGAAGGTGACGGCCAGGGTGCGCCGGGGCTCGTGGGCCCCAGTGGCAGTGGCGTAGGCAATGCGATGCGTAATTGCTCGGGTCTTTCCAGTTCCGGCGCCAGCCAGCACCACAAGTGGGCCTCCGATGCTGGTGGCCACAGCCCGCTGCTCCTCGTCGAGGGAGGCCAGAATTGACTCAGGAGTCACCTGTCGGACGGTAGTGCCTGCCCCCGACACCAGGGTCACGGGTTACCGTGTATCCCATGAAGATGTACTGCACTCCCTGGTGTGGCTATTGCACCCGGCTTAAGGCCCAGTTTGGCCGTGAGGGAATTGCCTTCGAAGAGATCAACATCGAAGCCGACCCGGAGGCTGCGGCTCTGGTCGAGCAGGTCAACGGTGGCAATCAGACGGTGCCAACGATTATTTTCCAAGACGGCACCGCACTGACCAACCCATCACTGGCTCAGGTGAAGGCTCAGCTCGCCCGCGCCTAGCGCGACCAATCGCCCGGCAAGGTCTCACCGAACCAGCGTTCAATCAGCATTCGGGAGATTGAAGTATTCGGTGGGAGGCGCAAATCGCCACTCTCGCAAGCCGCCCGCATCTCATCCCTTGAGAACCAGACCGCTTCTGAGATTTCCACTTCATCAACATTGATGGTGGTATTCGACGCAAGGGCGTGATACCCCATCATGAGCGAAGCAGGAAATGGCCAGGGCTGGCTTCCGAGATAGGTGACTGCATCGGTTTCGCTGCCAATCACGACACCGGTTTCCTCGAATACCTCGCGACGAACTGCCGCCTCTGCCGACTCTCCGGGCTCGACAAAGCCCGCCAGGGTCGACATCCAGCCACCGCGCCAGTTGGCGTGCCGACCGAGCAGTGCGCGGTCCTGAGCATCGCGCACGAGAACAATGATCGCCGGGTCCGTTCGCGGGAAGTGATCGAGGCCATCAGTTGCGCATCGCAGCACCCAACCGGCTTGGGTGAGCTCCAGTTCGCCCCCACAAACCGTGCAGTGCCGATGCTTATTGCGCCAGTTGTCCAGACCGATCGCGCCCACGAAGGCTGAGGCGTGGACATCGGAGAGGCCGCGGCCGGCATCGCGCAAGCCCATCCAGAACTGTTCCCCTGGCAACTGCGCCCGATCCTGCAGATGCACGGCGACGAAAATGACACCATCGGGATCCAGTCCCAGGAAACTGACGCCGGAGCGATCATCACCAATGATTTCGAGCGCTTCGGTGCCGGTCATCAAGAGAAGAGTTGGAGTATCGGCGTCCGGGTCAATCGGCGACTCCCCTTGGTTGACCCACATCACCCGCGTTTCATCACTGAAGAGATTTTCGACGAACTGGGGGTCTGTGCGCAGATGCGAGGCGCGGTCTAATCCAGGTTGAGCAAAGAGGAGATCAGCAAGGAGTCGGGTGTCCGTCACGTGCTCGAGCCTATTGGCGTGCCACGATCATGACCTGCGATTGCGTCGGGAGTGTGCTTGAACGTCTTTATTCGTCAGTTGACCGGTGTCCGCTTCGTCGCGGCATTCTGGGTTCTGACTTACCACCTGCAGGGACCCCTAAACACCCTTGGCATCACCGACATCCCGATGGTCACTGACTTCTTCCGGGTCGGGCGACTTGGTGTCGATCTCTTCTTTGCCCTGTCCGGATTCATCCTGGCCCATACCTATTTGGAACGCATGGGTCCTGGGTTCAAAGTGCGGGCTTCAGGATTCTTCTTGTGGCTGCGTCTGGGGAGGATCTATCCGGTTCATCTGGTCATGCTGTTCGTCGCCGGCTTTGCCGTTGTCGCCCAAGCCAAGCTCACTGGCGACGCTCTTGATCGCGACTGGCTCACGCCCTGGGATTTCATCAAGCAACTCCTGCTGATCCAGGAATGGGGACCTTCACCGCAAAGGGGTTGGAACTTTGTGGCCTGGTCCTTGTCGATGGAGTGGCTGGCCTACCTGCTCTTCCCATTCATCGTGCTGGTGCTGTGGCGCTTCCGTAAGAGCCTGCCCACCTGGGGCCTGTTGGCGGCATGGATCGTGATCCTGATTCCTCTGATTGTCTACGGGCTCACGAAGACTGACGTGTTCTACACCGACAACTGGGGCTCGACAATCCGCGTGCTCACCGAATTCTGTGCAGGCGGCTTGACGTATCTGATCGTGACTCGAGCACACCCGGGGCTGCAAGGGGATCCCGATCCGCGAGTGGAACGAGTCGCGACTGTGCTGACGATCGTGCTGCCGATCTGCGTGATCGCTGGCGCAGTGATCTTGGCGAACATGCCAGCCGCACAGCCGCCCGTGATGCAACTGGGCGAGGACTTGGAAGAGCTGCCGCCGTACTTCCACCTGCTGCTCGTGCCGTTCCTGATCGCTTGGATTGGCGCACTTGCACTCTCCCGCCGCGGCCTGACCCGCACTTTGGGAACGCAGACCCTCGTGCTCGGCGGCTTCATCTCCTACTCGCTCTACATGACGCACTTGGTCTGGTTCGGGCTGTGGCGAGCGGGGATGAAGGAAGTCGGCATCAACTCCGGGGGGCTCTACGCATTGGGCGTCCTCGGGCTGGTCGTAGGAGCGGTGTTCATCGCCTGGTTGATGTGGAAATTCGTCGAGGAGCCCTCGCGCGAATGGATGCGCGGACTCATCGGGACTCGTCCCAAACCGACAGAAGAGGCCGGTGCGGCTATTGCTGCCGCCACCCACCCAGAGGATTCTGCTGAGCCCATTGTGATCTCCGAGGAATCTCCGCCTAAGCAATGAGTTCGCTCAGATCGGGCAGCACCGGACGCAGGAGTTCGCCAGTGCGAATCATCAGGAATCCGGCATCGATGTGTTCAAGTGGCACTTGGGCGATCCGCGACCACGCAAGTCGATACAGCGCCAACTGCCAGGCATCGACATGATCGGCGATGCCCGTCTTCCAGTCGATGACATCGAATCGGCCGTTGCTTTCAAACACAGCGTCGATGCGTCCGCGCACCACTCGTCCGCCTAGCACCATCGCGAATGCTTGTTCAATCGCGAATGGTTGACGGTTGGCAAAGGCACTGCGACTGAAGGCCTCTTTCAACTCGTCTAGCGCTTCGTCGCTGGCAATATCAACATCTGCGGAGCCTGGGAGGTCATCAGGATCAAGCAACGACTGTTGGCCGTATTGGGTCTCGATCCAGGCATGCATTGCAGTGCCTCGGGCCGAAGCGACAGACGTTGCCGAAGGCATTGGTCGAGCGAGATCACGGGCGAGTGATGCCGGCTCACTCATTGCACGCATGAGTTGACTGGCAGAAAGGGAGGCCGGAAGCGGCACCCGGACAACCGGCTGGCGCTGAAGTCGGACCTCTTCAACGAGCACTCGAGCAGTTGCTTCCCACTGAGAGACCTGGGCTTGCTCCTCCTCAGACAGTTCGAGTGGTGGAACTGTCGTTGAGTCGGCGATATCAGCGCTGAGCGACTGCAGCAATGCAGTTGAAGCAACTGGAGCGGGCCAGAGCACCCCCTGGCTCTCCAGGAGAAATGGATTGACGGCGTCTTCCGGCTTGGGCTCCCAGATCACGACATTGCCGATGCCGCCTTGACTGGCCTCACCCACCCGGCCGAGGTAGGGGGCCGGATCGCGCGTTCCCTTTTGTGTCGTCCCCCACCAATGGCCAGTAACAATCAAAGTGTGTTGAGCTCGGGTCAATGCCACATACGCCAGGCGTTCGCTGTCGATCTGCTGCAAGGCACGCAACTCATCAAGGTACGCCCTGTAATCCTTGGCTCGCGGGCTCTCATCTGCTCTGGGATAACTGCGCAATGCGTCGGTGGCATCAGCGCGCAGATGCCACGGCACCGTTACTGCACTGCTTGGCCACTGACCTCGGGCATTGCCTCCTGGGAAGGCTCCATCAACGAATCCCGGAACGAATACATGTGCAAACTCCAAGCCCTTGGCCTTGAACACCGTCATCAATTGCACTGCATCAGCACGCTGTACGACATCGACGCTGAGATCAACATCAAAGCGTTCTGCGTCGCGCAGTCGGCGAAGAAAGGCACTAAGAGTTGAGCGACCTTCGAGATCTGTGAATTCCGCGGCGAAGCGAACGAAGCTCATCCAGCTGAGTTGCGCATCATCGGTGGCAAGCGCCAGTTCAACATCGAGCCCGGTTGTGGCAAGGATGCGGCCAAGGAAATCGACCGGCGGATCGCTGGAATGTCGTCGCAATTCGGCGAGTTCCTGTCCGAAGTTGTGCAAGCGAGCGGCGGCCTGGGGCGAATAGCGACTCAGATCGCCCAAGTCGAAAGTGGCATCACTCAGCGAAGTCATCTCCACGCCATCGGCGCCGGCCACCGCCTCGTCAAGGGCTTCGCCGACATCCTGTGCGTCGACGCGGTGGGCTGAACCTGCCAACTCAACTGCTCGCACGCCGAGTGCGGCGAGATCGCGCGGGCCAATGGCCCAACGAGGCCCGGCGAGCAATCGCACGACTGCCGGATTTGCTATCGGATCGACAACTGCTTCGAGCACGGCTCGCACTTCAACAACGAGCGGCTTGCTCAGCAAGCCAGCTGCACCGTGCAATTGCACAGGAACATCAGCAGCGGTCAGCAGAGTCGCAAATGCAGCAAGCTCCTTGCCGGTGGTTGCCAGGATCGCAATGTCACCCCACCGCTGATCAGTCACAGCACCCAACTGCCGGATCCGATCAACAATCCAGGATCGTTCATGCGAGATGTGTTCGAACAGTCCGACAGCAACATCGCCCGCACCCTTGCCAGTATCAGCCCATTGCAACTCAAGAAGGCCAGTGTGTTGAGCGCGCAGGGAATGAGAGAGTTCATTTGCAATGGCCAGGATCGAGTGACCCGAACGGCGGTTGGCACTCAAGGTGTAGCGCGCGGCTGGCAGCAACTGCCCACCGCGGCTTGCTGGGAAGTGATGCGGGAAGTTCTCGATATTGTCCACGCTTGCTCCACGCCAGCCATAGATCGCCTGGCATGGATCGCCGACAGCAGTCACGGGGTGACCTTCACCGAAGAGTGCTTGCAGCAGATGTCGTTGCGCTATCGACGTGTCCTGATATTCATCGAGCAAGACCACGGCGAATTGCTCGCGGACCTCGGCTGCGACATCGGGGAAGCTACGGACCAATTCGAGGGCGAGTCGGGTTTGATCGCTGTAGTCAATGACCTCACGACTGAGCTTTGCCGCTCGCCAGTCTTGGATGAGTTGTGCGAGCAGTATTCGCTTGGCCGCCGTTTGCCGAGTCTCTTTGCCATTGTTCTGCAGCGGTTCAACCGCAGTCAGCGACGCAACGAGTGCTTGATCCCATTGCATGAGTGATGCAGGATCGAGATCGAGCTCGCTGCACTGATCGTCGAGACGTAGCAGATCCGAGGCGATGGAATCGGGATTCTTCTCAAGGGCATCAAGCGGTAACAGACTTGTGCAAACCACGGAGTACGCGAGTTGTTGTCGGGCACCGTCGGTCAGCAGGCGGGCACCTGGCTCACGACCGATGCGGATCCCATGATCACTCAAGATACGAGCTGCAAAGGCGTTGTACGTCTGGACCTGCGGTTCGGCCGCCAATGCGAATTCGTCGTCAGATAGCGGACGCAGTTGGCTTGAGTCCATGGCATTCAACATTCGACGCATGCTGCTGCCCAATGAAGCTGCCGCCTTGTTCGTGAAGGTCAGGCCGAGGACCGCATCAGCATCGACCCAGCCGCTGCCCACGAGCCAGGCAACGCGAGCCGCCATCGACGTGGTCTTGCCAGAGCCAGCACCAGCCACCACGACTGAGGGCTCAAGCGGCGAACTGATGATCTGCCATTGCTCATTACTGAGATCAAGACCCAGCACGCCGTTGAGTTGCTGACGGGATATCTCGCTCACGAGATCACCTGCTCGCCAGCAGCCTGCGCTGGGCAGATGGAGCGATAGGTACAGAAGTCACAGAACTTGTTCACCCTGGCTTCGAAGCGTTCGCTGCGGAGAAGTTCTGCTGCCTCACCCAACTCCAACTCGATCCAGGTGGGCGACTGCGAATCAAGAGCTGCTTGGAGCTGCACCTTTGGGGACTCGGGATCGGCAGTGGTGCCCTTGCGCAATTGCACGAGCGCAGCGCCACCGACCTCGGCACCGTTTTCACGCAGGAGCAGTTGGTACATGCCTAGTTGCGCGTGCTCGGGAACATCGCTGTCAGCAGGCGGACGCTTCATGTTCTTCAAGTCGATGGCGACCTGACGACCGAGGTGATCAATTTCAATGCGATCCAGCAGACCATGAATGCGGACCTGCTCTACTCCGCCATCAGGCGTGGGAACTTCGATGACGGCTATCCGGCTTTCTTCAGTGGCAAAGAGTTCGCGCTCGGCCTGATGCTGATATTTCAGAAAGCGAGCGAGAGCTTCGCGCGCAAGACGGCGTTCACTGACACTCTGCCAAGGCGCCTCGAATCGAAGATCGCTCCAGACTCGATCGATCCACTCATCGGCTGCATCCAGTTCGTCAGGCACCTCACCCTTGGCGATGAAATCAGCCAGGGCATGGATGACGCTGCCGAACTTGGTGGCCTCTCCGCGCGCGACATCGGCGTGGACATCATGTTCAAGGAACCACTTGAGTGGACAGGTGATGATGTTCTCGATGGCGCTTCCCGAAAGTCCGATTGGGCGATCGGCGGGACGAAGTGGAATGTGAAGTTCAGTGGGTTCCAGCACTCCCCACCAGCGCTCTGGCTGTGCTGCTGGGATGAGCACCTCGCCCGCATCATCCCGATGTGCCGAAAGTTGCCGCAGTTGATCAAGTGCAGCAGCACGAAGGCCAGGTGGTGACTCGGAATCAAGCGCCGTTACTCGCAATCTGGCGATTAGGACCGGCAGCGCCGTGATGCTTGGCAACCGGGCCTGTGAGTTGTACCAAGGCACCTGCAGTTCGTCGAGAAATCTGCTGGGTTGCGGTCCAGATTCGTCAGCTGTCTGCACGACTGCCAAGACACAACTTCGACGGGCACGGGTGATGGCGACATATAGGAGCCGTCGCTCTTCAGCCAAGAGTTCACCAGGAGACACTGCCGGACCCAAGCCGCTTGCGGTGAGCCGATCGGCTTCAAGCACGCTGCCTCGCGGCCGAAGATCAGGCCACTGCCCTTCCTGCACCCCAATGACCCACACGCACTGCCACTCCTGCCCCTTGGCCCGATGCGCAGTGAGTACGCGTACGACTTCTCCGTGCACGCCACGTTCGGCTACCGATTCAGCTGGCAGTTGCTGATCGCGCAGCGCCAGCAGGAAATTGCGAAGGCCCTGGAAGCCTCGGAAGCGATGGGGATCTCGTTGAGCGGCATCAAAGAAGGCCATGACTGCATCAAGATCGTGATCCGCCGTAGTTGAACCGTTCAGGGCAGATCGGCGCAGGCGATCAGACCAGCCATGCGCCCGACCGTGCCCGGCAACTTCGCCCGACCACAGAGTCCAGAGCACTTCGGACGCAGTCGCACCATTGGTGATCTGCTCATGGGCCGAGTTGAGGAGACCTCGCAGGCGATCGATGGCATTGCTGATCTCGTGCAGTTGCTCATCACTCGGACAGGCACGCACTCCCCTGAGGACTTCACAGATCAGTTGATCGGATGGGGGCGGGGTTGACGAGGCTTGGAGTGTTCGAGCCTCAGCGCGCAAGGCACGACCGAGCTGCCGAAGTTGCGTGACGTCGAGCCCGCACATGGGACCAGCGAGAAGTTCAGCTGCCTGGGCAACCGTGATGCGCTGCGGATTTGCCGCCACCTCAAGGCCGAGCAGCAACATGCCGACTGCTGGCTCCATACGCAGCGGAATCTCATCGGCCGCCACAACTGCGGGCACACCGGCTTGCCGGAGCGCCCGAAGGATCGTGGCCATATCTTGACCGCTGCGCGCCAGCACAGCCATCTGAGACCACGGAATATCCGAATGCAGATGCAACTCGCGCATCTGCTGCGCAATACCGGCCGCGCGCGTCAGCTCACTCTCGTATGAGCGGATGCTGATTGGCTCATCGATCTGCTCAGAATCAGTGACCGGGTTTCGGTGGCGATCCACGACATCGGAGGGAAGGCCATGCAATGGCACCTTGGTGATGATGCGCGTTGCGGCTTCGCGGATTGCTGAACCAAAGCGCCTTGTCGACCCGAGCACGACGATGGGCGCAGGCGTGGCGACTGAGCCAAACGCGCTCGGGAAATCCAAGATGCCCTGCGCGTCGGCTCCACGGAATCCATAAATGGCCTGATCTGGATCACCGACTGCGATCAGCGTGGTGCGCGGACCAACAAGTGCGCGCAAGAGAGCGATCTGCAAGGGATCGGTGTCTTGATACTCATCGACCGCGATGAAGCGAAAGCGTTCGCGCGCATTTGGGTCCGAGCGCAAGCGCACCACGAGCTCACTGAGTAGCGAGACGTAGTCGAGGACATTTTCAAGGGCCATCACCTGGCTCTCGATCGCAGCAAGTTCGCCAAGTGCCTCCCAAGCGGGGCGCTCAGACCTACGGCCGATGGAACGCAATTGCTCTGAAGTCAGGTTTAAAGTCTTGGCTCGCGCAAGAACAGCACGCACCTCATTGGCTAAGCCGAGGGTGCCCACGGCTCCTAGGAGATCATCGGGCCACTGGATTGCCCTGTCCTGGATGGCACCCATCAGCAGCTCGCGAATGCGCACATCTTCTTCGGCGCCAAAGAGCAGGCGCGGGGGCTCGCGGTAATCCTCTGGGGTGGCGGTCTGCTGGAGCAGCCCGTAGGCGAAGGAATGAAAAGTGGCCACGGTAGGCAGGACGCCTCCGTCGAGCCGTCCGACCAGACGGTCGCGGAGATCAGCGGCGGCTCGGCGACCGAAGGTGAGCGCGAGCACCTGCTCAGGCGCTATTGGATCCGCAGGATCGTTCAGCCTGGCCAAGATCGCCTCAACGATGGCTGTGGTCTTGCCGGTGCCAGGGCCTGCCAGCACGAGCAATGGCCCATGGCAGTGGTCAACGACTTGCTGCTGATCGGCATCGAGCTCAACTGAACTGCTCGAAACAAGGGCAGACCTATCGAGCTCCCAGACGCGACGCAAACCTGGCTCCCTCGCCGTGGTGCTCATGGGCCATTGGTACCACCTAGGCCTGACTTCTGCTGAGGTGGTTCAGTGCGCAGCGTGCTCAGGTCGGGTCTGACACCATGGCCCCCGTGACCGACCAGCCCGTGGAATTCCAGGACGGGCGCTCAGACCAGCCCGCCAGCGAGTCCGCGGTGCACGCAACAGTGATCATCGAGGATGGTGTCATCCCGCCCCGGGTGCGTCGCCCGCTTGATCTGGCCCGCTTCTTGTTGGCCGTGGCGCTGACCTTTGGAACGGTGGGGGTTGCCTGGTTCGCCTCCAGCACGAGTGCCGGACTTGACGCCGACCTCTCAACGGGAGCCAGGCTCCTGCCCTCATTGATCATCCTCGTGCTCAATGTGGTCGGCGGCATTGGAACCTTGGGCCTGCCAATTGCAGCATCGGTTTCTTTGGTCATCCGCAAGAGGCTGCGGCAGTTGCTTGACTCATTCATCGCGTCGCTGTTCACCATCGTGCTGCTCACGGCGCTGGCCATGGTGGTCACACACCTTGATTCACCGCGATTGCTCACCGCGCTCACAGGTTCGGCTAGTTCGGGCGGCGCCTCGACGGCACCGATTCTGGGCGGGCTCATCGCCTTCATCACCGTTGCTCGCCTGATGGGTCGGCGCCCATGGAGCGTCCTGAGCGTGGTCATCATCGGTTCAGTCGCGATCGTCACTGTGCTGAGCTCGGCGATCGCCCTGGCCGGCATGCTGATCTCGATCACGATCGGCTGGGGAGTCGGCTTGATCGTCCGCTACGCCTTTGGCACGCCAACCTCACGACCATCGGGCGTGGCCATTGCCCAGGCACTCGAACTCGGCGGCTACCCAGTGATCTCGTTAGTGGCACAGGACACCACGAGGCGTGGACGCAGATACCAGGCTGTCACACGCATCGGCGCGGTCCTGCGCGTGACAGTCTTCGACCGAGATATGGAAGGCGCTGGACTGGCCACGGCGGCCTGGACGGCCCTGCGTTTGCGCGAGGATCAAGTCAGCGGCCGATCGAATATGCGCCGCACTCTTGACCATGCCGCGCTGACCTCCTATGCAGCTGAAGCCGCCGGAGCGGCAGAACCACGACTGCTGCTCGCATCAGAGATCAACGCCGACTCCTATGTGCTCGCCTACGAGTTCATCGAGGGCTCGAGCTTTGCGCAACTCGATGAACTGACCGATGCCGATCTCGAACAAGCCTGGCGGGCATTGCGCACACTGCATGAACGTCACATCAGTCATCGATCGCTGCATGCCGAGCACATCATCCGAGGCATTGACGGATCAGTGTGGCTCGTTGGCCAGGACACCGGGTCCGTTGCGGCAACCGACGTCGCAATGCGCATCGACCTCGCCGAAATGCTCTGTACGCTCGCGCTTCTCGCTGGCGCCGACCGAGCGATCGCCACCGGACGCACAGTGCTTGGCGTTGCAGGCCTTTCTCGCACTGTGCCCGCATTGCAAACTGTCGCGCTGTCGGCTCCTTCTCGCAAAGCTCTTCGACGCCACAAAGATCTGCTCGTCGAATTGCGCAACACCCTGATCGAGATCGGCCCCGACGACGAGGTCAAGCCGATTCAACTCCAACGCATCAAGCCGCGCACCTTGATCCTGGCCGTGGTCGGCACCGTCGCCGGCTACGTGCTCCTTACGCAGTTGGCGGATGTTGACCTTGTCAAGCTGATCACCACTGCCGACTGGCGTTGGGCTATCGGCGCCGTGCTGTTCAGCGTCATCACCTACCTGGCGGCGGCGTGGTCTCTTTCCGGATTCGTCCCTGAACGACTCTCTCTCCATCGCACCGTCCTGGCTCAACTCTCCGGGGCATTCGCAACCCTGGTCTCCCCGCCAACCCTTGGCTCGGTGGCCATCAATATGCGCTTTCTGCAAAAGGCAGGAGTGCATCCGGCGCTTGCAGCTGCCAGCGTGGCTGTGTCACAAGTGATGGCCTTCGTCATGCACATGCTCTTGCTTCTGGCCTTCGGTCTGGCGGCAGGCACGCAGGCGGACTTCACCTTCCAGCCGCCAAGAATCGTCGTCATCGCGGTCGTGGTGATCGCAGTGATCATCGTCGGACTGTTTGCCATCCCTCAGGTGCGGCGACTCACCCATGAACGCATTGGTCCCCTGCTGCGCGAAGTGGGTCCGCGCCTGATCACCGTTGCGCAGCGTCCACTGAAATTGCTCGAGGGCATCGGCGGCATCCTCGTGTTGAACTTCGCCTTCATCGCCGTGCTCTATGCCAGCATCGAGGCTTTCGGTGGCGATCTCAGCATCGCGGTGGTAGCCGTCGTGTATCTCGCCGGTGCCACCATCGGCCAAGCCGCGCCAACTCCCGGCGGTCTTGGCGCCGTAGAAGCTGCACTGACCGCTGGTCTCACGGCAGCAGGCCTTGACGGCGGCGTTGCACTGTCCGCAGTGCTCCTCTACCGCGTGGTGACCTTCTGGATCCCCACCATTCCGGGCTACTGGGCTTTCAGCTGGCTCACCAAGCGTGGCGCCCTCTAAAGTGCCACCCGTAAGATGGCCTACATGCCTCACCGCCACTTGCAGTTGACCTTCGGCCCAGACACCACGACCGAGCCGATCATCTACATGATGGTCAAGCACCACCAGGTCATTCCGAATATTCGCCGGGCAAACATCGATCAGCATGTCGGCTGGATGGTGCTGGATCTCGAGGGCGAAACAACTGATCTTGATGGAGCCACGGCCTACCTGAAGTCGCTCGGCATTGAAGTGTCAGCGCCTGAGGGCGACATCGTCGCTGGCTGAGCGGTTCACGCATTGGAATGCAATAAGGGTGACTGTTTCCAGTCACCCTTATTGCTTTGTATGAGCAAGTGCTCGTGATCAGTAGGTGGGCTTGTCGGGTTCAATCTGGTTGACCCAGGCGAGCACGCCGCCGCCCACATGCACGGCATCTGAGAAGCCAGCGCCCTTGACCACAGCAAGCACCTCAGCTGAACGACCACCCAATTTGCAATGGATGATCACGCGCTTATCGGTCGGTAGGTCTGCGAGAGCATGGCCATCCAGGAACTGACCTTTGGGGATCAACACCGAACCTGGGATCTGCACAATCTCGTACTCGCCCGGCTCGCGCACGTCGATGAGCAGGAAGTCATCCTCACCACGATCGCGGTCATCAAGCATCCGCTTGAGATCGACAACTGAGATGGTCGAGTTCATCGCGGCTACAGCAGCTTCATCGGAGATCGTTCCGCAGAAGGCTTCGTAGTCGATGAGCTCCGTCACGGTGGGGTTCTCACCACAGATCGCGCAATTGGGATCCTTGCGGATATTCACCTTGCGGTAGCTCATCTCCAAAGCGTCATAGATCATCAAGCGGCCAAGCAGAGTCTCGCCAATGCCAGTCAGCACCTTGATGGCTTCGGTCACCTGGATGGACCCGATGGATCCGCACAGCACGCCGAGCACGCCACCCTCAGCGCACGAAGGAACCATGCCTGGTGGTGGTGGCTCTGGGTACAGACAGCGATAGCAAGGGCCGTGCTCGGACCAGAAGACACTGGCCTGGCCGTCGAAACGGTAGATGGAACCCCAGATGTAGGGCTTGCCCAGGAAGACGCAAGCATCATTGACAAGGTAACGGGTGGCGAAGTTGTCAGTGCCATCCACGATGAGGTCGTACTGCGAGAACAACTCCATCACATTGGATGAATCCAGCCGCTCTTCGTGCAAGTTCACTGTGACGTAGGGGTTGATCTCGCGCACGCTGTCGCGCGCACTTTCAGCCTTTGACCGGCCAACATCGCTTTGTCCGTGAATGATCTGGCGTTGCAAATTGGATTCGTCAACGATGTCGAACTCGACGATTCCCAGAGTGCCTACACCGGCGGCGGCAAGGTACATCAGCGAGGGGCTGCCGAGCCCACCCGCGCCAACGCACAGCACTTTGGCGTTCTTGAGTCGCTTCTGCCCAGCCATACCAACATCGGGAATGATGAGATGTCGGCTGTAACGGCGAACCTCGTCAACGCTCAGGTCGGCTGCAGGTTCCACCAGGGGTGGCAAGCTCACGATGACTCCAAAATTAGATGAACGCTCAAGCAGTGATCCATGTTAACCGGCTCGACGAACTGGCTCACTGGAGTTGTCCTTGTTGCAAAGCGTCGGCAGGTCGCCGATTATTCCCGAGTCTGGGCCACGAGAGTTCTCAGGGCGCGCAGCGCCACCGACAGGGTTGCCAAATCCGGATGCTCCGTAGCGGCAATATCCAACAGGGTGCCCTTGGCACGTCCGGTGCTGCTCGCGAAATGCCCCTCCCACGAGGCCAAAGTGATGGACGGGGAGCCTTGATCCATGTGCAATACCTGCTCAGTCAGGTCTGCCGCCGCCGCATAGAGATCAGCGCGCAGAGCATGTCGGGCAAGTACCCCCCAACGATCCCCGCGCGGCAGTGCTGAGATGCCGACCAGCAGGGGATCGATGCCATAGGCCTCTGTGATCGTGAAGTACAGCGGTATGACTGTTTCGGGAGGAATACCCGTGCGTCGAGCCACATCAGCGATGTCGAGGAGGGCAAAGACCTCGAGAAGACCACTGACCTCCTCGGCCAACTCAACCGGCGCACCTAAAGAGATCAACTCGTCGGCTCGCAGCCGCATGTTGTCGATGACTCCAGACGGCAGATGTGAGCGAACGTAGCTGCGGTACTCGGCAATGACCGGCTGATACGTGTCGACCAATGCTTGCGGAGCCAGATGGCCACCCTTGGCGTTCAACAACCATCGAGTCGCCCGATCAAGCAGCCGGCGAATGCCATGGTGCAAGGCATCTTGCGCCGCGACGGGCGCGACAAGATCGAGCGCATTGACTGCCGATGTGAGTTCGTCAATTCCGAAGATCGCTGATGCCGCCCCCGCGGCATGCACCACCTCGACCGCTGTGGCTCCAGTTTCCTCAACTGCCCGGAATACGAAAGTGATGCCTCCTGTGTTGACGATGTGATTGCACACCACAGTGGAGACGAGTTGGTTGCGCAGTTGGTGCGTCTTGACCTCTGCTGCGAATTGATCAGTCAGCGCACTCGGGAAGTACGACAATAGAGCAGACTCATACCAAGGATCCGCACCGATGTGCGCCGAGTTCAGTTCTTCTGTCAGCGCCATCTTCGAATAGGCCAGTAGCACGGCGAGTTCCGGCGAGCACAGGCCCTCCCCTGCCATGCGGCGGCGTTCAATTTCTTCATCAGAGGGCAGGAATTCCAACTGGCGATCAAGGAGCCCGCGATGTTCAAGGTCGCGAATCAATCGCTGATGAACAGCAAGCATTACTGGGGCTGCTGATCGCGCGTTGCCGAGCACAACATTTTGGTCATAGTTGTCGCCTAGAACTGCAGCAGCCACTGCGTCACTCATCTGGGTGAGCAAGACATCGCGCCCCTCAACCGAGATCGATCCGCGTTGTACCAGGTCATCGAGCAGGATCTTCAGATTCACTTCGTGGTCAGAAGTATCGACACCTGCCGAGTTGTCGATAGCGTCAGTATTGAGACGCACTCCCGCATGCGCGGCTTCAATGCGTCCCGCTTGGGTAAAACCTAGATTCCCGCCTTCACCTACCACCGCGCATCGAAGTTGATAACCGTCAATGCGAATTGCGTCGTTAGCCTTGTCACCAACATCGAGCTGGGTTTCATCGACGGCCTTTACATAGGTGCCGATGCCACCGTTCCACAGCAGATCCACCGGGGCCTGCAGGATCGCCTTGATGAGCTCATCGGGAGCGAAAATGCGAACATCGTTGGGCAGGCCCAGAGCAATCTGAGCTTCTTCGGATATTTCAATCGACTTTGCGCTGCGGGAGAAGACTGCGCCACCGGGTGAGAGCAGCTTCGGATCGAAATCAGCCCAACTCGATCGCGGCAGGTCGAAGATCCGGTGTCGCTCGTGAAAACTCGCCTGAGCATCTGGTTCTGGATCGATGAAGATACTGCGGTGATCAAAGGCCGCGATGAGTCGCGTCTGCTGACTCAGCAACATGCCATTGCCAAAAACATCGCCGCTCATGTCGCCGATGCCGACCACCGTAAACGGCTGACTCTGCACGTCGATTTCGAGTTCGCGGAAGTGGCGCTGCACCGAAACCCAAGCACCGCGAGCGGTGATGCCCATTGCCTTGTGGTCGTAGCCATGCGATCCGCCACTGGCGAAGGCATCGCCCAGCCAGAATCCGCGCTCGAGGGAAAGTCGATTGGCAAGGTCGGAGAAGCTCGCGGTTCCCTTGTCAGCAGCGACAACCAAATACGGGTCGTCGCCGTCACTTCGCACGACATTCGCCGGTGCGATCACCTGGCCTGCTTGCAGATTGTCCGTTAGATCCAGGAGGGCGGATATGAATTCGATGTATGCGTCCTTGCCAGCGGCCATCCAAGCTTCTCGATCAGTCGCTACATCGGCAGCACCGGCTGCATAGAAGCCGCCCTTGGCGCCTACCGGCACGATCACTGCATTCTTGACCGCCTGAGCCTTGACCAGCCCTAGTACCTCAGTTCGGAAATCCTCACGCCGATCGCTCCACCGGATTCCGCCGCGAGCGACCCGCCCAAAGCGCAAGTGCACTCCTTCAACGCGTGGTGAGTAGACCCAGATCTCAACTAGGGGCTTGGGCAGGGGCATGTCGGCGATACTGCGCGAATCGATCTTGAACGCGAGAGCGCGCGATTCTCGGAACACACCAGGCAGGAAGGCATTGGTGCGAACTGTCGCCAAGACCAATGCGAGAAAGGAGCGCAAGATGCGGTCATGGTCAAGTGATGGCACCGAGTCAAGGTCGGAAAGAAAACGACTGGTGAGTTCCGTGCGCGCGACCGCGCGATCACCACTGAACCCCGGTTTGAGCTGCGAGTCGAAAAGTTCGATGAGCAGCCCGGCGAACGCAGGATTGTTCAACAGCGTCTGTTGCAGATAGTCCTGACCATAGGCGGTGCCGAGCTGGCGAAGGTAGCGCGCGTAGCTGCGAAAGAGCACCACATGCTCCCAATGCAGGCCTGCGCGAACCACAAGTCCGTTGAAGTCATCGGATTCGGCTGCACCGCTCCAGGCAGCCCGCAATGCGTCAGAGAAGCGGCTATCAAGGCTTTCGCGCAAAGGCAGGTCAACATCGGGAAGTTGGACGCCAAAGTCCATGACCCAAGCCGAGTGCAAGCCCTTTCGCTCAATCTCGAAGGGGTATTCGTCAAGCACCTCAACCCCAAGGTGTTGCAAAAGCGGGAGCACGGCCGAGAGGGACATCGGCTCACCTGCACGAAGCAGTTTGATGCGTGCAGGTTCCGCGGCGCCTGTCACACCGGAAGTGGGCATGCCCGATATCTCAATAGCGAGTTCGTCGGTATCAAGTTTGGCGATCGTCATCGCATCGCGAACCGCCACCAGTGGTGCGAATCTCTCTTTGTATCCCTCCGGAAAGGCGTCGAAATATTGATAGAGGAATGTGGATGCACGTTCACTTCCGACAACGGCAACCACTTCTGCCGTGAACTCGTCCAGCCAGGTTTGCGCCGCCGCTGCGATCGCCTGCTCGATTTCCCCAAGATTCTTGGTAGCAGTGGGCGAGCTTTCTCGTAGATGCAGAATGAAATGCAAGCGCGCGTTTGGGGCTTCAGTGACCTGCACGGAGTGATCAACGGACACGGCCTCAAATGCGGTCTGCAAGATGTCTTCAATCTGAACGCGAACATCGGTGTTGTACCGATCACGCGGCAAGAACACGAACGCCGATACATACCGGCCGTAATCGTCTGGTCGAATGACGACCTTCACCTGACGTCGTTCATCCAGATGCATGACCGCCCGGGCAAGTTCGATCAATTGCTCGGTGTGCATTGCGAAGAACTCGTCTCGCGGCAGGGTCTCGATCAATTGCCGTAGATCTCTTGCAGTATGCGAGTCGGGTGCAACATCCATGGTGTCGAGCATTCGAACGAAGCGCTCTCTGAGAATTGGGATTGACGTGATGCTCTCGGTGAAGGCTGCGCCGGTGTACAGGCCCAGGAAACGACGCTCACCAATGACCGCTCCCGATTCGTCCAGGAGTTTCACTCCGACGTAGTCCAGATAACTCGGGATGTGCACCGTGGATCTGGAGTTCGCCTTGGTCAAGACGAGCGGAAAGCGATCGTGCGCATGCTCTTGCGCGAGTGCAGACAGTCGCACCCACGCTTCATCGATCGCATGCCCCCCAGATGAATCAGCTTCGCGCAGTACTCCCAGCGCAGTCCCGGGGATCGGCTTGAGCCCATCTCCCTCACCATCGCTGTACAGCGAGTACTCCTTGTAACCGACGAACAGGAAATGTTCGTCGGCCATCCAGCGGAGCAGCGCCGCGCTTTCGCAGACCTCATCTGGCGACCACCCAGGGTTGACCGTCTGATCGAGCTCGGCCGCCAACGAACTCGCCTTCTCGCGCATAAGCGGCCAGTCGTGAATAGCCGCGCCAACATCGCGCAGTGTTCGTCGCAGATGATCCGCCGTCTGCCGATTGTCATCACTGACGTAGTTACGTTCCATTTGGATCTGGATCCAGGCCTCGACCGTTGTCCCGTCGGGGCGCGGATCATCGGTCTCGAGATCGAAAATCTCTATTAGCCGTCCGTCAGCATCACGACGAACGATGAGTTGCGGATGCAAGATCAGACGCGGATTGCGGCCTTCCACGTGAAGCGCGCCGGCGAGGGAATCAACAAGGAACGGCATGTCATCAACAACGATGGTCGCCAGCGCGACCTCAGAACCTTCAAGATCGTGCACTTCAACATTGGGCCGTCCATGTGGCCGTTCATCAGCTGCTGCCGCAAACTCGTCAAGCTGACGAACGAGCATGGCAGGCGTGAATCCGCTGACGTCGTCCCAAGAGACATAGCGAAAGACCTTGCGAGCCAGAATTTGCTGCGACTGATGTGCGTCATCACCTAGAGCGCTGATCACTGCGGTTACAACGTCAGTCACACGTCTACGCTAACTGGAGAAGGAAGGTTTGTCGCGTGGGTACCCAACTGCAATGCAATCAGGTCTACTCGGCGTCTCCAGGCGACGTGCTCTCCATGGTGTGCAATGCGGACTACATCACTGAGCGAGCCAAGGCCACCGGAGCGCTGACTGTGACCCATACACGAACTGACAGCAGCGAAGGGTCCATCGACCTCGTGATCGTTCGGACCTTGCCTGCGGACATGCCCTCGTACGCACGCTCAATTGTGGGTGAGACCCTCACCATTACTGAGCATCAGAACTGGCGGCCGGCTGATGCCAGTTCTTGCAACGGAAGTTTCGAGGTGCAATTCAGTGCACCGTTGACCTTCCGCGGCACCGTGCTGATGACCTTTGATGGCAAGCGCACCACTGTGCTTACCACCGGCGAGTTGAAGGCAGCTATTCCTTTCGTCGGAGGCAAGGTCGAGCGGCTCGCCCTTGAACAAACTGAGCGCTACTTGAACAAGGAGCAGGAGTTTGCCAACGGCTGGCTTCTGCGCAATGCAGAAACCACCTGACGAAGCCCCCCGTGCGGCAACACTGAATTTGGCGAACGCTGCGGTACAACGGATATGTGCAGTACTTCCCCCTGTCAACAAGGCTCAGTCCCGTCAAGTCAACGCTGGCCGCTGCTCTGGCCGTGGTCATCCTCGCCGCCGCAGTGTGGCTTGCCTTCAACTCGCGTACTGCTGACGCAGCGACCGCTGAGCCGAGCCCAATCGCAACGGTCGAACCCTCACCAACGACCACGCACGTTCCAGCACACACCAGGCCACCCAAGCCAGCAACACGCACGAGCAAGGCCAAGCGCGTGCCTGCCTATCCAAACGATCTCAATCACGCTGGCATGAAACGCGTGGTCTATGACAAAGCCTTGATGACGGTATGGCTCATCAACAAGGCTGATGAGGTGGTGGCTCGTTACCCAGTTGTGGGGCGATTTGATCGTCCGAAGGCCGGGGTCTATCACGTCTTCTCGAAGTCCCCCGTGGCCAATAATCCCAATTCCAAGGTCACCTTCAATCACATGGTGCGTTTCACCTACGGACCTGACACCAAGTCGCCCATTGGACTCCATGCGATTCCGCGCTATTACGACGGCACGAGGATGCACTCCGTCAAGCAACTCGGTCTGGCCATCGCCCGCGGCGGGTGCGTGCGGCTCTCAGAGAAGGCTGCTGCAGCGGTCTACAAATTCGCTCATGTGGGCACCGCCGTTGTGGTGCTTCCGTCTCCATAGCTGCGATTAGCGTCTGCGACAGCGCTTTGAATCCAGGCCTGTAGCGCTGTCAAGTCCGAGCCCCGACCAAATTTGCGCCTCGTTGCGACCGGGCGCATCCGAACCTGAACTAATTCTTCTGTTGAATATCGTGGCAATTCGAAAATCGGCAGCTGCATACCGTAATCGCGCAGACTCTTGACAGCGGCTGAGGCTGAGGCTTTGCCCGAAGCCGGTGCTACGGCAAGTGCAACAGGAGGTACCGATGAGCTGCTGGCCGAAGGCAGGTGTTGCAGAAGTCGCGTGATGCCAAGCGGAGTGGCCTGGGCGATCGCGACGAGAGCATCAGACGCGGCAGCTGCGGAGCTCGCCGCCTCGAATCGTCGCGTGGAAAGAAGATCAGCAGGATGTCCGCGCTCCATCCCGGATCCGATGTCGATGATCGTGAGGTCGAAACTCAAGCGACAGATCTCCACGACAGCAGCGATTGCGGCCGCTCGCACATCGCCCCACTCGTCTGAGTGAATGACTCCCCCAAGAGCAACGAGCCGATCATCGATCGAACGCACGGTTTGCATCAGTCGTGGCGCGGTGAGTGAATCGCGCTCAGCGAAACGGCAGGCCACGACCAAGCTGCTGGCGTTCTCGGCGACCCCGAGGATCTGCAGCAATGACGGCGCCATCGTGTCGGCATCAATCAGACAGACCGACAGTTCGCGGCGTGCAAACAACTGCCCAAGCATCAGCGTCGCGCTGGTTCGACCTGGAGCTCCGGGAGCTCCCCACACCGAGATCACTCATCCTCTCGTCTGCACTGGCATTGGCGAGGACGCTGCGCTGGGGACCCGCACGAATTGTGCAGCTGACATCGGCGCCCAGGCACCTGTCGACCACACTCCGTGCTGCTCTGTTCGTTGATGAACTCGCGGCACACCATTCAAAGCAGAGCAGAGATCCGCAATCGTCTGCCCAGACGAGCGCACATCAACGACGTCGGCGACTCCCCAGGCGTGCAACTGCTGCGCACTTTGCGGATCGGGAGCAAGGCCAAGGACTAGCCGATCAGCGCAGAGGCGAGCGATGAGATCGCGCGTCAGCCGTGGCAGTGCGCATGTCACGACAATTGCCAGATGCGGCTCGAGGGCAGCCGCGGCCATCAGATCGGCCGCATCAAGTGAGCGACGGACGATGCGCAGGCCGAATGCGGATGACTGAGCAACAAGTTCGGGTTCCAGGGCAAGATCGGGCGCCGCCAAGATGCACGCCAGTTCAGTCATGAGCGAGCCACTGATTCCGAAAACTGGGCCGGCAGTGGCACTTCAACAAGAGAGATCTGCCCGCGCGCGGCCGCAATTATCGAAGCGGCCTGATTGCTCGCCACTTCAAGCACAACGGGCACTTCGCCGCCCACGCCGATATTCTCCCTGTCTACGGCCTGCACATGGGCTTGCGCGAGCACCAAGGATGGCGGCGCTGGGTTGCTCGTGTCGTCTGTCGTTGCCCACACATCAACCACGTCTCCTGGTGCCAGTCCCACCGGAGAGTGCAGGGAGTCAACGGGGACCGTGACCAGACGCCCAGTTGTTGGCTCGGCTGCTCCCACTGCGGCGGCTGGCAGCAATGCCCCTGCTGTCACTGGCACGCGCATGCGCCCTTCCGGGATCGAAGTCGCTGGCAGATATGCGGCTGCAGAATCATCGAGGCGAACCGATATTGCTTCAACCTGAGGCACATCACCAACGGCAAGATCTGTTGCAGCTCGCCAGATGGTGACTGACTGTTCGCCAGAAGAGAGCACAAAGGCCCCCGCGAACATTGAGCCGATGACCAGCCCGAGTCCGAGCCACAAACGCAGATCCGTCCAGCGCACGACCTGTTTGACCGAACGCGCGCTGCGCGCACCCCTGCGAAACATCTGACCCCCAGCTGTTCGAACTACCTCGAAGAACAACGATCACTTGAAGGCGAGCACGACACCAATGAATATCCACAGGGACCGGGTGCGTCCGGCCGCCTGTGGACAACCGCGCGCATCGTGCATTTGCGTTGCACAATGCATCGGTGTCCGCCCCGAATTCACGCTTTCTGACTCTTGCTGACGTAGCTGAGTCGCTCAATATTTCTGCCTCACAGGCATATGCGCTCGTACGCAATGGCGAATTGCCCGCGCTCAAGATCGGCGGCCGCGGCCAGTGGCGCGTGGAGCACCAGATGCTCGAGGACTACATCGCTCGGATGTACGAACAGACTCATGAATTCCTGGCCGAGCATCCGTTCACTCAGACAGACGCACACTCGAGACCGTGACTGCGCTGATGGACGTGATCATCACATCAGTTTCTCCTCCGCGATTTTCGGCAACGCGGATGAAGTCAGCGCCCACATAGCGAATTTCGCCGTGCGTCACCCATCCATCGCTGGTGACAATCCGGACTGTCCCAAGCTTCTGGTTGTTGATCGAACGCAGCCACCGAGTCCAGGTGAGGGGCGCAGTTGGCGATTCTTGCGGGAGACGATGGTCAACACCAGATACGCGAATCAGCGATGACACGGCAATACCGGTGAGCTGCTGCCTCTCGTGCTCGACAAGAACGAGATCACTGCCACTGCTCACCACGTGCCCAATCACTGTGACCCCTCCTTGGCATGCGAGTGAGAGTCGAGCGCCAGTCAAGGACAGCGTGTCAATCATGCGAGTTCGCGCGCGTTCTGCGTCGGCTATCGAGCTGGCCTCAGCCAGCACTTCGAGGGAGACCTCAGTTTGCAGACTCGCTTCAGCTGCCTCCCATAGTTGGGACAAGCGGGCGTCACCACTGGAGATTGTTCGGGTTGTGCAAGGAAGTGACGCTGGTGGTTTGGCCTGCAGCCAGCGGGGGAACTCCACAGTCATGAACAATCAAGAAGCATCCCGTCGCTTGGCAAATCCGTCGTCCACAGCCGCGTCAGTTCATCCACAATCAGCCGCCGACCTTGCAGCAACTGCGCCAGCCATGCAAACATCACCAAACACCAATCAACACACGCAAACACAAGCATCTCAATCCGCGAACCCCCGACCGCGCCCGAGCGGCAAGGAGCCCGCCGTGTCCACGCTGTTGGATCGCCTACCTGCACCAGTGCTCGCCTCGGCGAAAGTCGAATCAGAGCAACTCGCACTGCCTCTGGTCTGGGAGATTGCTCCTGGCACTCCGGCCGTGCCGCAAGTTCCGCGGCACCTGCGGCTTGTCCCAGGAACTCCCACCGCGAAGCATCCAACAAACGGTCCGGCCACAGTGCCCGGCGGGCCACCCATTCCACCGCCCATCTGGGTTGCCCGGATGGCACGCGCAATCGCTGAGGTGGCAAGCGGGGATCGCCCAGCTCAGCAACTCACCCGTTGGGTGGAGAAGCGTGAACTGGCGATGCTCGCCGCTCGAGGCAAGGCCGCACGACGACATCCAAGTGCGGTGCAGGGGCGCAATGCCAGGTCTGCAATGCGTTCCCTTCAGCAGGTGCGCGCCATTCGCGTCTGCCCCGTCGCGCCCGGGGTGGCTGAGACCTCGGCCGTACTCGTTGGAGATGGTCGTGGTCGAGCGGTGGCAATGAGGTTCGAGGCGATTGCCGATTCCTGGCAAGTCACTGCTATCGCTCTTGGCTGATCAGCCCTGACGCTTGCGATTAGCTCGCTCAGCACGGCGTCGATCAGCACGACTCGAGTTCGGATCAATCTCCTGATCAACATCGACATCCACTGAGTCATGCACAACATCACCGGATTCACCTGGAGCTGAGTACTCAAGATGCGCGGGGCGAGCAGGTGCAAGCCCAGGCACTATGACTTCGGAGACCACTTCAGCCGCGATGAGTTCGCTGCCATCAGGCCCGACCTCAATCAAGCCATCCTCTGCCTGCTCGATTTCGACCTGGACGTTGAACAGGTAGCCGACAGTCTCTTCTTTGATGCCATCCATCATCGCGTTGAAGAGCTCATAGCCTTCACGCTGATACTCGATCAATGGATCTCGCTGAGCCATGGCACGCAGACCGATGCCGTCGCGCAGATAGTCCATCTCGTACAGATGTTCGCGCCACTTGCGATCCAGCACCGACAAGATCACCCGACGCTCGAGTTCGCGAGTGACATCTTCGCCGAGCGCCTCTTCGCGCTCGTCATAGGCGCTCTGGGCATCGTCGAGCAGTTCATGAGTCAGGAAGTCGCTGGTCAGGCCCGCGCGACTGCCGCCGCTGGCTTCCTCGAGTTCTTCAACGGTGACCTGGATTGGGTACAAGGTCTTCAGCGCAGTCCAGAGCTGGTCAAGATCCCAATCCTCTGGGTATCCCGTGCCCGTTGCACCGCGGACGTAACTTTCAACGGTGTCAGTGATGAAACTGCGGACCTGCTCTTCGATGTCTTCGCCTTCGAGCACGCGTCGGCGCTCGGCGTAGACGACGAGACGTTGACGGTTGAGCACGTCGTCGTACTTCAGAACATCCTTGCGAATCTCGAAGTTTCGGGCTTCAACCTGCGACTGCGCCGAGCGGATGGCGTTGGAGACCATGCTCGCCTCGATCGGAACATCGTCAGGAACATTGAAGCGACGAAGGAAGGCATCGACCATGTCGGCCTTGAACAATCGCATCAGATCGTCTTCAAGGGACAGGTAGAACTGCGATGCGCCCGGATCACCCTGACGGCCGGAGCGACCACGCAACTGATTGTCAATGCGGCGTGATTCGTGGCGCTCGGTTCCGAGCACATAGAGCCCGCCAGCCGAGATCACCTGATCATGTTCGGCGAGGACGGCCGTGCGGGCCTGCTCAAGCGCGCCACCCCATGCTGCTTCATATGCCTCTGGGTCTTCCACGATTGAGATTCCACGCTGGGTGAGCGCGGCCGCGGCCATGAACTCTGGGTTGCCGCCGAGCATGATGTCGGTGCCGCGACCGGCCATATTCGTGGATACCGTGACGGCACCCTTGCGACCGGCCTGAGCAACGATGTGTGCCTCTCGATCGTGGTACTTCGCATTGAGCACTTCGTGCGGCACTCCGTTTTGCTTCAGCAACTTGCTCAGGTGCTCTGACTTCTCAACTGAAGTCGTGCCAACCAGCACCGGCTGTCCATTGGCATTGCGTTCGACGATGTCGGCTACTACGGCCTGAAGCTTGGCTTCGGTAGTGCGGTAGATGACATCGGCGCTGTCCAGCCGGATCATGTCGCGATTGGTAGGGATCGGTACAACGCCAAGGTTGTAGATCTGCGAGAACTCATTGGCCTCGGTCATCGCCGTGCCGGTCATGCCCGAGAGCTGGCCGTAGAGACGGAAGAAATTCTGAAGGGTCACGGTGGCCAGAGTCTGGTTCTCGGCCTTGACCTCAACGCCCTCTTTGGCTTCCAAGGATTGATGCAGGCCCTCGTTGTAGCGACGACCAGCCAGAATGCGGCCGGTGTGCTCGTCAACAATGAGGACCTCGCCGTCCATGATCACGTAATCGCGATCCAGTTTGAAGAGCTCCTTGGCGCGAATGGCATTGTTCAGGAAGCCCACGAGTGGGGTGTTGACCGTGTCATACAGATTGTCGATTCCGATCTGATCTTCGACCTTGTCGATCGCTGATTCGAGAACACCGACGGTGCGCTTCTTCTCGTCAACCTCGTAGTCCTCATCGAGTTTCAGCAGGTTCGCGATGCGCGCGAATTCGGCGTACCAAGTGGTCGCTTGGTCAGCTGGTCCGCTGATGATCAACGGGGTACGGGCTTCGTCAATGAGAATCGAGTCGACTTCATCGACCACAGCGAAGTGATGGCCGCGCTGCACGAGCTCTTCAGAACTCCACGCCATGTTGTCGCGCAGGTAGTCGAAGCCAAATTCATTGTTGGTGCCATATGTGATGTCGGCTGCATAGGCGATACGCCGCTCGGCAGGAGTCATGTTCGACAAGATCACGCCGACTTCGAGGCCGAGGAAGCGATGGACGCGACCCATGTTCTCCGAGTCACGCTCAGCCAGGTAGTCATTGACGGTGACCACGTGCACGCCATCACCCTTGAGCGCATTGAGATAGGCAGGAAGCGTGGAGACCAGAGTCTTGCCTTCACCTGTCTTCATCTCAGCGATGTTGCCCATGTGCAGGGCAGCACCACCCATGATCTGCACATCGAAGTGTCGCTGGCCAAGAGTGCGCGTGGCAGCCTCACGCACTGTCGCGAAGGCTTCGGGCAGTAGATCGTCGAGAGTCTCGCCCTCGGCGAGGCGCTCCCGGTACTCATCAGTCAGCGCGCGCAACTCGGCGTCGCTCATCGAGGTGTAGTTCTCTTCGATGGCATTGACTGCTTCAGCGATGGCGTGAAGTTTGCGAATAATCTTGCCCTCGCCGGCGCGCAGGATCTTGTCGAGCACTCGCACTGTGAAGCGACCTTTCCTTCGTCAATCATCAGCCAGCTGACCTGGCTGGACTCTCCATCGTAGGGGACTTGCCAGATTCTCCCCGGTGCCCTGCAAGACTGCCTGACGTGTCAGTCGCTGCACGGCCCATGGCGCCCAAGAATCCCCCGACGCTGACCGATGGCGTCGTGCTCCTACGCCTGCCAGAGAGTCGCGATATCCCCACAATTGCCACTGGATGTCAGGATCCAGAAGTGGCCCGGTGGACCAATCTTCCCAGCCCTTACACCGAGCAGGATGCTCGCGCGTGGGTGGACAAGGTCACCAATCCGGTGCATTGGTGGGATCAGCCGACTTGGGTGATCGCCGACACTGACAATCGCTGGTCAGGCTCCGTCCACCTGCAGCCAGATGGCCACGGCGCGGCGACCGTCCGCTTCTTGGTTGCTCCATGGTTGCGCGGGCGTGGCATTGCCACGCGTGCCGTGCGGCTGGCTTGCCGCTGGGGCTTCAGCTCTCTGGATCTCAATGTGGTGACCTGGCGAGCACTGCTCGGCAACGAAGCAGCTCGAGCAGTTGCGCAATCAGCCGGATTCGCTGTGCACGAGCAGCCGATGCGCCGTGGCCTAGTGCATAGGGGCGACTTGATGGACTGTTGGTTCGCCGATTTGCTTGCCGATGATCTTCTCGAGATGGGTGGCGGTCAAGTGTGGACCGGACCACAGCTCACTCGACGTGAGCGCGAGGTCTTGCATGCCATGGCCGCCGGGCAATCCAATCGCGACATAGCCCAGACTCTTGGCATAAGTGAGAACACCGTGAAGAACCACGTGCGCAGCATCCTTGAAAAGCTTCCGGCCCGATCCCGCATGGAGGCCGTGGTCAAAGGAGTGCAGGAAGGCATCACTCGGCTCACCTAGTTCGCAGACTGCGGCTGGCAACGCACGCCACAGCACTGATCTGAACTCCAGCATCCGCACACGCACGCACGGCTTCGGCCACTGTCGCCCCGGTCGTGATGACATCGTCAACAACGATCACCGAATCTGCCCGACCGCGAGGGGCTCTCGCGGTCAGGGCCTCCTGAACATCCAGTCGGCCACGAGCCGACTGACCGGCGTGACGAGCGGTCTCACGCCGCCAATGCAGCAGTGGTTCAACCGTGCAGACTCGACCGCGCGACTGCAGTGCTTTCGCGGCCGCGAGCGACACTTCATTCAAACAGTCTCGTCCGCGGATCCGCACTGAATTGCGGTGTGCCGGAATCGGAACAAGCGCAATAACTTCAGTGCCAGGAGCCGCAGCCCACACTCCATGCGCCAACAACTCTCCTAGAATGGGACTCAAGGCACGAACTCCCCGTTCCTTATGAGCAAGTACGAGCTCGCGCAGCAATCCTTCGTACTCCCCCGCGAACCACACTGCAGGTTCTTGATCGCGCCTCGCCGGAACTTCAGGCAGTCGCGCTCGGCAACGTAGACAGAGCACGGGACCCTCGCGGCCACAAGCCAGGCATTCCCGTGAGAGTGCGACATCGGCCATTTCCTGAACAAGGCCCGTAACCGCAGTCGTCAGCTTTGCGATAAACAGCATGCTTCAGGTTGATGTTCATCAAACTGAACGGCAAGCACACCGGCGAGGCTGTGGATCTGACCCACTCAACTCGGATAAGCGGGCGACCAGCCGGGTGTGCGGACTGTCCAGGTGCCGGCATCGAGTTGATAGATGAGGCCGTTCTTGGCAGCGATGAGCACGGGAAGTCCAGGCGCGGCAGCAATGGACTCCGGATTTTCGGGCCCGCCTTGTGGGGCGAGCGCGCCAGAAGCCAGGTCAAGATCAAAGGCCTGCACATCGCCATTGCCAATCCGGCCGATGAAGGCCAGCGAGTTTGCGCTTGACCAATCAAGATCAAGCACTCCAGTTGCGGTTGGCGAAAATGGGCGCAGACCGGAGATCACTCGCACATTAGTTTCAACGTTTCGTTCAATGCGTGCCAAATAGACCGAGGTCGTTCCAGACTTTCGAATGATGAGTGCCGCTCTGGCTCCATCTCGCGAGGGAACTGCCTTGACCAAGGTCGCGCCGTAGGGCATGCCCGTAACCGAAATGTCCTTGATCGGTCCAGGTGCATCCCAGACCGCTAGCCCATTGAATGGATCCCACACCCACAGCCCACCATTGGCGTCGAACTCCAGCCACTGGATTGCTCGCGTGATCGGCAACTTCGACCAAGTGGTGTTGGTCTCGATCAATGCGCTCCAGACCCGGCCAAGAGCGTCCACTCCAGACAGCAGTCCTCCAGAGCGATTCACCACGACTTGGGTAAATGCTGAGTTCGCAGAAGTCGGATAGCCGACGATCTGCTGCGCCTGACCCTTGGCAAGCTTGGAGACACCGCCTGCATTCGCAAACACAGCTTCAGCACCTGGATCAAGCCCGGACGGGTCAATACTTGGCCACTCATCGCGCGGGATTGGATAGGGCACTCCAGGAATGGTCAGGAGCTGTCCTCCAGAGGTGATGCTGACTGCACTCACATCAGACAGTTGACGCAGAGTCCCGACGATCTGCTGCGCCATCACCAAACGGACACTGTCGGAAGCAAAAAGCGCGTCGGCAGTGAGATCGACCTTGGCCACGCCTGAATTGACTCCGACGAAGTCAAAATTGAGGCCAACGCCCAAGGGGAAGGCTGTTTTCACCGCGGGCGCCAACCACGGATCGGGTCCGTCCAGTAACGCCTGAATCAAACCCGTGGCCACCCCATTGCCCGGTACCGGAATCATGCGGACATCTGGTACCAAGGTGCTGTACTGCGGATTGAAGTAGTAGACCGAAAGCGGTCGGAAGGCTCGCGCCACGTCGACCGTGGAGAGTTCAAGCCCCTGAGGAAGCTTCGCAATGCGCCATTCGTCGCTCTGCTTCTCGAGGGTGAACTCAGCGTTGAGCGTGGCATTTGCATTCGCTAATTGATACGTACCTCGCCTTGAAATCTCTCCGGCCAGTGGAGCAGCGAATCGCACAACGGGTCCATTGCTCACGAGGTCTGGCGCACCCTTGAATACGCGCACCCCTGCATTTGGATCCCAGGCATTGCCTGATAACTGAGTGAGGAATTGGCGAGCAACCTCGTGATCGTTTTCGAAAGCAGCCGAGGCATCCAAGAATCCCTGCACGATCTCGGCTGGTGTCATGCCCTTGCGCGGACTCTGCGGAATGACTCGGATGAATTGATCCTCGCGATTGGCTGCACTTGCGTCGCCCTGCTGGATCGATCCACCTTCGGGCACCTGTGCGGTAACCGACCATGGCAAGACGCCACAAGCGCTCAGCAAAAGACCAACTGCGGTCAGCGCTGTTGCAATTCGCAGGGCTTTCATGTGCGCCCCGATCGTGGTGGCAATTGAAATCCTTGAGAAGCCGGACGAGGAATCGCATCCAGCCGCAGTGCCGAGGGGTCTTCGGATTCGATTGCCTCGAAGTTGACAGGGATCAGGGGCAAAGGCGACTCCATCAGCGGCCCTCGCACCGCGCGCGGCAAGGTCAGTCGGAAGTTTGAGCCTTGACCGGGCTCTCCCCAAGCTTCCAGCCAGCCTCCGTGCAAGCGGGCGTCTTCATACGCAATCGAAAGGCCGAGCCCGGTGCCTCCGGTGGTGCGTGCCCGCGCCGGATCGGCTCTCCAGAAGCGATTGAATACCAGGCCGGATTCGCCTGGCCGCAGTCCCAAGCCGAAATCGCGCACCGTGACTGCCACTGCTTCCTCGTCGGCGCCGACGGTCACAAGAACACCCTTGCCGTCGCTGTGCTCAATGGCGTTGTCGAGCAAGTTGCGCACCACTCGATTGATTCGCCTGCTGTCGGCGGCCACGACGGACGAAAAGTCCGATGGCAGGAAATCCAAACTAGTGTCGATGCGCACTGCCAATGGCCGCGCTTGCTCTACAGCGCGCGCAACCAACGCATTCACGTCACAAGCCTCGACATCAAGCACCGCAGCGCCAGCATCAAATCGAGAGATCTCCAGGAGATCGACCAGGAGTTCCTCAAAGCGGTCGAGTTGGTCTTGCAGAAGTTCGGCTGCGCGCGAAGTTGCCGCATCAAACTCCACCCGACGTTCGAACATGAGATCTGCTGCCATTCGGATGGTCGTCAGAGGGGTGCGCAACTCATGTGAGACATCGGCGACAAATCGTTGTTGCACTCGCGACAACTCTTCGAGTTGCTTGATCTGCTGCTGCAGGCTGGATGCCATGTCATTGAACGTTGTTGCCAGCTGTGCGAGTTCGTCTTCGCCACGCACGGTCATTCGTTCGGACAACTGGCCTTCGGCAAGTAGCGCAGCAGTACGCGCTGCCTCACGAACAGGGTTCACCACCAATCGCGTAACAAGGCGAGCAATAAGGGTGAGCAACACCAAGAGCAACGCACCCGTGAGCAGCACAGCACCTCGCACGAGATCCAAGGTCTGCTGCTCCTGAGTGAGCGGAAATAGGTAGTACAAGTTGTATTCGCCCAGTGACGGAATATCTAGCGGAGCACCAACGACGAGGCCGGGTACAGTGAAGCCGTTGATGTAATTGATCGGGTCGTAAGTCCAGAGTTGGCTCTGACTATCCAATAACGCCAGTCGAAGTTCTGGATCAATGCTTGACGTTGACACCAGGTTTGTGCCGCGCTCTGGGAGCGACTGCCCTGGTACGGCGGCAAGCAGCAGGATGTCGAATTGCGCAGGCGAACCGCCGTGCGATCCAAGGCCCGCGACGATCGCATCGACCTGGCGCCCGGGCGACGGCGCAGTCGGCAAGGCCTCAGCGGCCTCAATGAGTCGTTGCGCCTCAATCAAGCCTGCGGAGGCCTCCGAGATCGAGGTCTCCTCCTTTGCGCCCATCAATCCAGTTGTGACCTTGCTCAGCAAGGTCACCCCTAGGACTGTGAGCACGACGAATGAGGAGACCAGGGTGATCGTCGTAATGCGCAGCAGCAAAGAACCTCGCCAGCCGCGCTTGACCCATCGAAATGGACCAGCAACCCGACTCAGTGCTGCAGTAAAGCGATGCCACACATGGAGGAACGCGGTCAAGCGGGTCCCGCCTTATAGCCAATCCCTCGCACAGTGAGCACATACTCAGGTCGCTCAGGATCACGCTCGACTTTGGAACGCAGCCGCTGCACGTGCACATTGACCAATCGGGTATCGGCCGCGTGCTGATAGCCCCAGACATCGTGCAGCAAAGCTTCGCGTGTGAATACCTGACCTGGCTTTCGCGCCAGACACACGAGCAGATCGAACTCCAAGGGCGTGAGCGACAGCATCTCGCCATCGCGGGCAACCTTGTGACCTGAAACATCGATCTTGAGATCGTCAATGGCCAGCGGCTGCGCAGCTGCGTCGTCGCCGCGGCGAACTCGGGCGCGAAGCCGAGCAATCAGCTCACGCGGCTTAAAGGGCTTGACCACATAGTCATCGGCTCCCGATTCAAGCCCCACCACGACATCGACGGTGTCGCTGCGAGCGGTAAGCATCACGATTGGAACGCCAGACTCCTTGCGAATGGCTCGACAAATCTCAATGCCATTCATCCCAGGGAGCATGACATCAAGCAGCACAATGTCTGGCTGAAAAGTCCTGAATCGGTCAAGAGCCAAGGCGCCGTCAGCGCAAAACTCCGCGGAGAATCCCTCCTGGCGCAGCACAATGCCCAACATCTCCGACAGAGCCGCATCGTCATCGACCACAAGAACCTTGCCCAGTGAGCCAGAGTCCGAAGGATGATCCATACGCTCATCGTGCCACTCATGAACCTGCATACCCAGTAGCGCGGGCAAACTGCACGGATCAACGCAAATCACGCCCCCAAGTGCAGCCCAGCCGCTAGCCTTCCGTGATCCACCGAGAAGGGTCTGTGAGTAAGTGGCGTCAAAACGTGATCGGAACGCGAACACCCGCAAGCAGAGGAACAAAATTCGGCGTCGCATCGCCCTCGTCGTCTTATGCGTGCTCCCCGTTGTCGTGGGGGCCATCTGGTTCAGTTACGCAAACAAGATCATTGACGAGGTCAATGGCTACAACACCCAGTCGACGATTCTGAGCAGCTCCGAATCCAGCCGGGAGACCCTGAACTACAACCTCAAGGCTGCAGCCGGTGGCTACATCGCAAGCGATAGCAATCAAATGCTCGCCTCCCTTGAACAACTCAACCCTGGTTACAAGGTTGAGTTGAACAAAGTGACCAGCCCACATGCCCCCGGAACTGCTGAGCTCCAGGCCTCAATCGTGACCTACACAGCAGAGGCCAAGAAGGCAGTCGACCTCGCCCTCTCATCGGCCTACACCGCTGAAGGCGTTCGCGCGATCATCCAAAATCCGGCATTCAAGCAAGCGGACGAAGAAGTCGCTCTCTCAATCGCCGCTGCCCATCTGGGTCTGGCTCAAGCAACCGGCCGAGGCAATGACAACTGGAAGTTCGTCATCACAGCCGAGTTGGTGATGACTTTGTTCATCACCGTGCTGGCAATCGTGCTGTCACTGGTGAGCGAACGAGCAATCAAACGAGCCGACGAAAGTGAGCAGGCTCGTCATCAGGATCGAATCAACCTGGCCACTGAGCCGTTCACCCATGTCATCGCCACGATGGATGACGGAGTGCTCATCCTCTCCGACGATCAGAAGATTCTGCATGCCAATCTGAGCGCGCAAGCATTGCTCGGCATCGGTGTGACCGTCGGATCCACGTACAACATCCCTACCGACGGTCGAATCGAAATTCGCAAGACGGACGGCTCGACAAGCGTTGCCTCAGCGACGACTTCGACCGCCGTCGCCGGTGGCCAATCGGTCACAGTGCTGACGATTCGCGAGAACTAAGGCTTCGAGAACCCCGACTTCACTTGGTGAAGTTTGGGTTCTCGATCACGCCGAATACAAAGCCTTCGGGGTTGCGCAGTTCGCCTACGCGAATGCCCTCACCAACGGCGCTGATCCCACCAACAATTGTGCAACCGTTGTCGATGAACTGCGAGAACGCCCGTTCGATGTTCTCGGTGCGCAAATAGGTAACCGGACCGTTGTCAATCGGCGCACCCGGATTGATGCCGAGCTCATAGCCATTGAGATCGAATCCCACGTAGAAGGGCTCATCAAAGTACGGCTCCTTGCCCAGTGCTTGCTGCCACCAAGTCCTGGATGCCTGCAGATCAGCAGTGGGAAAGATGACCGTGGCAAGGCCCAGGATTTCGCTCATGCGCCAATCGTAGGCAAGCGATGGCCAATCGCCGATAACTACGCGCTTGGGCTTGGCTCAACCACGACTGTTGGCAGAGGTATTGGTGTGGGCCCAAGGCTTGGTGTCGGAACTGGTGTCGGCGTGCTTGTCGAGGACGGCGAGGGAATCGGGACGGGCGTACCCGCGAGCCAGGCTCCAAGCCCAATGACGGCAGTCGCAGCGCGTTGTGCGGCAGCTGGTGTCACATTCGATCGCAGTTCGACGGTGATGCCGATGGCTTGCAGTTCGGCATTTACCCAGCCGGTCATTGTTCCGTTGCAGACACCGCGGCACGGGACAATGCCGGTACGCAGACCAAGCAACTCCCCCAACTTCTTCGCGGCGGCATGCCCACGTGGGTACGGGTCATCGACCATGCCGAACGACTGATGAAATGAGATGACTGCTGTCGGCTTGACTGCGCTCAGAAAGGCCATAAGTCCTTGGGTCTCGGGCTCGCTGGCAACACGCGGTCCCGCGTAATAGGGCGAACGCTTCTTGGTTATCTTCCAGTGATTTGGGAAATTGCGATTGAGGTCGACCTTGTGGGCATTGCGGCGAGTGCCTAGAGCAGAGCCATCAGGATTCACAGTCGATATCAACCAGAGTTGGACATCCGTCGGCAGATTACGGGCTTCCAGCAGGCTCACCACTCTGCGCCCGGCAGGCTCATTGCCATGCATCTGCCCGAGAACCACGATGCGAATAGGTGCGGAGTTCGGCCCCAGATGAGTCGCGACTATGGCACGACCCTTTACTGACTTTCCGATCATTTGCTGCGTTGAGCTCGAATCAGCGACGACTGCCCCGAGTTCAAATCCTGAAACTGCGAGCACGCCGAACACGAGTCCAACAGCAATCGCGGAAGAAGCCCGTCGGTAGAAATGCATTCAGAGGATCACGACTCAGCGCACGACTTTGACGTTGAAGTTGGCCGTTCCAAGTACCCTCATGAGGCGAAGCCAAAGTGGTAGCCACATCTCAGTGCCGCGTGCTGTGGTGATGTCACCGAGGTCGATGACATCGGTGTGGCCGAACTCATGCAGAAGATCAGCAACCATCTGCTTGGCCTCAGGATCATCACCGGAGACAAAGACGCTGTGCTCGCCACCCGCGAGTTCACGTGGATTGACCATGAGACTCGCCGTCAGGGTATTGAGTGACTTGACCACCTTCGCATCTGGAAATTCCCGTTGAATCTGCTCTCCGAGGGAATCGGTGTCCTTGACGGTCAAGGTAGGCGGGAAGCCAGCTGAAAAGTCGAGTGGATTCGTCACATCGATCAGCACCTTGCCAGCAAGATTGTCTGCTCCCGCTGCATGCAGCGCTTCCAGGGTCACAGAACCCGACGTGGCGTTCACCACGACATCACCGAACATTGCAGCAGCCCTGAAGGAGAGCACCCGTATCGGCGGATGCTCGGCAGCCCATTCAGCAAAGTTCTGGCTGCGTTCGCTGTCGGAGTTGGTACGCGCCAATGTCGCTTGGGGGTCACGCGTGCCCATCGCGACCTCGTGGCCGAGCTCAACGCATCGGGCTGCAATGTTCTGCCCGACTGATCCGGTTCCAAGAATTGCCAGACGCATCTGCACTCCCTACGACAAAGGCTAAGACTGCGAGCATACGGAGGAATGAGAAGGGCGCTCGGAGAACTTTCTCACTCCGAACGCCCCATCCAAGGATTGATCAGTATCGATAATGGTCCGGCTTGTATGGCCCGACAACATCCACGCCGAGGTACTCGGCCTGTTGCTTGGTGAGCTCGGTCAGCCCAACGCCGAGGGCATCAAGGTGCAGGCGGGCAACCTTCTCGTCGAGGTGCTTGGGCAGGGTGTAGACACCAAGTGGGTATTGATCCAGCTTGGTGAACAGCTCGATCTGCGCGAGCACCTGATTGGTGAAGGAGTTGCTCATCACGAACGACGGGTGACCGGTGGCGTTGCCGAGGTTCAACAAGCGGCCCTCGGAAAGCATGATGATCGAGTGACCATCGGCGAAAGTCCACTCATCAACCTGTGGCTTGATGGTCTTGCGCTTGATGCCCGGCAGTGTTGCGAGCCCGGCGATGTCGATCTCATTGTCGAAGTGACCGATGTTGCCCACGATCGCCTGATGCTTCATCCGCTCCATGTGCTCAGCAGTGATGACGTCGTAGCAGCCCGTGGCGGTGATGAAGATGTCGGCCAAGCCGATGACATCTTCAATGCGAGCAACCTGGTAGCCGTCCATTGCGGCCTGGAGCGCACAGATGGGATCAATCTCGGTGATGATCACCCGAGCGCCCTGTCCGCGCAGTGACTCAGCCGAACCCTTGCCAACGTCGCCATAGCCACAGACCACAGCCACCTTGCCGCCGATGAGGGTGTCAGTCGCCCGGTTGATGCCATCGATGAGCGAGTGACGGCAGCCGTACTTGTTGTCGAACTTGCTCTTGGTCACCGAGTCATTGACATTGATGGCTGGGAAGAGCAGCTCGCCCGCGCGCAGCATCTCGTACAGACGATGAACACCCGTGGTGGTTTCTTCGGTCACGCCCTTGATACCAGCAGCGATCGTGGTGAATCGGTCAGGGAAGTTCGCCAGTGATTCACGCAGGGTGTGCAGGATGACTCGGTACTCCTCAGAGTCACTCTCATCTGTTGCAGGCACCACGCCGGCCAGCTCGAATTCGCGACCCTTGTGCACGAGCAGGGTGGCGTCGCCACCATCGTCGAGAATCATGTTCGGGCCGCTGCCATCTGGCCATTCCAGAATCTGCTCCGTGCACCACCAGTACTCCTCGAGTGATTCGCCCTTCCAGGCATACACCGGCACACCATTGGGCTTTGCGACCGTGCCGTCACGACCGATGACGATCGCGGCAGCAGCGTGATCTTGAGTTGAGAAGATGTTGCATGAAGCCCACCGCACATCGGCACCAAGATCAACCAGAGTTTCGATCAGCACAGCTGTCTGAATGGTCATATGGAGTGAACCAGTAATGCGGGCGCCGGTCAGTGGCTTGCTAGCGCCATACTCGGCGCGCATTGCCATGAGCCCAGGCATCTCATGCTCGGCCAGACGAATTTCATCGCGGCCAAACTCAGCTAGATCCAGATTGGCGACCTTGAAGTCTGGACTGCCATCAGCTTTGAACACGGACATGGAATTCTCCTCGTGAGTTGAGCGGATTGGGCGCGAACGTCACGAGGCTTCGTTGGTCCGGCAGGTGCGATTGTGCCAGAGATGCCCCGAAGGGCCAAAGTGCAACGCGCTCATGGGGGAAATGTGACCAAAACGAGCAGGCCATACTCTGCGCGGATGCAATTCATGCCGCGCTGGGGTCTGCTCACTGCAGCGGCCGCCCCGATTCTTCTGGTCGCTGGCTGGACGATTGCGGCACGCCTTCAAACCAATGGATTTGATTCCACCACCCAAACCATCAGCGCTCTGGCTGGAGCCGATGCCACTGATGGTTGGTTGATGACCACTGCCCTGGCTGGAGTCGGCGTCAGTCAGATCGGCACTGCCCTGGCACTGAAGCCCGCAGCACGCGCCGGTCGGGTTGTGCTGGGCACAGGCGGAGTGTTCACTCTTCTGGTGGCAATGAGCCCACTGCCCACAGCAGGCCAAGCCGCACCACTACACGGGGTGGTGGCTGCCGGATCTTTCGCTGCCTTGGCCGCCTGGCCGCTCCTGAGCTGGCAGCGAGGCGCTTCCACTCCCTGGGCACTGCGTCCAGCTGTCGCGATGACTGCCGGAAGCGTTCTTGTGGTTGCCACTGGGTGGTTCTTCGCTTCGGTTGTCAGTGACGCGCCGAAGGTCGGCCTGGCCGAGCGCAGCGCTGCCGTGGTGCTGAACTTGTGGCCTCTTGCAGCCGCTGCGTCGATCTGGCGATTCCAGCGCAGACGCTAGTCCGCCTCGATCGTCACCTGTTTGGAGCCGCGATCGATATCAGGCTCAAGGAACACGTATCTCGCGGTCGGCACTGCCGCACGCAAGCTCTTCTCAGCGGCATCAATGGCATCGGCTATCTCGCGACCAGTGTCACTGTGTGCGATTGCGATTTTTGCGCCAACGAGCAATTCGTCGGGGCCGACATGAATCGTTCGCAGATGGATCACTCGAAGCACGCCATCTGTTGATTCAAGTGCGGCTCGGATGGCTTCCACTTCTTCGGGCAATGCGCTCTCGCCCACCAGCATGGTGGTCATTTCCATCGCTAGGAACACCGCAATCACAACGAGCAGGGTTCCAACCGCCATAGCACCCAGGGCATCGAAGCGACCGTCGTCGGTAATGACGGCCAGGCCCACGCCAAGAAGTGCGAACACCAGACCGATGAGCGCACCGAAATCCTCAAGAAGGATGACGGGCAGTTCTGGCTGTCGCGCATCGCGCACGAACTTCGGCAAGGATCGCTTGCCGCGTGAGAGGTTTGCCTCGCGAATCGCCGTTCGGAAACTGAAGCTCTCGAGCACGATCGCAATGCCCAAAACCACGACGGCTATCCACCAGTCATTGAGCGGTTCGGGATGCTGCCACTTGTGCAAGCCCTCGTACAGGGAGAACAGGCCACCAACCATGAACAGCACGATTGAGACGACGAAGCCGTAGACATAACGACGACGCCCATATCCAAAGGGGTGATGCTCATCGGCTGGCTTACTCGCCCGTTTATTGCCGATGAGCAGAAGGATCTGGTTTCCAGAATCGGCCACCGAGTGGATCGCCTCAGAAAGCATCGACGAGGAGCCAGTGAAGGCGAAGGCGATGAACTTGCTTACGGCGATGCCGACATTGGCCATGAGAGCAGCGATGACAGCTTTCATACCACCCTCAGTGCTCATTGCTCGCCTTCCTGTAACGCCCGGAAGACGGCGGTAAGACCCTCGGCACGCACAACAGCCTCTGGATCGGTCGCAGGAATCACATTGGCCATCCCAGGCAACAAAGTGATCTCTTCGCCCATGCAACTCACTGTTGCCTTGCCTTCCACCGAGAGCACGATTCGGTAGCTCCCACTTGGCAATTCCTCTGCTCCATCGCGCATGAGCTGAGCGCGGAATGGGGCGCTGGCCGGATTGAGCTCATCGCCGATTGCCGCGGTGATGAACTGCGGTTGGATTTCCGGATCCAGCGCCTGCAGGGCGTATTCGAGGAACACCGGCTTCGAAGTCAATCCGAGACGAATCACGTTGTCGCTGGACGTCATCACCTCAATGCCGAGCCCGCGGATGTAGCTGTGCGGGATACCAGCTGGCACGAATAGCGCTTGACCGGCCTGCAAAACGCGGAAGGAGAGCAGCGGAGTGAGAAGTGCCCCGGGGTCCTTGGGGTAATCGGCGGAAACAAGCAAGTAGGCATCGACCTCGGCCTGTGGAAGCCCGATGAACTGTGCCGACTGTCCCAGTGCCGCGATCGCTGCGATGGAACTGCTCGCCAATAACACTGGTATCGCAGACCGAAAATCTCCATCAACGATGGCTGCGATCGCTGCACTCGGATCGAAGTCGTCCACCGCAGACTGCAGCGCGCGAAGAAAACTCACGCACTCCGTCGGCTCGCGCCAACCAGCAAAGGCCTCGAAGGGCTCCAGGGCGATCAGCATCTCAGTCTTCTCAGAGCGATCCGCATACACCGCAGGCGAGTCAGCGCTGGAGATCTGCGCCTTGTACCCGTCGGCGGCCAATTCAGCCTGCGGATGCACTTGTATCGACAGAGGTCGGGCAGCAGCCAGGAACTTCACCAGGATTGGCACATCCCCGCCAATGAGATCAGTGTCCAGAACTGCACCGGTCTCCACACCCTCTGGGTCGACCAGGGGCGAAGGTCCGCCTGGGTGGGCTCCGTACCAGAGTTCGGCCTGCGGCCGACCGGTGGCGGCACCGGCCCATCGGACCAGCCCATCCACGATCCCCCAGTCGGACTCCTTCAATGCCCCCCGCACCACTAGTGACACGTTAGGCCTGTCCGGGCGCGATCGCCTCGTCGAGCAGCATCACCGGTATTCCGTCACGCACAGGAAAGGCCAGGCCGCAGACAACGCAAGTCAGCGTCCGCGATTGCTCATTAGCAGTCAGTTCACCGTGCGCATCGCATGGGCAGGCAAGGACCTGCCACAGGGCGGTATCAAGACCAAGTGGCGCAGTGCTCATAGCGACTCCCCTACAGGTGACTAAGACGCGGAACGCATGCGCTGGAGCAGCTCGTCGCGAAGCAGTTCCATGCGCGCTGGATCCTTGGCCTCCACATTAAGGCGCAGCAGGGGCTCGGTGTTACTCGGGCGGACGTTGAAGCCCCAGTCGGGGGCGGTGATGCTCAATCCATCAAGTTCGTCGACCTCGACGCCGGGCAGTTTGCTGTATTCGACCTTGATCGCAGCCGTCACTGCGCCCTGATCGGCAACCTGAGTGTTGATCTCTCCACTGAGCGAGTAGCGGATGTATTGGGCAAGCATCGAAGACAAAGTGGTGCCTTCGGGAGTGTGGCCCAAAGCAGAAATGGTGTGCAGCGCTGCGAGCATGCCTGAATCAGCACGCCAGAACTCCCGGAAGTAGAAGTGCCCGGAGTGTTCTCCGCCGAAGACAGCATTCGTCTCGGCCATCCGTGCCTTGATGAAGGAGTGACCAACGCGAGTGCGAATGGGAATGCCGCCATGTTCGCGGATCACCTCGGGCACTGAGCGCGAGGTGATCAGATTATGGATCACAGCCGAACCCGGAGATTTCGCAAGTTCGCGAACAGCGATGAGTGCGGTCAAGGTTGATGGGCTTACCAGCTCACCTCGCTCGTCGACCACGAAGCACCGGTCGGCATCGCCGTCGAATGCGAGTCCGAGATCAGCGCCAACCTGGATCACCTTGGCCTGCAAATCGACAAGAGTCTCAGGATCGATGGGGTTCGCCTCGTGATTGGGGAATGAGCCATCAAGCTCGAAGTACATAGGGATCACGTCCAACGGAAGGGCTGGTAGCCCAGCGCCGGTCTGTAGCACGGCCGGAACGGTGTAGCCGCCCATGCCGTTGCCAGCATCGACCACCACCTTCAACGGTCGCACCGAGGAGACGTCAACGAGCTCACGCATGTAGCTGGCGTAGTCGGCAAGCATGTCCTGCGAGCGCGAGTCTCCGCGCGGACCATCAAAAGCGGGCACGCCTTGCTCGATGAGCTCGCGGATCTCGCGCAGCCCGGAATCCTGCCCCACAGGCGAGGCTTCCTGCTTGCACAGTTTGATTCCGTTGTACTGGGCTGGATTGTGACTGGCGGTGAACATGGCTCCGGGAAGGTTCAGCCGGCCCGACGCAAAGTAGAGGCCGTCTGTGCTCGCAAGACCAATGAGTACGACATCACAACCCTGGTCCTGCACCCCATCAGCAAAAGCTGAAACGAGTTCCGGGCCTGAGGGCCGCATGTCGTGAGCCACGACCACCGCCCCAGGTCCGCCATCGCGGGCGGCCAGCTTGAGCACCCGAACAAAGGCCGCGCCTACGTCGTAGGCGAGGCTGGAGTCGAGCTGATCGGGATAGATGCCACGGATATCGTAAGCTTTGATTACCTGCTCAAGGCTGCCCTGTTGATGTTTGCGCACGAAGGAAGGCTATCGGTCTGTTCAGCGAAGCCTGCGGGCTAGAAATCCTCGCCAGAATTTGGCTCGACGTATGACTCATCGTGGGTGAGCATCCGCAGATGGCCACGTCGAGCAACTTCCACAGCACCGTTGGGAACAGGCGGGTGGTCAATGTCGCCACCGGGTACGTAGCGCGGACGCGCTGCTTCGCGAACAGCATTGGCAAGGGCTTCAAGATCATCCGAGGTCGGCTTCAGCGCATCAGGATCAGGAGTGATGCGGACGATCTCCCAGCCTCGAGGGGCCGTCAGGCGCTCACTGTGCATTTGGCACAGGTCGTAGCAATGTGGCTCAGCGTAGGTGGCCAAAGGCCCAAGGACAGCCGTGGAATCTGCGTAGACATACGTCAGTGTCGCGGCCGCGGGGGCCTGACATGAGGGCTTGGAACAGCGACGACGAGCCACACCGGCACGCTAGCGGCACTCATGAGGAACACAGGGCAGGACGCGCCGAACCTACTTCTGCACCGGAAGGGCGGCATCCTCATTCGCGGTCGGAACCGCGACTCCGGTGCGCAGCGGCTGCCAGGGATAGCCAGTGACGAGATCGCCGAAACTGGAGCGCTCAAGTACTTCATGTGCAACCAGGAACGGCGCGGAGTTGACCGGGGTCACCACTGCGGTGAACCAGGCCGAGTTCTGCTGCAAGTTGAGTGGGATCCACTTCACCGAGCCCGCCGGGATGGTGACCTCTCGTACTTGAACAGCAGTGGAGACAACATCGCGACCGAGGTAGGGATACAGCGAGATCTTGACCTTGGCCTCGCCCTTGGGCGCTGTGAGTGACAGCCGCACTCGCGTAGCCCCTTGGACAGGCAGACCGCTGACCGCTGCTGTTGTGGTCAGCGACTGAACACCAGATGCGTACGCAGTGTCATTTTGCTGCCTCTTGCTGCCAAAGAATTGGCGCATGCCTGCGACGATCGGTTGATCGGAAGTCAACTCCAAAGTTGCCGGCTGTCCCTGCGTCACCGATGACATGTCCAGGCTCACGACGCTGTCGTTGGGGACGATGATCTGATCGCGTTCGGCTGGCTGGAAGGTGCCGTCGCTCGTCATCACGTTGATCGAGACTTGAGCGTCCTGATCTCCAGGGGCAGCGATGGCTAGCACTCGCGCACCTCTGCCAGGAAAGACACCCGGGACGTAGACATGCATTGCCGGTGCGGCAGCACGCGGAACCCACTCGGTGCCAACTGAATGCAGCCCGGACATTTGATCGTCGTCGATCGATGCACCGATGCGACCAGTACGAGCAATGACGTGGATGGCAGAAGTCGCAACTCCAGGGGCCAATGCATCGATGCGCACATACATGCGCTGCAAGGGGCGCACGACAAGCCCGCGTCCGCCCGGGGCATCAACGATGCCGTCAGGTCCGTAGATCACCAGATCAACTACAGCGGCAAAGGCATCCGGGTTGACCAACACGACTCGCGTTTGGCGACCAGCAACAGCGCCACCACCGACAAACCAGAAGTCAGAACCCGCTGAGTCACAGGGAGTACTGGCCATGCCGCGTCCTTGACCGCGCGGCGAGCGGCTCCACTGATTAGCGATAAGACCAGGTGCCAGGGATCCAGTGCCCACGACCCTGATCGGCGGAAGTTTGCGTCCGCCGGCGGAAATTTCGGTCTGAGCACCAGGTGCCGTCAACCGAGCCTTGGCGGATTCCTTGCCAACCAGCGTGGTCAGGTTGACCTGACCAGCACCTTGATCCTGACCAGCCTGGCCGGGCACGACAGCTGCCGTCACTCGGGATCCAGCCTGAGCACCCACCCCAGGCTCAGGGCACAGCAGGACAGAGGACTGGATCGGCTCGACTGCCAAGGCTTGATCGACATCAGAGTTGATCCCAAATTGGCCAATCAGACCCAGCCCCAGAATCAACGCGACACTGATGAAAGCAATGCGCAGCAAGAATCCTGATTGCGATGGAGCAGCGGCAAACTCTTCAAGATCTTGACCGGGCTCAGCCTCAGGCAGCTCAGCGCTCATGGCTCACCCCCTCGACAGGGAAGCCGAAGCCATCCAGATCAGGATCGCTTTCCTCAATGCGTCGGGTCGGCAATGCCAGAACGACCAGCACGATCAGGACGATGAACTGCATCCACATCCACAGTGTGCGGGTCCAGGCATCGAATCGAATTTGCACCTGCGTGGCATCGGCAGGCACGGTGAATGCTTGCGACCACTCAAGTGAGCCAGGCGAAGTGACTGCTTCGAGTGCCGTCTCCTCGCCCGTCTTTGGATCAATGGCCACGGCCTTCCAACCGCCGTTGGCCAAGGCGCCAGCAACGAGTTGCCGATCAATGGTGGCCGATTCCAGAGTGTCATCCAGATACGGCTCAGTGCCAACGCCGACGGCTGCAACCCTTGCCGGATCTCCACTAACGACGTTGAGTTCGGATGCCTTGCCATTGGCGAGCAGTCGCGCGCGCGAGGTGACGCCGTCAATGCCCCACAGCACTTCGCCGTTGGAACTGGACAGTCGGCGAAGGCCGGGCTCGCCATCAAGAATCGGGATGAGATTCATCGAGGTGCCCTTGGCGAGCAGTACGAATCGAACGCCGTAACCACTGAGAACTTCAATCTCATTGCCGCCTCGGCCTGAGGCCAATGCCGCCACTTCGGCATCGATTGGATCCCAGACTTCTCCTGGCGGCGCCATGTCTGCATCACCGAGGACTGGGCCAGGGCCGTTAAGCATCGTGTAGAGCACCCGGCCAGCACTGTCAGCTCGCAGGAGGAGGGTTCGCGGCGCAGAGGGGCTGAGTGAATCGGCTGCCACAAAGGCTGGCACAGCACTGGGTGATGACTTGTGCAGCTCGTCAGCGGCATTTGGGAACCACAGCAGTGCGCAGGCCAGCGGCGTCAGCACCGCAAGGACGGTGACGACGACAGCGATCGGCTGATCGAAGCTGAAACTGGCCCCAGCGATGTGGTCACGCAGACCGTCAGCGGCGAGTGCGGCGGCCAGTACGAGCCCAGCCCCCCACACCAAGGTTGCCGCACCCGGCCAAGGCCGCACTACATCAGTTGCGCCAGGTGGCGTCACCATCACGATGGTTTGGAGCATCGCGAAAGCAAGACCGACGAGCCCAAGGCCGATGGCCATGGCAATGGGCAGGAGACGGTCGCGACGAAGCAGCGCCAGCAGACCTGCGACAACGAGCCCCGTCGTTATCCAGATCGGCGTCATGCCCGGGCCGCCCGGGTGAATCAGCAGCACTGACAAGGGCGTGAGATCTTGGTCGCTCAGATTGTGCTCGCCAGAGGCGGTCAGGAATCGGACCGGTTGCAAAAACCACTGCAGACTCCATGGCGCGAGCAACACGACTGGTGCCACCACTGCGAGCACGAGGCGCTGCAGGAGCGGCTTGGCGGCCACTGGATCCTGTCGCCAACTGACGACTCCAAGTGCGATGGCAAAGATCGCAGCAACAAGCCAGAAAAACGGAACTGCAGCGATGAGCACTGCGAGAAGCAGACCGGTTCCGGCAGCCCTGCGCAATGTCGTCTTGGTCGTTGCCAAGCGCACACATGAGCGCAGTGCGAAGGGAAAGGCAATGGCAGCAATCACTGTGCCAAGTCGGCCTGCTGTCATCGCACCTGTGACAGGGGGAAGCACTGCGTACATCACGGCTGCCCAAACGCGCACTGGCTTGCTGCTGATCAGCGATCGCAAGCAGAAGTAGCCGGCCCAACCGGCAAAGGCCAGACCCAGCAACATCACCAACTGCACGGCGAGCGCACTCTTGCCAAACAGCAATGCCCCAGTTGCGAAGACCATCAGAAGAAATGGCGGTGCCGGTGCAATCGAGCCAGGGCCGACGTCATGCCAGCCTTGGGTGTACATCGCCCAAAGGTCGGTGGCTCCATCGGGAGTGGGCAGCAAGGCCCCTCCCTGCAAGACGCCATCGCCCCACCAAAGGCCACGGGTGGCAACGGCCGCAAACAGCATCAACGCCAAGACCAAGGCAACGCTGGGACGAAAGAGGAGCCGCTTCACCAGCCCTGAGCTGGACACATCAAGGAAATCTGACGCTTCATCGCTTGGTCCGGCTTCAACGATTGTTGCCGATCCACCTGAAGACGCCCCACTCGTGGACGCAATGCCAAGCAGAGCCTCCCAAGCCTGACGGGCCTGCCAGGCCAAGTGAGGACGCAATCGATTGACGACCGATACCGGTTCGATCGAAGTCTGGTGAATGCGATGGCGCGAATCAGCCAGATGACGAGGATGCCGCACGATGCTCAAGACAGCCTGGACTTCGTCTCCTGCAGCAGTGAAGTCCTTGCCAATCAGATATACGAGCGCGCGAACGGCGCTGTTGAGAAACAGCCGCAATGCGATGAAGGGACTGGCCCAAGTCCGACTCTGGGCCAGCAGTACATGCACCGCGGCCTCGCGATCGGCCCGATGGTGGTGCGGAGCCAGATCCGCAGTGCGGCGTCCGTGTGATGCGGCCTCACGGTGATGCAGCACAGCATTGGTGGCAACGATGACTCTCTCGCCAGCGCGGTGCACGCGCCAGCAGAAATCAAGATCATCGCGAAAGAGCGGAAGCTGAGGGTCAAAGCCATTGAGGCGTTCCCAGACATCACGACGAATGAGCATGCCTGCGGAGCTGACGGCGAGCACGTCGCGCACGCCATCGTGCTGGCCTTGATCGTGCTCACGTCGCTCCAGGCCGGTGAAACGGCGCCCGGCGCCCGTGACACTGAAACCAGCCTCCAGGAGCAGCCGCTGATCATGCCAGCCCAGAATCTTGGGACCAAGCACCGCAACTTCTGGCTGGTCATCGGCGGCATCGAGCAGGGCGGACAAGCACGAAGCGTTGGGGGCGCTGTCATCGTGCAGCAGCCAGATCCAGGTGATCAGCTCGCCGGCATCCTGAGAGGGCGCAACCCGGACCTGCCCGACATGCTCAAGGCCAGCCGCGACCGCCTGCCCGAATCCGGCATTGCGATCTGCCGCGATGACTCGGTCGAAACCGAGTGAGTTGCGCAGCATGGCCGGACTTTGATCGTGGGAATCGGTGTCGACCCCCACGAAGGCATTGGGCTGGCGGGTCTGATTGGCCAAAGTGGTGAGCACGGCAGGCAGCCAAGTGTCCCCATCGTGGCTGACTAATACTGCTGTGACGTGATGGTGGCGGCGGGGCTGGGCCGGACCCAGATCCTCATCGCCCTCACTGAACCACTCGGTCCAGGCCAGATCTTCGATCGCAGTTTGCGCGCTGACTACGACCGAATCGGCATATTCAAATTCGGCGGCGGCGCCTAAGTCAGCAGCGGATTGGAGTTCTGACTCTTCGAAATCCGACTGCACCTGACCACTCTAGATGGCGCGCTTCTTCAAGCGGCGGCGCTCCCGCTCGGACAGACCGCCCCAAATACCGAATCGCTCGTCCTGTTCAAGGGCATATTCCAGGCACTCGACACGTACCTCGCACGACAGGCAGACACGTTTGGCTTCACGTGTACTTCCGCCTTTTTCAGGGAAGAATGCTTCAGGATCAGTCTGTGCGCAGAGCGCCTGCTCTTGCCATCCGAGTTCTTCGACCTCGGTCATCGGAAGCAAGGTCAGCCCTGCTGGAATGCTGTCGGTCACGAATCCGACCTCCTCGACCCTTACTGGAACATTGCAATTGTCTTGAGGCCGTATTACATCGTTGTGATTTGCTCGCGTCAACCTGAAATCCGGCATATCAGACATGGTTTTCCCAGAATTAACACGACACGCCGAAAAACGACCCAAATGTCCCCTGCCAAGGCGACGCGCGCGCAGGGGCTGGCGCTTGGCAGGATGCACTCATGAACCCCGTCCCTTCGCGCATCACTGTCCTGTCCGGTGGCATCGGCGGGGCTCGTTTTCTGGTCGGCTTGCTCGACCATCTGCGGGCAAGCAATCCCGATGGCCAAGGCGGCAGCCACACCAAGGTGACGGTTATCGGCAACACAGGCGATGACATCTGGGTGCATGGAGTGCGCGTATGCCCTGATCTGGACACAGTGATGTACACCCTGGGCGGCGGCATCAGCGCCGAGCGCGGCTGGGGCCGCGAGGACGAGCACTTCACTGTAAAAGATGAGCTGGCCGCTTACGGAGTGGAGCCCACGTGGTTTGGCTTGGGCGATCGCGATCTGGCCACGCACCTGATTCGCACTCAATCACTGCAATCAGGCTTCACACTTTCTGAGGTCACAGCCGCACTCTGCGATCGCTGGCAGCCAGGCGTCACCTTGCTGCCGATGAGCGACGAGCGAGCCGAAACTCATGTGGTCGTTGACGTCCCCGAGCAAGGCCGGATTGCCATCCACTTTCAGGAGTGGTGGATTCGACATCGCGCCCAGCTCACGGCTCACGCCTTTGTGATGATCGGGATCGATGATGCCAAGCCCGCACCGGGAGTGATCGAAGCCATCCTGGAAACCGACCTGGTGATACTGCCGCCGAGCAACCCGGTTGTCTCAGTGGGCGCAATCTTGCAAGTGCCAGGCATCGCTGAGGCTCTTCGCGCGACAAGTGCTCCAGTCGTTGGGGTCTCCCCCATCATCGGAGGCGCGCCGGTGCGCGGCATGGCAGACGCCTGTCTGGAAGCTATCGGCGTAGCGACCTCAGCGGCAGCTGTTGCCTTGCACTACGGAGCACGCAGTGCCGGTGGCTACCTCGATGCATGGCTGATTGCCGACGAGGATTCGGCAAGTGCTCCAGATATCGCCGCGGCGGGCATTCGCGTGGTCGCAGCCCCGCTGTTGATGTCCGATCCGAAGGCCACCACGGCACTCGCTGCCGCCACCCTTGCTCTGGTGGGCTGAGCCGTGACATCGCTCAGCCTGGTTCCGGTGACCGGACTCCCTGAATTTCAACCCGGCGACGACCTCGCTGAACTGCTCATCCCGGCCCTGGCCTCGTTGCAATGGCCAGATGGCTCATCCGGGCTCGAGTCCGGCGACATCGTGGTCATCACCAGCAAAGTGGTGGCCAAGGCCGAAGGCCGAATTGTCGAAGCACAATCTCGAGATGAAGCGATTGCGGCCGAGACCGTCCGCGTTGTGGCCACCAAGCGCCATCCAGGTGGCCAGACGCGCATCGTGCAGACCAAGCACGGCCTGGTCCTGGCAGCTGCGGGAGTCGACGCAAGCAATGTTGAATCCGAGCACATCGTGCTGTTGCCGGAGCATCCCGATGCATCAGCGCACTCTTTGATGGATGCGCTGAACCTCGGCTTGGGCCGCGAGCTTGGCGTGATCATTACGGACACCATGGGACGTCCTTGGCGCATGGGGGTCACCGACGTGGCAATTGGCTCTGCTGGGCTCACTGTTCTCGATGATCACACTGGGCGCGTGGACAAGTTCGGCCGCACACTCGAGATGACGGTGATTGCGATCGCCGACGAAATCGCCGCAGCTGCCGATCTCGTCAAAGGAAAACTGAGCGAATGTCCCGTCGCTGTTGTTCGCGGGCTTGGTTTCTACGTTTCGGCACAAACGCAAAGTTCAGCCGCAGATTTGATTAGACCCTTGGACGAGGACATGTTCACCCTCGGCACGGCCGAGGCCATCACGGCGGGACAACGCGGAGCAGCGGCCAATCGACGGACCATCCGGCAGTTCACTGGTGAGGTCGTTCCCGACGCTGCATTGCTCGACGCAGTTGCAAGTGCGATCACCGCTCCTGCGCCGCATCACACCACGCCATGGCAGTTCCTGATTCTTCGCAATGAACCTATTCGCGCACAGCTATTGCAAGCGATGACCGAGAAATGGGTTCAGGATCTTCGGGCGACCGAAGGAATCGATGAAGCCGCCATCGCCGCTCGCGTTGCCCGCGGAGACATCCTGCGAACCGCACCAGTACTTGTCCTTGGCTTTCTGGAAATGGCAGGGGCAGCGCACCTGTACCCCGACGCGAAACGCAATGCTGCTGAACGAGATCTGTTCATGGTCGCGGGTGGCGCGGCAATGCAGAACCTGATGGTGTCCTTGGCCGCCGATGGCCTCGGATCAGCCTGGATCTCTTCCACCATCTTCTGCGCGGATATCGTGCAGCAAGTACTGAACCTGCCAGCGTCCTACCAGCCCCTGGGCGCCTTGGCTGTGGGCTACCCCGCCGCGGAAGCAAATAGTCGCGACCCTCGCGATCCCAAGAACTCCATCATCAATTTCGATTAGGCCTAGCCGTCACTTGAGAAGCGGATGGCCATGTCGCCGATCACGGCACCTGGCCAGATGCGCACTCCAGTAAGCAATTCGTTGTGAGCGCCGATCACCGCACCATCGCCCACCACCACCCCGTCGAGATGCGCACCCTCGCCAATCACCGCACCGACGCCAATGATGCTGTTCCTGACTCGGGCGCCCGCGAGAATGCGGGCATTGTCAAAGACCGCTGAACCGTTCACGACTGCATCTTCAGCCACGCTTGCATTGCGTCCGATGACAGATCCGCCGTGCACATTCGCCGAGTCGGCAATCACTGCGCCTTCCATCGCCAGGACATCGCCATGCACCGGTACTGCAGGCGAAGGTGCGAGCCCCAGCACCAGATCGCGGGAGCCCTGTACAAAGGCCAATGGAGTTCCCAGATCAAGCCAGTAACCGCCGTCGACCACGCCAGAGACCAAGGCGCCTGAAGCCAACAAGTCTGGGAAGGTCTCTCGTTCCACCGACACCACGCGTCCAGCCGGAATTCGGTCGATGACATCTCGACGAAAGACGTAACAGCCGGCATTGATGTTATTGGTGACGATGCCATCCAAAGTGGTCGGCTTCTCCAGAAATGCAGTCACGCGGCCAGTTCTATCGGTAGGCACAAGCCCATAAGCCCGAGGATCGTCTACAGGAGTCAAGTACAAAGTCACATCACTCTTGCTCTGTTCGTGATGCGCGACAAGGGCTTGAATGTCAACGCCGGACAGCACGTCGCCATTGAAGACGAGCACAGAATCCTCTGGACCAGAATTCAGGTGTCGTGCGGCAAAGCGAATGGCGCCGCCGGTGCCAAGAGGTTCAGGTTCGGTGGCGATGACGATCTCGATGCCGAGATCACTGCCTTCGATGAACTCGCGGAAGACCTCGGCCTTGTAGCTCGTACCGAGCACGATGCGAGTGACACCGGCATCACGCGCGCGCGTGATCTGATGCACAGTGAATGGCACTCCAGCGACGGGCAGCATCGGCTTGGGGGTGTTGATCGTAAGTGGGCGAAGGCGAGTGCCTTGCCCTCCGACAAGGAGCACTGCTTCAGTCATTCGGCAACTGTGCCACACCCCCGGAGTGCCAGGTAGCAAGCATTAGGTTCGCCGCATGGCACTTCTCCTGGATGGTTCGATCTGGCCACTTGTCGTTCATCGAGCCAGGACCCAACCGAGCCTTCCCTTCCTGACGTCGATCGATCACGAGGGAAATCGCACCGAGCTCTCCGGCACCTCATTGCTGAATGCCATCGCGAAGACTTCTGGCGCATTGGTGACTGAAGCCGAGCTTGAACCGGGCGCGCGCATCGCGATGCATCTGCCCTGGCATTGGCAGCGAGTGGTGTGGACTCTGGCTGCCTGGACGGTAGGCGCAGTGATTGTCGAGCATGGTGATCCCGTTGATTGCGAGTTGCTTGTGGCCGACTTGGACTCAGCGCTGAATTGCACAGATGCAGAAGAACCGTGGGTGGTCTCACTGCATCCACTAGGGCTTGTAGACAAGGGGCTGCCGAACACGGTGGTCGATGCAACCAGTCTTTGTCGAATGCAACCTGACGCATTGCTTGTGGAGCCTGTCGGTGGCGACGGTCCGGCTATTGAACTCCTCGATGGATTGGCGCTGACGCGCAAGCAAGCCTTGATGTGGGCAGTCGAACACGACGGCACCGACGCACGCATCTTGCTGAACCGCGCGTCAACGAGTGCATTCGCCTCGTGGGTGATTCCAGCGCTGCACCCGCTTGTCGGCGCTGGGGCCGTGGTCTTGTGTGACGGGCAGGATTCAGAGCAGACCGCACAGCGCGAGGGCACAACTCGAATTTGGCAATAGCTTTCGGAAGTAACTACTTACGGATGTTGATGATCCCCGAAGCACTCGACGCGATTTCAGCGCCGTTCTGCAGCGCCACCACACGGTATTCATATTGCGCCCCGGCCGGCACCGCCTTCTTGATCGTGAAGCGGTAGTGCCCATTCGGCTTCGTTGTCGTACTCGCCTTGAGCTGCCAGACGCCATCGACCTTCATTTGCCTTTGCACCACCAGCCCAGCCACGGCGGGAACAACTCGACCTTTGAACTTCAACGAGGTGCCGGCCTTTGGCTTGCTCGTCGGGCCGATGGCCATGGTGATCGTTGCTGCCGCGGCTGGCAGTTGCGCTGTCGTGGGAGCCGGAGCTGGAGTTGCGCCGGGAGTGATTGTCGGTGCGCCCGGAACTGCTTGTCCATTGACTGCGTTGATGTATGAAGATTTCAAGCCGAGCTTGGATCTCATTGTGTCGCCTGAGATCGTGCGCTGTGAACCATCTTGCATGGTTCCGGAAAGTGTTCGCACCGCTCCCGACGCGAGCCGCTCGGCCACGGCAACCTTCCAGACAGCGGGCACGCCAAACGCTGCAGCCATAGCTGCCTGCGGCACATTGACTGTCCAGCTCGCGTTCGGGTTGTCAGGGCTCAAGGACCAGTGGTCATCGACATTGGTCGAATAGGGCAGGTCCCCGCCCCATACATCCTTTGAGCTGTTGGTGATTCCACCCGTGGATGCGCTGTAGAAGGCGCTGATCGGCTGTCCGTTGTACAGCGCTGCGATGCCCGTGGTCTCCGAGCCCAAGGTCGCATTCACGGCCGCAAGCCATCGATCGCCCTTGGCGCTGCTGGCTTTCGCCCAGCCGACGAAGAACTGGTCGCCGAATGGGCCATTGCCATCATCAAGATGGCAATCACATGCTTTGCGTACTCCGGCAGCGATCTTGGCCATTGCGTAGGAACGAGCGGCGATGACCTGTGCCTGCATTGCAGCATCTGGCCACGAACTGGAGACTTCGGAGATGCCGTACAGATACTCATCATGCAGGCGGAGTTGATTGACGACATTCAGGCGCGGACCGTTCGGTGAGGAGGTTGCAATGACCTCCATCTTTCCGTAGCGGTAGCGGTGGCCCGGGGTCGTGAACGAGCCGTTTGGCCCGATCACATTGGCAGCAGTAGTCGGACCGACAGCAGATCCAGCATCTCTGGTGCCCGCCCATTTCACAGTGGCTGAAGGGGCGGTGCCAATCGAACTCGTCTGGCCATTCACGGTTCGCTGCACGTTCACGGCGCCTCCAGCAACATTGAATGTGAAGACGTCGTTGGGACCACCGGCCACGACAGTCGCGCCAACTGTCACCTCAATTGCTCCGCCACCAGCGTCAAGTGCTTCTGCGCGCATCCGTGCCGTCGCCACTCGATAGAAGAGATTCACGCGAATGTCCATGTCATCTTGGACTGGCGCGACCGAAGTGTTCGGGTAGTAATGGGCGACGATTGAACTGGCGTCGAAGCCCTCCTTGGCCATGCCATAGGCACCCCATTGCGAAAGGCCAACTCCATGCCCATAGCCGCTTCCGGTCAATGAGAAGGAATCTGGTGGGCCGCAAGGATCAATTGGCGAGTTCGCCGTTGCGCTGATGACCCCGGTGCCGGTCCAGGGATAGATGGCGTCGGCCCCGCTCGTGCCATTCAGCACAAAGGTGTAGGCGCCAGGAGGTACTTGCGCTCCTGTGCTGTCCAGACCATCCCAGCCAATTGATAGTGCGCCGGCTGCCGCTTGAGTACCTGAGAGATTACGCACGACTGTTCCGCATCGCGAAGCGATGCTCATGGTCCACGTCAGTGGCGCGTTGGTCGTCGCACTGACAACGAGTTGTTGTCCCGCGCCCCACGGCACAGGTGCACTGACCGCTGGATTCACAGCAGTGACACCTAGCTTGGCTGTTGTTGCTGCACGAATAGCTGGCAATTGTGGTTCGAGGTACTTGCCTGGACAGGCAGTTGAACCAATGTCTCGGTGTCCGCCGATCACCATCGCCGTGGCAATCTGCCCAGCCTTGTATTTCGAAGTACCAGCGGACGAATCAGAGATCAGCGGCGTCGTGCCATTCGGATCGCGATGATTCAGGCCGAGCTTCCACGCGAAGAGCGAAGCGACGGCATCGTCAATGGCATTCATTTGCTCCGGTGCAAGTGCCGCAGTTTGAAAATTGCCCAGAGCCGACACGGCGAAGGTGTCCTGATTGAAGCCAGCGGTGTGACCACCGACGACGGCTTGATCCATGCCGCCGGCGCGACCTTCATATAGGCGCCCGAATCGATCGACGATGAAGTTGTAAGCCATATCGGAGTACTTCAGGCCCTTGACGAAGTACGAGTACAGATTGCGAACCTGCTGCGCTGCCTGCTCCGGCGTGTAGTCATTGGTTGTCACAGTGTGATGAAGAAACGCTGCTTTGATCGTGCCGGCGTAACTCGGGGCTCCACGTCTCAGGGATTCATCGGCGCCCCACTCGGCGCGGCTGATGATCGTTGGCCGTGGGGCCCCCAAAGTCGCAGCCTCCACTGTTGCGATGGGGCCGGTATCTGCCATGGAATCTGGCAAGTCAGCGTCCTGCTTCACAACTGGATTGTCGAATAGCACCACTTGGGCATTCGCTGGCTTAATTCCATCGGGCGTATCCATGCGTACTTGGACTCCGTCGGCAGTACCAGTCAGCAGTGGTGCCGTGCCATAGCGAGCGGCTGCAGCTTCGGCGGAGCCTGGGTCCGGGCGATCATCGGTTGGTTCGAGTTGTTCCCAACTGGACCACTGTCCTGATTCGCGCACGCGCACCAGCACGCGAGTTCGCTCATCAAGTGGCGAATCAGCAGTGACGGCGACCAGCCCAAAATCTTGTGTGTCGATGGTTCGAGTCGCCAAGGCTGGTCGCAATGGAGCAACCGTGCTCACAGCAGCAGTAGTGACGCGAGCAGGGCTGGCCAGCGGCAAAGCCTGCACGAGGCCGTCACCTGACCAAGATGCCATGGCTATTGCTGAGTCACTGACAGCTCCCGGATCTACTCCGGTCAGCGTGATCGATTGCTCCGTTGGCGTCACTGCAGAGCGTTCGGCAGTGGGCCATTGGGCAACCGGAAGAATCAAGCCGGTGGCCAGCACCGCGAGGCTGGTGCACCAGATCAGGGGTCGCCGAGGGTTGACTCCAGTCACCATCGGATCCCCTTCTGGCCGAAATCGGACAAACCGTCACCACGCCACGGCGGTCGGCGAACCACCATCATCACACGCCTCATGCGTCACATCCATCACATATGGACTGCCGACGGGAACCTCTTGGGTCAACACGCCGTCCTAGCCACGGTAACTCAGGCTCCCGCGACTTACGATGATCCGCACCCCCATCAGACCGAAGGAATTCATGCCCCGCTCTTCCCGCCGCCGCTGGCCGCGAATCCTGGCCGCTATTGCCGCTGGAGCCGTCCTGGTCACTGCCGTCATTGGCGCAGGGGTCAACCACCTGATCGGGCAATTGCAAGGCAATATCACGACTCTGGATGTCAGCGAAGAGCTCGGTACGACCGACGCAAACTCCCCACTGGTCTTTGACGAGAACGGCAACATGAAGCCGCTCAACTTGATGATTCTTGGCAGCGATTCGCGCACCGGCAAGGGCAACGGCGGCTTTGGAAAGCCGGGGCAATTCGGTGGCGAGCGTTCAGACACCGCCATTCTCTTGCACGTCAGTGCCGACCGCGGCAACGCAGTTGCGGTGAGCATCCCCCGCGACACCTTGATTAGCTACTCGTGCACAAAGAAGGGAAAGACCGTCAGCGGCACCAACGTGAAGTTCAACGAGGCCTTCACTTTCGGTGGCCCGGGGTGCACATTGAAAGTCGTCAATGAGATGACAGGAATGAACATCACCAACTTCGTGAAGGTCGACTTCGGGGGCTTCAAGAAAATTGTCAATGCCATTGGCGGAGTCGAGATTTGTCTGGCGAAGCCGGTGAATGATCCCAAGAGCGGACTGAAGCTCTCCGCCGGCAAGCACCTGGTCACCGGCAATGAAGCCCTGGCTTTCGTGCGCGCTCGCAAGACTTTGGGCGATGGCTCGGACACCTCTCGCATTCGTCGCCAGCAAGCGTTCATCTCGTCCTTGTCTCGCAAGGTGCTCTCCAGCGGAACCCTGCTGAATCCTGCTTCGCTGATCGGCTTGCTCAATGCCGCAACAGAGTCGCTGACGGCGAACCCGCAAATGGCTGATCTGCAGAACCTCAAGGAATTGGCGTTGTCCATGAAGGACATTCGCCCAGCCGACATCACCTTCTTAACCATGCCCTGGAAGCCAGCGGGCGATGGAGCGAATGTGGTTGAGAACGTGAAGAAGGCTCGTCCGGTGTGGAAGGCAATGATCAACGACACTGCCTACCCACCGAAGACGACCACCGGCCAGCCGACTCTCTCAACGCCACCATCGGGCATCTACATCGACGTCTTAAACGGCACGGCCACCAAGGGCCTGGCAAAGAAAGTGGCCAAGCAACTGAAGGCAGAGGGTTACCGCGTGCAGGGCGTCGGCAACGCGCCAGCACCTGTGACGGCTACGACGGTGACCTTCGATCCGAAGTGGGATACCAGTGCAAAGACCCTGACATGGGCCGCGAGTGCCAAAGCAGACGCAACCGGCAAGGGCCAGCGGATGACCTTGACGATCGGGCCGGATTTCACCTCAATCAAGCCAGTGGTCATCAGTGCCGCGGCCGGTGACGTGTACTCAAATCTCAACACTGGCGATGAATCCTTCTGCGCTTCTTAACTGGCTCAAGGCGACGCAGCGCTTTAGATGACGGGCGGACGACCAGCCTTCGTCATCGCCCACACAGTGCTCCAATGCATCACGCGACGACCTTTCGGGCGCACCCGCATGCCTTCGGACATTCCACCGAACCAGGCGCGCAGAGCCTGGCGATCATGAACGCGTAACAGGGTCATTCCAACCCAGGTGCCAACATAGATCGGCTCCAAGACCAAGGGCAGATTCCGGCGCGCCAACCAGACCCGATTGCGCGCATTGAGTCGGTAGTACTCCACATGTCGAGCCGGATCAATGACTGGATGGTGCACCTCGAGGTCACCTGCATACCAAGGGGTGAAGCCCTCGTCCCAGACTCGCCACACCAGATCGATGCCTTCGTGAGCATAGAAGAACTCATCGGGCCAGCCACCGATGCGATCAAAGAGATCACGGCGAATGGCCACTGCGCCCTCCCACAGCGAGGTCGCTGGTCCGGGCTCGGCTGGATCACCAACGCGCAGTCGAGGCACCCACCGCGCCGGAGCCGCCAAGCCTGCGGGATCAACAACACGCGGTTGAAGCAAGCCCAACTGGGGGTCTGCGGCAAATCTCTGGGCGATCGTTGCCAGGAAATGTGCATCAGCCAACGCAGCATCATCATCAAGGAAGAACAGCAATTCGCCTTGGACCACTGCCACGCCAGCGTTTCTTCCAGCCGGGATTCCCAAGTTGTGCTCCAGATAAAGCGCCTTGACTGCGGCTGGAAGATCTACCGGCTGCCAGCCGTTGCCCACCACCACGATGTCCAACTCCACACCGACTTGTGATTGCAGCGAAGCAAGACCGCGCGCGAGTTCTTCGGGCCGTCTGCCCATCGTCAGCAGAACAACGCCAAGTTTGGGCAGGCTCATCGAAGTTTGCCCGAGGACAGAATCGAGGCCAGGTGCCCAACAATCGTCACTACGCCAAAGAGCACAAGCGCGACTAGCAGGATCTGCGTTGCCTGCAGATCATCGACAAAGAGATCGGCAATCCCGGCGACCAGGATCAGCAAGGTCAATTCAACTGAGTGGTAGGCCCGGTGAAAGGGAATGAACCGCGCCACAGAACGCAGGCTGCGCAGGCCCGAGTTCTGGGGAACGCCTACCTCTTCCTTGTCGACAAGTTTGGGCAGGTCGTTGTATGCGCGCGAGACATGCACCATGTCGTTCAGGGCCTTGTTGTACAAAACAATGACGGACAGCAGCGCTCCCAGGAATGGCCAGATTGAATTCGTCCAACCGGCGTCCGGGAAACCCGCAGCGCGCATGCCCAGCGCAATGGGAATCAGACCTTCAGTGGTGTAGTGACCAACACGGTCAATGAAGACACCCTTGGGCGAGGACTTCCGGCGCCACCTGGCAACCTCACCATCACAGCAATCCCAGAGCATCTGCATCTGTCCGAGCAGTACGGCCAGAATCGGGCCGAGAATCCCGGGGATCAAGACACACAGAGCCGCAGATGCACCCGTGGCCACCATCAACCAAGTGACTTGATTCGCCGTGATGGGGGTGCGCAAGAGCACTCGAGTCAGGTACGGCGAGATATCGCGAAGGTAGACATCGGCCACCCAGTGCTCAGAGTTCTTACGACCGCGAATTGCTGGTGGCTGGCAGACTTCGCGGATCTGAGCGACCGTTGGATGAGTCGGACGTTCGGGATCGCTCACAGCATCTCCATCGCGCATGCCCGGCTTGCCGGAGAGTCGAAGCATCCTTGGGCAGAGAGCACGCCGTTACGATAGGTCACTGCCAGTCATGATCACTGTGACCACTCCGGGCAGCACCCAAAACGGTGCTCCCTTGAGTGCTCAGCCCAGCAGCGGGCAACCACCGGAAGGCGCTGACGTGAATTACCAGGCAGTCATCTTGGCCGCAGGGATGGGCACTCGGCTTGGCAAGCAACCTTGGCCCAAGCCACTGACCCCACTTGCTGATGGGCGCAGCATCATGAGGCAGCAACTGGACAATCTGCAACAGGTGTTCGGCGAGCAACTGCGCGTGCTGATCGTTGTGGGTTTCAAGCTCGAATCGATCCTTGAGGCCTTTCCGGATGTCTCCTACGCGTACAACGAGTCCTTCGACCAGACCAACACCAATCGCAGCCTGTTGAAGGCGCTGCGTCAGGTCTCCGACGGTGGTGTGCTCTGGCTCAATGGCGACGTCGTGTTCGACCCAATGGTGTTGGAACGAGCAAAGACCCTGATTGATGCCGATCAATCCTTCGTCTGCGTGAACACTGCCGCAGTGGCCGAAGAAGAGGTGAAGTACACCATCGATTCCAACGGCTTCATCGATGCGCTTTCCAAGCAAGTCAACCCTGCGCTCGGCGAGGCTGTGGGCATCAACTACATCAGCCGAACTGATCGCGCTGCCTTGATTCGCGGCCTGGAGGCCTGCCAGGACAGCGACTACTTCGAGCGTGGGATCGAGATCAGCATCGAAAAGGAATCACTGCAAGTGCTACCTCTGGACATCACCGAATACTTTGTGGTTGAAATTGATTTCGCAGAAGACCTCTCCCGAGCCAATAAACACCTCTAGGCGATTCAACGCAATACGTCAGTGAAGACCTGCTCCCAAAGATCAAGAATGCGCTCGAGCCGATATCCCTCCATGTGCGTCGGGCCGCGGCTGGCCATTGCGGTGCGCAGATCTGAATCCTTGCCGAGTGCGAGCAATCCGCGAGCCAGATCAGCAGAGTCCCCGCGGTTCACCAGCACCCCACAGCTTTCTTCGGCGAGCAGTTCCCGAACTCCAGCAGAACAGTCGCTGGCTACAACAGGGACACCGCAGGCAAGGGCCTCCATGATCACCAGTGGCAGGCCTTCCACCAGTGATGGCACCGCAAGAATTCCGGTGGCAGCCAGAACTGCATAAGGATCGGCAACCTGCTCGCAAACCTGCACACGAGGAAGCAACTCCGCGGCATCGCGAATCTGACCTTCGTGCGGGCCTGAGCCGACGAATTGCAGTTCCCATTCAGGCAGTTCTCCTTGCTCGGTCAGGATCCGCCAAGCCTGAATGAGGGTCATCGGTGCCTTCTCCGCAGAGAATCTGCCGAGATAGGTGATGGTCTTCGAGTGAGAATCGGCCATGCCCTCGGGCCAGCGAGGCAGTGGATTCGCCATTGCCGAGGCGTTGCTGAGACCGGCGGCAGTGAACAGCCGCGCATCGGCTTGAGTCAATGCGAGGAAGATATCAGCCTCGCTGTAGGCATCTAGGATCCGCTGAAGGTCTGGGCCAAAGCTGGCCGCCTGGAATGACGAGTGATACTGCCCGATCGTGCGCCAGCCATCAATATTGCAGCGCGCGATGTGCTCCATTGCCCAGACCTGAGCGGTGACGATAAATCCCTGGGGGCCACTATCAAGAATTGACTGCAGCTTGGCTTGCGCGGCAAACCGCTGCGCCTGCAGCTCTGGCCCCTCCTCCTTGTCATAGGCAGCCTCGAGCAGTCGTTCAACTCGATAGTTCGCTGCGGAGAAGTCCGAACGCGGTTCGCGCGGTTCGATTCCGATGACCGTCACATCGTGGCCCCGATCAGCAAACCCCGAGGCAAGCGCGTGGACGACCCTCTGGGCTCCGCCAATCTCGTCGACGTTGTTGGCCAGCAACACCAATCGCTGCTTCATCGCGAGCCCATCGATGACTGCCAGATGCGCTCTGCAGCCACGCTCTTGGGCGGAGCGCCAAACTGAGAAAAGGCACTGGATCGCTTACCAAATTCACTTAGTCCGGCATCGCCATCGGCGAGCCACACTTGGAGTTGCTCGAAGAGTTCGCTCATCGTGGTAACCATTGGACCGGGCAACACGGTTGGGAGATCCAGGTATGTTCCGCGACGCCGAACCACATCAAGGTGGTCAGGCTGGAAGGCAACGATCGGGCGCTGGAGACTGCCAAACTCCATGGCCAAGCTCGACCAATCGGTCACCAGCAGGTCCGCAGCGGCACACCACGAGGGCAGATCGTCAAAGACCTGAGAGCTGTGAACTCGAGATCCGTCATCAGTGACGAACCTGAATTGCATACGCCCGGCAAATGCCTGCACGAGCGCTTCTGCCTGCATGGCGCTCGTCGATGACGCGAGGGCACACAGCACGACTGGCAGATTCGGATTCAAGGCAAGACGAATCCGCAATTGTGGATCATCCAGTGCAGTAGCACTTGCGTCAGCAAACGCTGAGACTCCCTCGAGCACCTCACCTACATATCCACTCGATGAGCGAAGCACCTGCGTCGCGAATGGACTCGATGTCACGACGAGATCCCACCGGTCGACCTGCGACCTCGAGGGTCGACGCTCCGAGCTTGGCTGCAGTACCCAGTCCGGGTTGTCTCGTCCACTGCGAACAAGGGGCTGTTCATTCACTGCCACCAACATGAATTGACCCTCGCGCTTGGGCAGACGGCTGAAGAACAATTCGTTGGTCACCAACCAACGCGAGCGGCCAAGATGCCAAGAGTGCCGCCAGCTGTCTCTGACTCTCGGTGTGATCACGACCTGACGAATGCCTGCGTGCTGCGTCCTCCATCGGGCACTCAGGAATGACAGGGCCGAGTCCACCGGGCGTTGGCTGTTGACATCAATCAAGATCCTGTTGCTCAAGGGCAGCAGCCGGGCCAGCGAATAGGCGACTCCTGCTGCTCGGCTCACTGGACCTGCGTGCACTGTGGCCTTTGATCCGTCGACAATCTTTGTCATCGCAAATTCCGCAACTGTTCCGCATGTGCAATGAGCGCGCTGGCTCGGGCCGAGAAGCTGTGCTCCTGCGCAATGGTGCGAGCGAACTCAAGGCGGGCCTCATAGGGCGGGAAGGCTGCATCTCGATCGGTGAACAGCGAGTGCAGTTCAGACGCTGACGCGTAGGTGTGTACGAATCCGTCAAAGACCTCCTCCAGACCCAGTGCACGATCACTGATGACGCGAGTCGCGGTTGCTGTGGCGTCAAAGAGTCGATTGGACAGGAAACCGAGTTCGGCCATGTCGGGATGGTGATCGTTAAGTACTACTTGAGCACCGGCATAGGCCGCTGGCAGTCGATCATTCGCCAAGAAATCCCCGCTGATGCGATCAGTGCCGACGTATTCCTGCCAGCCAACCCCATAAAGGGAAAGTGGAAGTTCAGCGGCAAGGGCATCGCGGACGACGGGTCGAAATTGTCCGCGCGTGGAGCCGACGAAGAGCAGTTCCTCCCCGGAGTCGGGAGCAGCTGCCGAAGGAGTGAAGCGTCGAGGGTTCGTCGCCTGCAGCAATGGCACCGCATCGACAAATCCTGGCTGCCAATGCTTGCTCGCAGCAAAGACCGTGTCATAGCCAGCTGCCTCTTGCTCGCTCACCAATTCCGGATGCGAAATGACCCACAGCAGCCACAAGGCGCCCGGGCCTTTGCGCGGGGTAATTTCATTGAGGCCGCGCAGTACTACGACGATTTCGTCGTCAGAACGCTCTTGAGCGTGTGCGCGATTGCGGGCGATGACCTTTGCATTCTGACCTTGCTCATTGAGGGCAGCCACCAGATCGCGAGCAAACCAGGTGTCCCCCCACTGCTCACCAGCTGATCCGGCAGGAGCAGACGTCACCACTGACCAGCGCCGCTTGTGCCTGCGGAAAAGTTTCATGCGCCGCGCGCTCCGCGAAGAAAGCCCAGGCCCCAAGCGCCGTGCATGGCGCCGTAGACCACCGGCAGTGCAAATGCCGCGCGCAGACTCAGCCGCGGACTTCCCAGCGCACTTGACACTGATGCAAGGAGATTGCCAAGCAGATACCCCACTGGCATCGCAAGCCCGAGAAGTGCGAGCCAACTCACGCCCAATGCCAAGCCGACTGCACCCGCAATAAGACCAAGGGCGACCAGGATCACAGCCACCGGCGCGGCGAGATAGCGCAAGGAGATTGTCTCGGGGTGGCGACGAGCAACCTCGCGTCGCCAACGTCCGTAGTCGTGGTACTGCCGAGCCAAGGCTCGAGCATTAGCCCTTGGTCGATACTCAACACGCATCTGCGGCGTGAACCACACCACGCCACCGGTCTGGCGAATGCGCAGGTTCATCTCCCAGTCCTGCGCTCGCTCCATGCTCTCGTCGTAGCCCCCAACTCGTTGAAGTGCTTCGGCGCGGAAGCAACCCAGGTACACCGTCAGCGCCGGACCCGGTTCGCCGCCAACATGGAAGGCCGCACCTCCCACGCCAAAGCGCGAAGTCATCGCACGAGCTACCGCTGATTCGAAGGGGGTGGATCCGATGGCATCCATGATGCCTCCGACGTTGTCAGCACCGGTCTGCTCAAGAACCGCAACTCCACGGGCGACGTAATCGTTCGGAATGAGCGCGTGACCGTCAACGCGCACCACAACCTCGCCCGTAGCCTTGGCAATTGCCGCATTCAACGCCGCTGGAGTCTTGCCACTCGGGTTCTCAACGACGTGCACAGAGTCAAAATCAGCAACGAGGCCACGCGCAACCTGCATGGTCGCGTCCTTGGATGGCCCGACAGCGATCACGACTTCCACTTCACCCAGATAATCCTGAGCCAGAATTTGGAGCACTGCCTCGCGTAGATGCCGCTCCTCATTGAGCACTGGCATAATCACGCTGACCTTCGGAAGTTCCCCAAGCGGAGCCTGGGTCATGCACTCGTCCCGAAGACCTCGTGTTCAATCCTGCCCTCGTAGGTTCGCGTGGTCTTGGTCAGGAAATGCTCCTCCACGGCATTGGCAGTATGCCCCTCACCGCGCCGCTCATAGAGGTAGCCCAAACCATGGGTGCGATAGATAGCGCCACCCGTGTCGCGAACCCGATTGATCAGGGCCCGGTCGACCGATTTCGGCACCGGGCGCCAGCCACCCACGGCATCCAGATCAGCACGGGAGATCAGCACGGTTCCGCCGGCGATGAATGGCGCATAACTCTCGGCGGGGTATTCGGGACGGAAAGCCGTCGCATTGGCAGACTCGACGTGAATCCAATCCAGAGCTTTGCCGACCAGGGTCGCGCCTGAATACATCCGCGCCAGCACCAGATCCCAAATGTGCTCGGGCCCATAGAAATCGTCGTCGTCCATCTTGCTGATCAAGGTGCCATCAGCTCGCTGGCTCAACTGCTGAAGTGCCGTTCCGAATGGAACCTCGCCACTGATATCGATGACCTGGACATCGCCCGGAATCGCTCTGAACCTGGAGTGATCGATCTGCACGCCATGCAAACCAATGAGAATCTGCAACTTTGGATAGCGAATCTGCGAAAGCTGAGTGACGAGGTGATCGACAAACCTATCCCGGTGCGTCATCAAAATAATGCTGACGCTGGGCCAGGCATCAAGTGCTGCTGCAGGAGAGTGCACACGCAGCACATGCCGACGCGCGTGCACCGATTGCACCAGCCAGTCCATGTCATCCAGCGGAAAAACTTGATGGCGGGCAAGGATTCCGCAGGCTTCCAACTGCGCCTGCCAGCGTGCGGGAAGCGGCACATTGCACCGGACTCCACCGATGGCGGACAGTTCCAGCACCTCGGCCTGATTGAGATCCTGGTCAGTCCGGACATGGATCCCTGGGCCCTCGATGACGAGTTCGCCCACTTGAACAGAGGCGTCTCCCAATTCCCATGGGCCAGTGGAGGCACGGCCCAGCGGCCGATGGACGAGCGGATTGACATGCACCTCGTGGTCGACTCCATCAACTGACCAAGTCGTGCGCGAGTCATCAATGACGACCGTGCGCGCACGTTCGATCGAATCGACCGAGACAGCCGACGACGCCACCAAAGTGTCGCTTCGGCGAAGGTGCACATTGGCTCGTTCGGAGGGCTGCACCACGTCGTGCAGATCAGCGACGAGCGAGGCTGCCTCGGCTGGCAGGCCAGGAGCGAAACTCAACATCGGACCAATGCCCAGCGGCGCCATCGGTTGCAACATGCGAGCAGCCGCGGCCAGCAACAGTCCGGGATCGATTGCCTCGGCTACGACAAGTTCAAGCAGGATTCCCTTGCCATGGCCATGCAGCCAGACCGAAGAGAGATTGGGCAGCACAGGGGCACCCGTCCATCCCTTGGGCGGATTCCACACCGAGATTCGGACATCGACACGGGTGATTGGAGGTCCACCGATAACCATCACGGCCAACTGCTGCAAGGAATCAACGCCAGCGGCTTTCACCAGCCACGATTTCGGCTTGATCTTGAGCGTGAGGCCTTCGGGCAAGCCCGGGATCGGTCCGCGCTTGATCTTGCGGCCCTGGTCACGAAGCACTGCTACCGGATTGCTCACAGAGGTCAGCGTAGAGGGGCAGGCGGTGGCCGCGTCGGTAGCCTTGCGGCATGACTTTGCGACTCTCCGTCATTGGCACCGGCTATCTGGGGGCAACCCACGCTGCCTGTATGGCGGAATTGGGTTTCGAGGTCATCGGAGTCGATGTAGACCCAGCCAAGGTCGCCACCCTGCAGGGCGGTCATGTGCCCTTCTACGAGCCCGGGCTGGACGAGGTGCTGGAACGCAATATCGAAGCCGGGCGGCTGAACTTCACCACTTCCATAGCCGAGGCCGCGAACTTCGCCGATATCCACTTCATCTGTGTGGGAACTCCGCAGCTTGCCGGTGCTCAGCGTGCTGATCTGTCCCAGGTCATGTCCTCGATTGAAGCCCTTGCCCCGCATTTGCGGCCAGGTGCGCTCGTGGTCGGCAAATCAACGGTGCCCGTCGGCACCGCTGCGCTCATCGCTGAGCGATTGAAGGCCGTGGCAGTGTCCGAGGTTGAGCTGGCGTGGAACCCGGAGTTCCTCCGCGAGGGCTTTGCCGTTGAGGACACCCTCACTCCTGACCGATTGGTCGTCGGCGTGCGAAGCCAAGAGGCCGAGGATCGTCTACGAGAGGTCTACGCACCTCTGATCGCCATTGGCACCCCGTTCCTGGTCACGGATTTCCCCACCGCAGAACTCGTGAAGGTTGCAGCCAACTCCTTCTTGGCCACCAAGATCTCATTTATCAATGCCATGGCCGAGGTATGTGAGGCAGCTGGCGCGGATGTCGCGCAACTTGCCGAGGCGATCGGTTACGACCCCCGCATTGGCAATCGCTTCCTGTCCGCTGGCCTTGGCTTCGGTGGCGGCTGCCTGCCCAAGGACATTCGCGCCTTCATGGCCCGCGCCGGTGAACTTGGCGCTGAAGATGCGGTCATGTTCTTGCGCGAGGTCGACCAGATCAATCTCCGCAGACGTTCACATGTCGTGGATCTGGCTCGAGCCATCCTCGGCGGCAGCTTCGCAGGCAAGGCGGTGACCGTGCTCGGAGCGGCTTTCAAGCCGAACAGCGACGACGTGCGCGATTCACCCGCACTCGACGTTGCTGTGGCGATGAGCAATGCCGGTGCTCGTGTAGTCGTGCATGATCCCAAGGCGCTAGTCAATGCCGCCAAGGTCTATCCGAATATGAACTACGAGGCCGATGTGATCAAAGCGCTTGCTGGCGCCGATCTCATCTTGCATGGCACGGAGTGGACTGAGTACCGCGAATTGAATCCGGTCGAAGTCGCCGCCGTTGTGCGCGAGAGAAACCTCATTGACGGCCGCAACATCCTGGACCCGAATGCTTGGCGAAATGCTGGCTTCAGCTATCGAGCCTTGGGCCGACCAAACGCCTAACTCTTTAAGAACCTAACGCTTGATCTTCTGACCCTTGATCTTGGCCGAGGCATTCAGTTCACGCTGAAAATCAACCATCGAGCTCATGAGCTCGGGGTCGGCGATGCCGAGCATACGAACCGCGAGCAAGCCAGCGTTTCGCGCATTGCCAATCGCCACAGTTGCAACAGGAACACCAGCAGGCATCTGAACAATCGACAAAAGTGAGTCCATGCCGTCAAGGGAACCAACGGCAACGGGAACGCCAATGACCGGAATCGGAGTGAGCGCTGCCAGCATGCCGGGCAGGTGTGCCGAGCCGCCGGCACCAGCGATGATCACACGCAGACCGCGGTCAGTTGCAGTTGCACCGTATTCGACCATCTCGTGCGGCATGCGGTGTGCGGAGACGACATTGACCTCATAGGCCACGCCGAACTCATCGAGTGCATCGGCTGCAGCCTGCATCGTCGGCCAGTCTGAGTCGCTGCCCATGCAGATGCCCACCAACGGCTGATCTGCCATGGTCTCTCCCTCATTCATCGATAACGCCAGAGAAGTAGTCTGCTGCATGGCGCCCGCGCACCAGTAACGCGTCGGCGTCCTCCCCAAGCAAAGTCACGTGACCAACCTTGCGACCGGGGCGAACTTCCTTGCCGTACAGGTGCACCTTGATCTCCGGATCTCGCGCGAACACGTGGCGGTATGCGGAGTAGAGATTGCCAACGGATCCCCCGAGCACGTTGACCATCACGGCATGTGGCGCGCGCATGCGCGGATCACCGAGCGGCAGGTCAAGCACCGCCCGGAGATGATTTTCAAACTGACTGGTAGCTGCGCCCTCGATGGTCCAGTGGCCGGAGTTGTGCGGTCGCATCGCAAGCTCGTTGACGACAAGTCCGTCCGAGGTCTCAAAGAGTTCGACAGCAAGCATCCCGACCACATCAAGGTCGCGCGCAATTCGTAGGGCGATGTTCTGCGCTTCGAGCGCGAGTTCCTCTCTGAGCTCTGGCGCAGGAACGATGACTTCGGCGCAGATGCCATTGATTTGCGTCGTCTGCACGACTGGGTAAGCGACGGCTTGCCCATGCGGTGATCGGGCAACCTGAGCTGAAAGCTCCCGCGTGAATGGCACGAACTGCTCTGCCAACCAGAAGGATTCTGCAAACAGCGGCGTTGCCATGACGGCACTTGCCTCGTCGGCACTGCGCACAACCCAGACTCCACGGCCGTCATAGCCGCCACGCGAAGTCTTCAGCACGACCGGCCAGCCATGGCTTTGCGCGAAGTGCTCAACGTCAGCAGATGCAAGCACTTGCGACCAGGCCGGGCATGGAACGCCGATCGCGGTGAGCGCGACCCGCATCTGCAATTTGTCCTGGGCGTGGGCCAGCGCACTGGGACTGGGTCGCACCGCGATCCCCCGGGCAAGCAGTCCCTCCAAGATTGCGGTGGGCACATGCTCGTGATCAAAGGTGACGACATCGCAGCCCTCGGCGAATGCCGAGACGGCAATTGGATCATCGTGCGCACCAATGTGAACATCGTGCACGACCAGCGCCGCGGGATCCGTAGGAGACGCCGCAAGTACTCGAAATCCGATGCCCAAGGCGGTGGCGGCTTCGGCGCTCATTCGCGCAAGTTGGCCTCCACCAATCATCCCGACAGTGGGAGCACCATCTGCTTGCGTCACTGCCCCAATCTACCGGCGGCTGATGGCCGCAGAATCGTCAAGTCGCTCAAAATGCATAGGTATGCTGCATTAATGCCATCAACCGACCAGCGGCCTGCAGTCGTGCGGGCAGCGATCGGTTTCCTCGATCAATTTCGCGCCCTGTACCGCGAGGTGGCCAAGTTCGGGCTCGTGGGTCTTTCAGCTCTCGTTGTCGACATTGGCCTGTTCAACTATCTGCGCTTCGCAGGCGGCCAGGGCCCGATGTTTGATCGTCCGATCAGCGCAAAGATCGTCAGCGTCGCAGTTGCCACCATGGTTGCGTACTTCGGCAATCGGTACTGGACTTTCCGTCATCGCGGTCGCACGCATATGAGCCGCGAACTCGCTATGTTCTTCCTGCTCAATGGCGTTGGCATGCTCATCGCCATTGGCTGCCTCTACCTCAGTCACTACGTCCTGGGCTTCACCAGCGCGCTGGCCGACAACCTCAGCGCTAACGTCATCGGGCTTGGCTTGGGCACGATGTTCCGATTCTGGAGCTATCGCAAATGGGTATTCCCTTTAGTGCCAAGAAATCCGGCCGACCAGGAGGTCGCCGAACGCGACGCTGCCACGCTCATCTAGCTGAGGCCGGACTCGCCACCATTGCGTCGACGACGAGTGTCATCTTCTTCCTGCAGCCGATAGATATCTCGTTGTATCTCTTCGACATTGGTGACGTCCTTGACGATCAAGCTCCCATCAGCGTTGGCTGAATCAATGTCCAGATCGCCATAGTTGAGCATCCGCCCAAGAATGCTCTGGCGGAAAGTGACGTTGTTCGTCTTGGCCAGCGGCATATCGCGGCCTTCCTTGGTGAGCAGCCCCTGCCGCACGATGATGCGTCGATCAGTGAAGACATACTCGGTCGTGATCCAGCGCAAAAAGGGGATCACGCTTCTCCACACGACCAGGACGACGAATATCGCGCCGAGAGCCCATCGGAACCATGAGACATCAGACCAAAGGAATAGAGCGGTCAGGATGAAGACCTCAACGAGAAATGAAAAGATCGGGATGATGAGCCCGCGCCAATGTGGCCGGAGCTCATAGACGATGGATTCGCCCGGCGCCAAGAGTTTTGCTGGATACGTCACAGTTAAATACTGGCATGAATTACGTCTAAATACTGGCATGAATTACGTCGCCTGCGGTGACCATCACGTTCGCGGTGCCGTCATCGACGATCAACTGTCCGTTGTCATCAACATCAAGCACGAGTCCGTGGACGATTACTGAATCGGGCAGAGTGGCCTCGACCACCCGGCCGATCGACGCGCAGAGATCGCGATATTCGACAAACAACTGCGCGTCTTGCGCCCTCCAGCGCGCCAGACAGCGAGCAAAATTGCCGAGCACGGCGGCAAGCAAGGCTTCGCGTCCCGCGCTGCCGCCCTCAAGGGTGATCGACGTAGCAGTTGGAACGGGCAGCTCGGCCCGAGTCATCGAAACGTTCAACCCAATGCCCACGACAACGGCATCATCACCATGAGCCTCACTCAGAATCCCACCGAGCTTGCGAGAACTGTGATCGACGACCACGAGGTCATTGGGCCACTTCACCTCTGCCTGGACTCCAGTCACCGAGCGGATTGCATTTGCCGATGCGAGTCCGGCCAGCAGCGGCAGCCAGCTCCAACTTGAGCGAGGCATGTCTGCAGGGCGCACCAGAACTGACATCCAGAGCCCGGCACCGTGTGGGCTGACCCATTGTCGATCCAGCCGGCCCCGGCCTGCCGATTGGTGTTCGGCCACGATGCAGGAGCCCTCAACCGCGCCGGCCTCTGCAAGCCGCGCGACATCACTGTTCGTTGATTCAGTAGTGTCCAAGAGAGTAGGTATCGGGCCGGCCCAGCCTGCTGCCTGCAAGTCGGCAATCAAGGCGGGCATGTCCAGGGCAGTTCGCGCATCCGGATCGGTCACGCCACTAAGGTAACGCGCGAGGAGGCCCGATGAGCGCCGTAGCGAAGGACCAGAAGAGCATCGACAGTCACACCACCGCAGGCAAGGGAGCGGTGCTGGCTGACTACGAGGCTGAGACCGACGGCCGCCAGCAGGAGGCCATCACCAAGCAGCATGCTCGCGGAAAGCTGTCGGCCCTGGAGCGCATTGAAATGCTGCTCGATGAGCACTCCTTTCAGCAGGTCGACTCACTTACCCGCCACCGCTCGCATGACTTTGGACAGGAGAAGACGCGTCCGCTGGGCGACGCCGTCATCACCGGCTACGGCACTGTCGATGGTCGTCCGGTCTGCGTCTTCGCTCAGGATTTCTCCACCTTCGGTGGCTCCCTTGGTGAACTCGTCGGCGAGAAGATCGTCAAGGTGATGGATCTTGCACTCAAGACTGGCTGCCCAGTCATCGGTATGAACGACTCCGGTGGCGCGCGCATCCAGGAGGGCGTTGCATCACTGGCCATGTACGGCGAGATATTCAAGCGCAATGTCGCTGCATCCGGCGTCATCCCGCAGATCTCGATGATCATGGGACCAAGCGCTGGCGGCGCCGTCTACTCCCCCGCTATCACCGACTTCACGATCATGGTCGAGAAGACCTCGTACATGTTCATCACTGGTCCCGATGTCATCAAGACAGTGACCGGCGAAGAAGTGGCGATGGAGGCGCTCGGCGGTGCCCAGACGCACAACACCAAGTCCGGCGTCGCGCACCACATGTCTCCAAACGAAGAGGAGGCCATCGAGTACGTGCGCGCACTACTCGGCTTCTTGCCAAGCAACAACCTCGAAGAGGCCCCAGTCTTCGACACCGACGTCAGCCTTGAACTCAACGAAGATGACTACGAGCTCGATTCCCTTGTGCCCGATTCACCCAACCAGCCATATGACATGCACCGGGTCATTGGCCACATCCTCGACGATGGCGACTTCCTGGAGATCCAGGCTCTGTTCGCGCCAAACATCGTCTGCGGCTTTGGTCGAGTTGAAGGTCGTAGCGTCGGCATCGTTGCCAACCAGCCAATGCAGTTCGCTGGCACCCTGGATATCTCAGCCTCAGAGAAGGCGGCTCGTTTCATTCGCACCTGCGATGCCTTCAACATCCCAATCATCACCCTCACTGACACCCCTGGCTTCCTGCCCGGCACTCATCAGGAATGGGACGGCATCATCCGCCGCGGCGCCAAGCTCATCTACGCATACGCCGAGGCCACCGTTCCGATGATCAACGTCATCACCCGCAAGGCCTATGGCGGCGCCTACATCGTGATGTCGAGCAAGCACCTGGGCTCGGACATCAACCTGGCTTGGCCCACTGCGGAAATCGCAGTGATGGGCGCCGAAGGTGCTGCAAACATCCTGTACCGCAGGGAACTGGCTGAGGCCACCGATCCTGTCGCCAAGCGGGCGGAGTTGATCGAGGAATACAAGGAGACCCTGGCCAACCCCTACCGTGCTGCAGAACGCGGCTACATCGACCGTGTCATCCAGCCTCACGACACTCGAGTGGTGATCATCCGAGCCCTGCGCAACCTGCGCAATAAGCGCACCAACCGCGCACCGCGCAAGCACGGAAATATCCCGCTGTGACCTCCGAGCACCCAGATCCCAAGCGTCCGGTGCTTCGGGTCATCAGTGGCAATCCGACCGAAGAGGAACTGGCCGCAATCTTGGCCATCGTTTCCAGCCTTACTCCCGATGCCACACCACCACATCACTTTTCATTCTGGAACGACCTCAGCCGCGGCATCCACAGCACTCCACGGCCAAGTGCGACTGCTTGGCGCGCATCGACGATGCCTCAGTAAGGCGTGACCTCACTCGTACTGGCCTCGGCATCTCCTGCACGTCGGATGCTGCTGGCCAATGCTGGCGTGACTGCGCAGATTGAGGTCTCCACAGTCGATGAAGATGCACTGACCCAGACTCTTTCTCCGATTGCGCCCATCGATTTGTGTCTGGCCCTGGCCCAGGCCAAGGCCCGCGATGTTGCACAGCGATTCTCGGCCGAAGACAACGTCATCGTGCTCGGCTGTGACTCAGTGCTCGATGTCGACGGTGTTGCGCACGGCAAGCCTGGCTCAGCCGAAGCCGCCCGAGCCCGCTGGCAGCAGATGGCTGGCCGCAGCGCCTTCCTTCGGACCGGTCATTGGCTGATCCAACCCAGCACAGGCAAGGAGCTCGGCGAGGTGGCCAGCACCGAGGTCTTCCATGCCACCCCCACCAGCACCGAGATCGAGGCCTATATCGCAAGTGGCGAGCCCCTTCAGGTGGCTGGCGGCTTCACCCTCGATGCTCTCGGGGGACCATTCATCGAGCGGATCATCGGAGATTCATCGAATGTGGTTGGACTATCCCTGCCCCTACTGCGACTGCTCCTACAACAGTTTGAAGTGACGTGGACTGACCTCTGGGTCGGACTCCAGCCAGACGGCTCGACCCAAGACTGACGTCGATGGGCGGTGCGCATTCAGCGCCCTGTGTCGATACAGTGCCACCTGCATATACGCGAGGAAGAGGCCAACAAAGTGCGCAAAGTACTGATTGCAAACCGGGGCGAGATTGCCGTCCGTGTCATTCGCGCCTGCCGCGATGCCGGACTGACCTCGGTCGCTGTCTACGCCGAGCCCGATCGCAACGCGATGCACGTGCGCATGGCCGATGAGGCATACAACCTTGGCGGCGAGACCGCCAGTGATTCCTACCTCGTCTTCGACAAGATCCTCAAGGCCTGCGCTGATTCCGGCGCTGACTCTGTGCATCCCGGCTATGGCTTCCTGTCCGAGAATGCCGACTTCGCCCAAGCGGTCATCGATGCTGGCCTGATCTGGATCGGGCCGCCACCCGCAGCCATTCGCGCCCTCGGCGACAAGGTCTCGGCTCGGCACATTGCACAGAAGGCTGGCGCGCCACAGGTTCCCGGCACACCTGAGCCCGTGAAGAGCGCCAACGAGATTGTCGCCTTCGCCAAGGAGTTCGGTCTTCCGGTTGCCATCAAGGCAGCATTCGGTGGCGGCGGACGTGGCTTGAAGGTCGCCTACAAACTCAATGAAATCCCTGAACTCTTCGAGTCAGCTGTACGCGAGGCAACCGCTGCCTTCGGACGCGGTGAGTGCTTTGTCGAGCGCTACCTCGACAAGCCCCGTCACGTTGAGACTCAATGCCTTGCCGACATCCATGGCAATGTCGTGGTCATCTCCACTCGCGACTGCTCCTTGCAACGACGTCACCAGAAGCTGGTCGAGGAAGCTCCTGCCCCATTCCTGACCGAAGCTCAGACCACCACTCTTTACGAATCGTCCAAGGCCATTCTCAAAGAAGCGGGCTACGTCAATGCCGGCACTTGCGAATTCCTCATCGGCCAGGACGGCACGATCTCCTTCCTTGAGGTCAACACCCGCTTGCAGGTGGAACACCCCGTTTCCGAGGAAGTTTCTGGCATTGACCTGGTTCGCGAGCAGTTCCGGATCGCCGACGGCGGCGCCATTGACTATCCAGACCCAGAGCTGCGTGGTCACTCGATTGAATTCCGCATCAACGGCGAAGATCCTGGCCGCGGATTCCTGCCAGGTCCCGGCGAGCTCATCGTCTGGCGGCCACCGAGCGGTCCGGGCATTCGCCTGGACACCGGTGCGCGCCTGGGCGATGTCATCGGCGGCAATTTCGACTCGCTGATAGGCAAGCTCATCGTCACCGGCAAGGACCGCACTCAGGCCCTTGAGCGCGCCCGTCGCGCACTGCATGAGTTCGTCATCGAAGGCATCGCCACTGCACTCACCTTCCACAGGGCAGTCGTGCACGACGCCAACTTCGCCCCTGCTGATCCCGAAGCAGCCTTCACCGTGCACACCCGTTGGATCGACGAGGATTTCGACAACAAGATCCAGCCCTATGGCGGCTTCAGCGGCGGACTTGCCGTCGTTGACGCCAGGCAGAACCTGGTCGTCGAGGTCAATGGCAAACGCCTGGAAGTCAGCCTTCCTGGCGATGGGGTGATCGGTGGTGGAAGCAAATCCACCAAGGCGCCACGCTCGAGCAGCAAGAAGGCAACCGCAGTCCTTGATGGCGATGCGCTGGTTGCTCCGATGCAAGGCACTGTCGTCAAGGTCGAGGTCACCGAGGGTCAGCAGGTTGCCGCAGGCGATCTCCTGGTGGTGCTGGAAGCCATGAAGATGGAGCAGCCCTTGAACGCACACAAGTCGGGTGTCATCACTAACCTCACTGCCGAGCCTGGTGCGACCGTGCCGAACGGAACGGTTCTGCTGGAGATCAAGGGCGAATAGCCGCCTACCGCTGCTAACGAAAAGGAAAACAAGGTGACAGCGGTCGTAATCCTCGGCGGTGGCCCCGGCGGATATGAGGCTGCGCTGGTCGCCCGACAGTTGGGTGCCGATGTCACTCTGGTTGACAGCGATGGCGTTGGTGGTTCGGCAGTGCTCACCGACTGCGTCCCAAGCAAGACTCTGATCGCCACTGCGAACGTCATGATGACCACAGCCGAATCAAGCGGGCTCGGCGTGCTGCTCGACGGGCAAGAAGCCGCGGCGCATCTGCTCAGCGTGAATCTGGCCACCGTCAATGCGCGCGTCAAAGCGCTCGCCAGTTCGCAGAGCGAAGACATCCGCCTGAGCTTGGAACGCGAGGGAGTCCGCCTGGTGCGAGGCAAGGGACGCCTCAACGGTGCGAACTCCGTACTCGTGGAAACCTCCGAGGGCGACGAGTACACCTATCGCGCTGACACCATCTTGATCTCCACTGGAGCTCGCCCGCGGCAATTGCTCAATGCGATGCCTGATGGTGAGCGCATCTTGAACTGGGAACAGGTCTACGACCTCGCCGAAGTTCCAGAACGCCTGATTGTTGTCGGCTCTGGTGTCACGGGTGCTGAGTTCGCCAGCGCGTACCACGGTCTTGGCAGCAGCGTGGTGCTGATCTCCTCGCGCGATCGCGTGCTGCCAGGAGAAGATCCTGATGCGGCAAGAGTGCTCGAAGAAGTCTGGGCCCGACGTGGCCTGGAGGTCATGTCCCGCGCTCGTGCAGTTGCTGTCCGTCGCGAGGGCGATGGCGTGGTCGTCGAGCTTGAAGATGGTCGACTCATCGACGGCTCGCATGCACTTATGGCAGTTGGATCAATCCCAAACACTGAGATGCTCGGACTTGCAGGGGCAGGCGTCGATACCAATGCCAATGGATTCATTCGCGTTGATCGGGTCTCGCGCACTTCCACCCGCGGCATCTACGCCGCTGGCGACTGCACGGGCGTATTGATGCTTGCATCGGTCGCTGCGATGCAGGGCCGCATCGCTATGTGGCATGCGCTGGGCGATGCCGTGCAACCACTTGATCGTCTTCTCGTGTCGAGCACCGTGTTCACCGACCCTGAAATCGCGACAGTTGGCTTGACCCAAAAAGATCTCGATGACGGTGAGTTCCGTGGAGATGTCGTGATCTTGCCACTCAATACAAACGCGAGAGCCAAGATGCAGGAACAGTACGACGGCTTCGTGAAGATCCTGTGTCGCCGAGGATCGCGATTGATCGCCGGCGCGGTAGTAGTTGGTGCAAATGCGAGTGAATTGATCCATGTGCTCACAGTGTCCATTCATCAGCGGATGACTGTTGACGAACTAGCCAGCGCTTTCACCGTCTATCCGAGTCTTTCCGGCTCCATCGCTGAGGCCGCGCGTCACCTACACCTGCATTCGGACCAGCGCGATCAGTGACTCGTGAGCTGTGCGCGGGTAGATTCACACAGTGACCGATCACCCCAGCACAATCCAAGCCCTGGAACATGCGCAGCAGGCCGCTGAGGTCTTGATCCAACTCACCGGCATCCCGAAGCACGATGTCGCCATCGTGCTTGGATCTGGTTGGGTTGCAGCGGCCGAAGCCTTGGGCACCACTGTTGCTGAAGTCCAGATGACCCAGCTTCCGCATTTCACTTCGCCAGTTGTTGCTGGCCACGCTGGGCGCGTACGGAGCATCGATGCAGATGGAGTGCGGGTGCTCGTGTTCTTCGGACGCACACATTTGTATGAAGAGCGCGGAGTTGACGCTGTCACTCACGCAGTACGCACCGCAGCCGCGGCCGGCTGCAAGACCATCGTATTGACCAATGGCTGCGGTGGGCTGGACCCCAGTTGGCAACCAGGAACGCCAGTGCTCATCAAGGATCACATCAACTTCACCGGCACCTCGCCTCTACACGGGGCTCACTTTGTTGATCTCACTGATCTCTACAGCAGCCGACTGCGAGCAATCTGCAAGGAACTTGATCCCACTCTTGCTGAAGGCATCTATGGACAGTTCCGCGGCCCTATGTACGAGACTCCCGCCGAGATCGGCATGTTACGTGCGATCGGCGGAACTCTCGTCGGGATGAGCACTGCCCTTGAAGCGATCGTCGCCCGATCTCTTGGGATGGAGATTCTTGGAATCTCACTGGTCACCAATCTTGCTGCAGGGATGAGTGGGGAGGCCCTCAACCATCAGGAAGTGCTTGCCGCCGGCAAAGCTGCCTCAACATCGATGGGTGTGCTGCTCGGTCGGGTCATTCGGGAGCTGGCATGACCGAAGTGCTGGCTGCGGCGCAAGCCTGGCTGGCGATCGATCCCGACCCACAAAGCCGTACCGAACTCAGCACACTCATCTCGGCCGCGCAGGCTGGTGCGGCTCCAGCAATTCGTGAACTTGAGGATTCCTTCGCTACTCGGCTCGCCTTCGGCACGGCAGGCATCCGCGGAGCTCTGGGGCCAGGTCCGAATCGGATGAATCGAGTCGTGGTTCAACAGACGGCTGCGGGTCTGGCGAGGTACCTGCTCGCCCATGGCGGTGGCTCAGTGGTGATCGGTCACGACGCACGTCATCGATCAGCAGACTTCGCGCACGATGTGGCTGCAGTGCTATCTCAGAGCGGGCTCAGCGCGATGGTGCTTCCCCGAGCCCTGCCCACCCCGCTATTGGCCTTTGCCATTCGATGGCTTGGGTGCGCCGCAGGCGTCATGGTGACAGCCAGCCACAATCCAGCTCGCGACAACGGCATCAAGGTCTACCTGGGTGATGGATCGCAGATTGTGCCGCCTGCTGACGCGGAGATCAGCGCAGAGATTGATCGAGTAGCCGCGTCCAAGGAGTTGCCTTCGGCCCAGATTGACTCCGAATGGCTCACTCTTGACGAACAAGTCATTGATGCCTATATCGAAACTGCCGTGGCCTTGGTTTCACATTCGACCGCCCGATCCGTACGCGCGGTCTACACAGCCATGCACGGAGTTGGCGGCGAGCTGTTTGAGCGCGTCTTCGAGCGCGCAGGCTTTCCATCAGTGATTGCCGTACCAGAGCAACTGCAGCCCGACCCCGATTTCCCGACCGTGGCCTTCCCCAACCCAGAAGAGCCCGGTGCCATGGACCTGGCACTCGCCTTGGCTCAAACGCAGCGAGTGGATCTCATAATCGCCAGCGACCCCGATGCTGATCGCTGCGCAATAGGTATTCCTGATGCGACCACCCTCGGTTGGCGGATGTTGAGCGGTGACGAAGTGGGTTGGCTGCTGGGCTGGTGGGTGCTTGAACGAGGAAACCGTGGCACTCTCGTGCAGTCACTGGTATCCGGTTCGATGCTCAAGGCCATCGCAGAGCGCGCCGGTGTGGAGTATCGACAGACTCTCACTGGGTTCAAGTGGATCAGCCGAGTACCTGACCTCGCGTTCGGCTACGAAGAGGCGCTGGGCTACTGCGTTGACCCAGCGCATGTGCGCGACAAGGATGGCATCACCGCAGCGTTGTTATTCGCAGAGTTGGCCGCAATCTTGAAAGCCGAAGGCCGCACCGTTCAGGATCTTCTGGATCAACTAGCGCTTCAGCACGGGGTGTACGCCACTGCGCAGGTCTCGGTTCGCCTCGCTGATCCGACGCTGATCACCAACGCAATGCAGGCACTGCGTCAACATCCGCCGACCAGCGTTGGCGGCCTCGCAGTACAAGCGGTTGATGACCTCGAGTTGCCGAGCGATGGCCTTCCCCCGACCGACGGACTCCGATTCACTCTCGAGGGAGGCGGTCGGGTGATCGTGCGTCCCAGCGGCACTGAGCCCAAGGTCAAGTGCTACTTGCAGGTCATCGAGCCAGTGCAGGGATCCGATGTCGGCGCCGCACGCACGGCGGCCCAAGCCGCCCTCGCGAGGATCGCCGACGACGCACGTCAATGGCTAGGGTGAGAACGTGCCAAGACTGACTGCTCGGGACCTCGAAGAGGCCGGACAGTCCAGTGCCGCAATGCGCAGTCTGGTCGCGGGCCTGCCAGGAGTCGACGAGGTTGGTGCACAGGGACGCATCGCGATGCTGGGGACTCGCTCGATCAAGACAACATCAAAGGCCTGGGCGATCGATACCGCGATCAGCATGGTCGATCTCACCACTTTGGAAGGCATGGACACTGCTGGCAAGGTCCGAGCCCTCTGTGCCAAGGCCAAGCATCCCGATCCGCTGGATACCTCGGTGCCACATGTAGCGGCGGTGTGCGTCTACGGCGACATGGTGGCAACTGCTCGAGCCGAAGTCGGCAGCACCTTGCATGTGGCCGCCGTTGCAACGGCCTTTCCCAGTGGTCGAGCTGAACTCGATGTGAAGCTTGCAGACACGGTGCACTCTGTCGAAGCCGGCGCCGACGAGATCGACATGGTGATTGACCGTGGCGCTTTCCTCGAAGGCGATCTCGCTCTGGTGTTCGATCAGATCAAGGCAGTCAAGTCCGTCTGTGGCACCGCACACCTGAAAGTGATACTTGAAACTGGCGAACTGCAGACTCTCGACAATGTTCGCCGTGCGAGTTGGCTGGCAATACTTGCTGGCGCCGATTTCATCAAGACCTCTACCGGAAAAATCACGCCAGCTGCAACCCTGCCTGTCACCTTGGTCATGCTTGAAGCCATTCGCGACTTCCATGAGATCAGCGGACGCCGCATCGGCATGAAGCCGGCAGGCGGCATTCGCACGAGCAAGGACGCCATCAAGTACCTCGTACTGGTCAACGAGACTCTCGGCAAAGACTGGCTGATCCCCGATCTCTTCCGCTTCGGCGCGTCCACCCTGCTCAACGATCTTTTGCTGCAGCGTCAGCGCATGAGCACCGGTCACTACTCCGGCCCCGATTACGTCACGATCGACTAGGGACGAGGATTCATGACATTCGAATACGCACCGGCACCTGAGTCGAGGTCGATCGTCACCATTGCGCCACAATACGGTCTGTTCATCAATGGCGAGTTCGTCGACGGTGCCGACACTTTTGCAAGCATCAATCCGGCAACCGAAGAAGTGCTCTCACTCGTTGCCGAAGCCGACGCCGCAGCCATCGACTCTGCAGTCAAGGCTGCAAGAACTGCGTACACGAAAGTGTGGTCGCGAATGTCCGGCCGCGAACGAGCCAAATACCTCTTTCGCATCGCGCGGATCATTCAAGAGCGCTCCCGTGAACTTGCGGTTCTGGAGTCTTTGGACAACGGCAAGCCCATTCGTGAATCTCGTGATGTCGACATTCCCCTTGTGGCAGCACACTTCTTCTACTATGCGGGTTGGGCCGACAAGCTTGAGTACGCCGGACTCGGCACCGAGCCCAAGGCACTCGGAGTCGTTGGTCAAGTGATCCCTTGGAACTTTCCACTGCTGATGCTCGCCTGGAAAATCGCACCCGCACTGGCAGCAGGCAACACTGTTGTGCTGAAGCCGGCCGAGACGACTTCACTGACAGCGCTCTTGTTCGCCGAGATCTGCCAGCAGGCCGATCTGCCGCCCGGGGTGGTCAACATCGTCACAGGTGCCGGCGAGACCGGACGACTGCTGGTGGAACATCCCGACGTGAACAAGGTGGCATTCACCGGCAGCACTGCTGTTGGCCGTTCGATCCAGCGATCCCTCGCAGGAAGCGGCAAGGGTCTCAGTCTCGAACTGGGAGGCAAGGCCGCAAACATCGTGTTTGAAGATGCGGCATTGGATGAGGCGATCGAAGGCATAGTCAATGGCATCTTCTTCAATCAAGGACAAGTTTGCTGCGCTGGCAGTCGGCTGCTGCTGCAGGAATCGGTGGCTGATGAAGTCGTCCATGCGCTCAAGCGTCGACTCGAGACCCTGCGATTGGGCGATCCCCTTGATAAGAACACAGATATCGGTGCCATCAACTCATCGGTGCAGTTGGAGCGCATCACTGAACTGACTGCGGCCGGCGATGCAGAAGGCGCCGAGCGCTGGACAGCACCGTGCGAGATCCCGGCAGCAGGCTTCTGGTTTGCTCCCACCATCTTCACCAACGTCACCCAAGCGCATCGCATTGCTCGCGAAGAGATCTTTGGCCCAGTGCTGTCAGTGCTCACCTTCCGCACTCCAGAGGAGGCCTTGGAAAAGGCGAATAACACCCCCTATGGACTCAGCGCAGGCGTCTGGAGCGAGAAGGGCAGCCGAATCCTGTGGATGGCCAATCGCCTGCGGGCTGGCGTGGTCTGGGCCAATACCTTCAACCGCTTTGATCCAGCCAGCCCCTTTGGCGGGTACAAGGAATCTGGCTTTGGTCGAGAGGGTGGAGTCCACGGTCTGGCTCCCTACCTGCAAGGCCACGGGAAGGGGGCAAGCGCATGAACGACCGACTGGAGGTGCGCAAGACGTACAAGCTCTACGTCGGCGGTCAGTTCCCGCGCAGTGAATCGGGACGAGTCTTTGAGGTCAACACCGCCGATGGCGAGTTCTTGACCAATATGGCCAAGGCAAGCCGCAAGGACGCTCGCGACGCAGTGCTCGCAGCTCGCAAGGGCTTCAACTCATGGTCCGCTGCTACTGCCTACAACCGTGGCCAGGTGATGTATCGCATCGCGGAGGTGATGGAGGGTCGCAGTGCGCAATTTGCCGAAGAGCTGCAACTCCTCGGAGGAGGCTCCGCGAAGAAGGCACGCCAAGAAGTCGAGCAAGCGATCGATCGCATGGTTTGGTACGCGGGCTGGGCCGACAAGCTCACGCAGGTGGTGGGCACGGCCAATCCGGTCGCGGGCCCCTACTACAACTTCTCGGTACCTGAGCCAACTGGGGTGGTGGTGGCAGCAGCACCTTCAACTCCAGCACTTCTCGGTCTGGTAAATGTGCTGGCACCGATCATCGTAAGTGGCAACTCCGCCATCATTCTGGCCAGCGAGTTGCAACCGATCGTGGCCATCACCATGGCCGAGGTACTCGAAAGCAGCGACATGCCTGCTGGCGCGGTGAACATTCTGACGGGCAGCGCCGCAGAAATCCTGCCCTGGCTGGCCAGCCACGGCGATGTCAATGCCTTGGATCTCAGCGGCGTGGATGATCCAGAGCTTGCCGTCGAACTTGAGCGCGAGGCCGCCGGAACACTGAAGCGAGTACAGCGCTCAACTGTGCGGGCCGACAAGACCCCGAGCCTGCTGCAGATGATTGCGTTCCTGGAGATCAAGACGGTGTGGCACCCGATGGGTCTTTGACGCATTTCGACTTATGCCGGATTGTTGATCAGCCGCTCAGCAAGCACCGCCCGTAATTCTGCATAGGCGGGCTTGATCTGTTCGTTGATGATCTGGAGCCGCTCATCGAAGGGCAGGAATGCGCTCTTCATCGCATTGACGGTGAACCACTGGAGGTCATCGAGTCCGTAATGAAAAGCATCGACGAGCAATTCCAACTCGTGAGTCATCGACGTGCCAGACATCAGACGATTGTCGGTGTTCACCGTGACGCGAAAGCCCAATCGGCGAAGCAGGCCGATGGGATGCTCCGCGATCGATGCAGCTGCTGCGGTTTGCACATTGGAACTCGGACACATCTCCAGAGGGATACGGCAGTCGCGCACATATGCGGCGAGCCGTCCAAGAGTGACCTGACCATCAGCTTCAATTGTGATGTCGTCAACAATGCGCACGCCATGCCCGAGTCGATCGGCACCACACCACTGGATCGCCTCCCAGATCGACGGCAGTCCGAAGGCCTCACCAGCATGAATCGTGAAGTGCGCATTCTCTCGGCGCAGATACTCGAATGCATCCAGATGCCGAGTTGGAGGATAGCCAGCCTCAGCGCCAGCAATGTCGAAGCCCACCACTCCGCGATCGCGGAACGCAACGGACAACTCAGCGATCTCGCGCGAATGAGTGGCCGTGCGCATCGCCGTGAGCAGCACACCGATGCGAATCGACTGGCCCAAGCGCGCGGCCTCGCGCTCCCCTTCGGCGAAGCCAGCAAGCACTGCTTCAACAATGCTCGGAAGAGTCAACCCGAGTTGAGTGTGCAATTCGGGCGCGTAGCGCACCTCGGCATAGATGACTCCGTCGGCTGCCAGGTCAATCGCGCATTCACGTGCGACCCGGCGCAGAGCAGCCTGGGTTTGCGTGACGCCCACGGTGTGCTTGAAGGTGTCCAGATACCGCTCGAGGGATCCCGAATACGCCGCATCGGCAAACCAGGAGGCGAGTGCTTCGGGTTCAGTCGCCGGCAGATCCGCATATCCCGAATCAGCCGCGAGCTCGATTACGGTCGCCGGACGAAGCCCACCATCGAGGTGATCGTGCAGCAAGACCTTGGGGGCTCGAGCAATGAGATCCGAGGGAACTGGCGCGAAGTTTCCGGCATCAAGCATGCCGTCACGCTATCGCCCAGAAGAACTCAGTGGGCTTCGTGCGGCTCAACTGAAGAATCAATCTTGCCGAACAGCCAGAGAAACTCACGCCAGACGCCAGTGCCCGGGGCTTCGCGCATCTCAGATCCCATTGCCGTCGATGAGTTCAACGCGACGATCTCTCGCCATGATCTGCAAGTACTCGACATTGCCTAAATGAGCTGCGCGCACAGCGCCAAACACGGCATCCGGTAAACGGTAACCGGTAACCGGTAACCACAGCAAGGGATCGCTTGAATCCGCGCCGCGTTCAAAGCGCATGGTCGAGGTCAAGACTCGGGAAACCCAAAGCCGATCAAATTCCAATAATTGGCGCTCGTAGGCGCGCCTCATCAACTGCTGGATCTCTGCCCTCGGACACAGACGAAATGCACGGGCTTCCAAAAGCTCTTAAGACCTCAGCCGAGTCCTGCTGCAGTTTGCGGGTGCTGTGTTAGACGGCGCGCACCCAACTGCTCGACCAGCTGGCGGGAGCAGTGCTCCTTTTCAGTTCACCCGACCAAAGCCGAGGAGGCAGTCAAGCAGTAGCAATGGTCAATAGCTGGGCAAACCGAGGTCGGACTCCAACTCAGAAAATGCAGTCGGAACGCCCTTCAAAGGTTGGTCATCTGAGCAGTACAGCAACCAGTTGTTCGAGTGTCGGTGAACCGCTCAGCCCTTCCGGAGTCGAATAGACCCGGCATGCCATTCCCGCCTGGGCTCCGACAACCGCGAAGGGATCGCGCCCGTCAATGAGTATCGTCGGCGATCCGATGAACCCTGCTGCGACGGCCTGGTCGAAGGTCTCTACCTTCTGATGCTTGACAATAATTCCAGAAGAACCCACCTGGGCAAGAGCTTCGCGCAGCAACTTGTCCGCCTCAACCCAGTTGGGGCAACCGTCAAAGTACTGCAGCACTACTTCCATGAGGACTGATGTCTACCGACATAGATGACAGTCTCGGGTCTTCTGGAGCCGCTTTCGTCCGCTGCGATATTGCCAATGGGGTCGAGGCTAGTTCTTTGAAGAGATGAAGCCCTAGCTGGATTACCGCTTTGCGTAATCAGCGACACCTTGCCAATCGACCAATACGCAGGGTTCGTCTCCGACAATCCATGCGTCGTGCCCGGGTGGTGCAATCATGAAATCACCAGGGCCGAATTCGATCTCCTGTCCGTCGTTCATGCGAACTGTCATGTGGCCAGAAACGCAGTAGCCCATGTGTGCCGCCTGACAACTGTCAGTACCGGCGATGGGCTTCACGTGCTCCGACCATCGCCAGCCAGGCTCGAAGGTGCCGCATCCAACGAGAGCTCCGTCCAGCGTCACCAAGTCCATGCGACCCTTACCGTCTAAGAATTCTCTGGTCTCACTCGGTGCCGCGACGCTTTGCTTGTAGAGATTGGTCATGATCTGTCCTTCCATTCAAAGATCCATACATCGTTGATTGGTTCGGTACATATGGTTATTACTGGCATGCTGACATCTCAGCGGCTCGCGCGATCTCGACAAACTGCGCCGACCAATTTCGTTGACGATTCTGAAGTTGTCGCCTATTGCGCCGACCACTGAGTAGTGACATCAAGATTGCGAAAGATCGGCTCGCCGTCGGATAACGCCATCATCCGTGCAGAGAATTCGCCTGTGGCAGGCCGCTCGGAGTTCTGCATTGCCGCCTCATAGGACTCAAATTCCACGATGGTCACATAGGTGTTTGGGCTGTCTCGGTCACTTGTGGACAGGACTCGTTGCACAAGGCCGTGCATCTCACCATCAGCTATCCATTGCGAAAAGAGCGCCTCCATATCATCCCGACGCGAAGTTGTGAACTCAATAATCTGAACAAAGGTCATAGTGTGATCTCCTTCCGTTGCCAGGAGCCGCGCTTGAAATTGCGCATAAACGGAGCCTCCTCTTATTGCATTGCTAAGGCAACCCCCTCCTCTCTGCCTAATCGCCGAGGCGGCGAAAGGGGGCGCATCGACAGGCGGCAGGGAAGTGACAAACGGGGGTTCGCGACTATGAACGTCAGGGCGCGATTCGCTCCAAAATGAGCGGCAGTCGCTTGATGACTGAATCTGCCGGGCCGACCTCAACGGCCCCGTGGAGGGCCTCCAGGGCCTGCGGGATCCGGGCTGCGTCATCGGCATACATCGTCAGGATGGGCGCGCCAGCCTCGATCAGATCGCCTGGCTTCACATGCAAGGTGATGCCGGCGCCGGCTGAGACCGGATCCTCCTTGCGAGCCCGCCCAGCTCCCAGGCGCCAGGCGGCAACACCGATGCCAAGAGCATCCATGTGCGTGACCATCCCCGAATGAGAGGCAAGCAATTCCTGGCTTTCGTGGGCTTGCGGAAGCTTGGCCAGTGGATCCCCGCCTTGCGCCCGAATCATCCGATTCCAAGCATCCATCGCGGAACCGTCCTTCAGAGTGGCCGCCGGATCAGCATGGATCCCAGCGAGGTCGAGCATCTCGCGAGCCAAGGTCAAGGTGAGCTCAATGACATCGGCCGGGCCTCCCCCTGCGAGCACCTCGACTGATTCCAGCACCTCCAGTGCATTGCCGACAGCAAATCCAAGGGGTACATCCATTGCAGTGATCAATGCCCGTGTGCGCAGCCCTGAGTCATTGCCGATGGCGACCATGGTGTGGGCCAACTGACGAGCCAACTCCGGATCACTCATGAACGCGCCAGCACCGGTCTTCACATCGAGCACAAGTCCACCGGCACCTTCAGCAATCTTCTTGCTCATGATGCTGCTCGCGATGAGAGGAATGCTCTCGACTGTTGCGGTGACATCGCGCAGGGCATAGAGCTTTCGATCAGCGGGAGCCAGGCCATCTCCGGCCGCACAGATCACGCCACCGATGTCAGTGAGAATCTTCATCATCTCTTCATTGCTCAGCAGAGCGCGCCAGCCCGGAATCGATTCGAGCTTGTCGAGGGTGCCACCTGTGTGCCCAAGGCCCCGGCCACTCAATTGCGGCACTGCTCCACCGCAGGCAGCAACGATCGGAACCAAAGGCAGGGTGATCTTGTCGCCGACTCCGCCCGTTGAATGCTTGTCGACAGTGGGCCTGGGAAGGTGCGTGAAATCCATTCGCTCGCCGCTGTTGATCATCGCCGTTGTCCAACGAACGGTCTCGTGCTCATTCATGCCCTGAATGAAGATGGCCATCGCCAAGGCGGCCATCTGCTCGTCGGCCACAACACCGCGCACATAAGCATCGATGACCCAATCAATCTGTGGATCAGTGAGCACATTGCGATCACGCTTGGCTCGAATGACGTCGACCGCAGCAAATGGCTCAAGCATGTGAATCCTCCGCACGGGAATCGAGCTCGGCTGGTCCAAAAGCTTGAGGCAGGATTTCAGCCAAAGTGAGCACACCTTCTGGGGTCATGATCTGGGTGGCTGCACTGCCGTGCTCCCACAGCAATTGACGGCATCGGCCGCATGGCATCAGTGAGTTGCCGTGCTGATCGACGCACGAAATCGCCGTCAGCAGGCCGCCACCCGTGGCGTGAATGCTCGAGACCATTCCGCACTCGGCACACAAGGTGAGCCCGTATGAAGCATTCTCGACATTGCAGCCAGTGACGATGCGACCATCTTCCATCAGCCCCGCAACACCCACCTTGAAGTGTGAATAAGGGGCGTATGCCTTGTGCATGATGTCAATCGCAGTAGCCCGCAGCCCATCCCAATCAATGACTTCGCTCATGACTACTGCTTCTCAAATGGTTGGCCGTCAGCGGCCGGCGGTCGAGCCCTGCCCACAAGTCCGGCAACCACGATGATCGTCACCAGATACGGCGCCATCGCCAGAAACTCCGTCGGAATGGGAGTATCTAGCACGGCGAACTTCTGTTGCAGCGAATCGGAGAAGCCGAAGACCAGCGAGGCCAAGAAGGCGCCGATCGGGTTCCACCCACCAAAGATCATTGCTGCAAGACCGATGAAGCCACGGCCTCCCGTCATCCCTTCATCAAATCGACCGACGGTTCCCAAAGTGAACCACGCGCCGGCAAAGCCACCGACCATGCCGCCGTAGATCACCGAGAGATAGCGCACTTTCGCAACGCTGATGCCGAGGCTGTCCGCGGCTTTCGGGTTTTCGCCAACACTGCGAGTGCGCAGCCCCCAACGCGTGCGGAAGAGGAAGAATGTGGTCAAGCCCACGAGCAAGAACATCCCGTAGACAATGACGGTTTGGTTGAAGAACATCGGGCCGATGATCGGGATATCGCCCAGAACTGGGATCTTGATGGCCGGAAAGATTGGAGCGTCGTTGAGGCCGGGGTTCTTGATCAACAACTGTGAGGTCAAGAACGACGTCAGCCCCAGCACAAGGATGTTGATGACCACGCCAATGATGATCTGATCAACTCTGAAGTTGACCGACAGCACCGCGAGCAACAGCGCCAGGATGCCGCCTGTCATGGTGGCAGCGATCAGCCCGATCCAGCCGCCGAGTATCGAACCCATCACAACACCAGTGAATGCTCCGCCAAGCAGCATGCCTTCGATGCCGATGTTCACCACGCCTGAGCGCTCACACAAGATTCCTGAAAGAGCGCCCAGAGCAATGGGCGTTGAACGGGCAACCGTGGCCACCAGCATGCTGACAAGGCTGAATTGCTGACCAGCTGAAGCCCACACCATCATCGCGAGCACGAAGACGCCGAAGCCCATGCCTAAGAAAATCGTGGTCTTGGCTTGGAAGCCGCGCATGAATTGGCTGGCGCCCAGGAACGCCAGCACTCCAGCGAGAATCCACAAGGACCCAGCACTTGGCACCGAGATCGGACTCAGCTGAATGAAGTCAGTGACCGTGCTGATGCCAAAGGTCGAAACCCCACTCACGGCTGGGACAAGAACCAACATAATCACTGCCGCCATCAGAAACAGCGCTACACCGGAAATGCGAGCCTTCCGGATCTGCGATCGCGACAAGATCTTGGATTTGCGACCGGTCACCTCGTAGGACTCCACCGCAGCGGTCACGATGCCCATCCCTTGCTGATCTGGGTAGCAGCCATCGGTGTTTTCAACCGATAGATCCAGCTGATGAGCGCCGGCGCTGCCACGAAGATGATGATCAAGGCCTGAATCACAGAAATGATGTCAAGGCCGACATCAGTCGACACCTGCATCTGCTGACCACCGGCGCGCAGGCCACCGAAAAGCACAGCTGCTGCCACTACTCCGGCAGGGTTCGAGCGGCCAAGCAGCGCAACCGCAATTCCGTCAAAGCCGACGCCAGCAGTGAATCCCGGCGTGACGCGCTCCAGTACGCCCAACACCTGCCCACCTCCAGCAAGCCCCGCCAGTGCACCCGCAATAACCATCACCATGACGTACACGCGCGCTACCGACATGCCCGCATATCTGGCCGCTGCTGGGTTGGCTCCGACTGCGCGGAACTCAAAGCCAGTGGTGGTGCGGAAAAGCAACCAGTGAATAAACACTGCGGCAAGCAAGGCAATGATCAGGCCAAAATGGATTCGCATGGACGGATTGATCCAGTCGAGCAACTGCGGCATTGCTGCGCTGTCCTCAATGGTCCTGGAGACCGGATCGCTGCGACCCTCACGTTGGAACAGCGATGATTTGAGCAAATAGCCGACGAGCAGGATGGCGATGTAATTCAGCATGATCGTGACGATCACTTCATGGGCGCCGGTCTTGGCCTTCAGGACGCCGGGGACGAAGCCCCAGATCGCACCACCGATGAGGCCAGCGACAATCGCCAGCGGCAGGTGGATGATCAACGGCAAGCCGGTAAAGCTGAAGCCGACGAAGACAGCGAACATGCCGCCGATGGCCATCTGGCCTTCGCCACCGATATTGAACAGGCCAGCACGGAAGGCGATTGCCACGGACAGGCCGACCAGAATCAGCGGAGTAGCAGCGGTGAGAGTCTCCGAAATCGCCTTGATGGAGCCCACCGAACCCTGCAGGAGAGCACCGTAGGCCTCCAGCGCCTCACTCAAAGGAGTACCGCTCAAGACGATGATCACCAAGCCGATAAGCAGAGCCGTCACAACGGAAAGGAACGGAATCAGAATGCCGGCGCGCCAGTTGACACTGGTCGTCAGCTGTTGAAGGAAGCCGCGATTCTGCTTGAGCGACTCTTCTGTGATCACTGGCGGCGAAGCATCTGGCGCGCTTGGGCCCGGAGTCGATGGAGTCTGCTCGCTCATGCCTGATTCCCTGCCATGAACAATCCGATTTCCGTTGGCGTGGTCTCACTTGTCACGCGCTCGGCAACGATCTCACCGTCATACATCACCAGAATGCGATCGGCCAGCGAGAAGATCTCATCGAGTTCTGTCGAGACAATCAAAATGGCCTTACCCTCATCGCGCTTGCGAACAATCTGCTCATGGATGTATTCGATCGAGCCGACATCGATGCCCCGAGTTGGCTGAGCACAGATCACCAGCGGCACATCGCGGCTGAATTCGCGGGCAACGATCATCTTCTGGGCATTGCCGCCGGAAAGCGCATCGCCAGTATTTTCGATGTTTGGCGGACGGACGTTGTAGGCCTGGACCAAGGCAACTGCCGATTCCTTGATGGCGTCGCGATGCATCTGCATGCCTCGCGAGAACTCATCGCTGTAGTACGAATCCAGGATGAGATTTTCACTCAGGCTGAACGAGCCCACCATGCCCATGTGATTGCGGTCTTCTGGCACATGCGCAATGCCGGCTTCATGAAGTTTGCGCGGACCGAGCTTGGTGACATCTCGGCCTTCGAAAATCACCTTGCCAGTCTCTATCTGCAGGAGTCCGGTGATGGCCTGCACGAGTTCGGTTTGACCATTGCCCTGAATGCCGGCAACGCCCACGATTTCTCCGGCGGCAACAGTCATCGACACAGAGTCGAGCAACTTGCGGCCGTAGTCATCAGTGACCGTGACTTCGTTCAGTTCAAGCACGACAGCACCGGGCTTCGCTGGAGTCTTATCGACAGAAAGATCGATGTCTCGACCCACCATCATCGATGCCAACTCTTCTGGTGTGGCCGTGGCAGGATCGGCATGCCCCACGACCTTGCCGGCTCGCAGCACCGTGATGTCATCAGCGATTGCCAAGGCTTCTTTGAGCTTGTGGGTGATGAAGATGATTGCGGCTCCATGCGACTTGAGCTCGGCCACGATGCCGAAGAATTCTTCAACCTCTTGCGGGGTGAGCACGGCAGTTGGCTCGTCGAAAACGATGATCTTCGCTCCGCGAAGCAGAATCTTGATGATCTCCACTCGCTGTTGAATACCAACGGGCAAGGATTCGACGATTGCATCTGGATCAACGGCCAAGCCGTAGCGCTTTGATATCTCACGCACTTCAGTACGAGCGCGCTTGCGATCCATCACGCCGCCGAAGGTGGTCGGCTCAACTCCGAGCACCACGTTGTCGGCCACCGAGAAAATCTGCACGAGCATGAAGTGCTGATGCACCATGCCAATGCCCGCAGCAATCGCTGCGCCTGGGTCATGGAAGGTCTGCGGCACGCCGTCGATGAGAATCTCACCCGAATCTGGGCGGTAGATGCCTGACAACACATTCATCAGCGTGCTCTTGCCAGCACCATTCTCACCAATGAGGGCCAGGACCTTGCCCGAGCGAGCCACCAAACTGACATCGTCATTGGCGAGCACACCAGGAAATTGCTTGCGAATACCGCGCAACTCAAGATCCATTGCCACCCTCCCCCACGCTACGAAGATGCCTGATGCGGATATGCAGGTGGGCGGGATCCGATGTACCGAACCCCGCCCACCTCCGTTGGAACTAGCCGACCTTGATCGAACCGTCGATGATTCCAGTCTGCAGAGCAGTGATCTGATCCTGCAATGCTGCCGGAACCATCGATTCCATATCGTGGTACGGAGCAAGTCCGACACCGCCGTTGGCCAGGGTGCCGACGACGACCCCGCCCTTGAAGGTGCCATCCACGACCTGCTTGATGGCGTCGAATGTGGTGACGTCCATGTTCTTCAGCACCGAGGTGAGGTACACACCAGAGTTGGCGCTGTCAGACAGGAACTGGTCTGCATCCACACCGATGATCATGAGCTTGTCAATGCCAAGCTCACTGGCGAGTGCTGCTGAGCCCAGGCCCACTGGTCCGGCCACTGGCATCACGATGTCAGCGCCTTCATCAACGAGGTTCTGAGCGAAGGTGCGGCCGTCATCGAGCTTCTCGAAGTTCTCGGTGAACAGACCCTTCTTGGTCTTGGGGTTCCAGCCGAGGACCTTCACCTTGGTGCCGTTGTCAGCGTTGTACTTCTGCACGCCGTTGTAGAAGCCATCCATGAAGATGGTCACGGTCGGGATGTTCAATCCACCGAAGGTACCCACGGTGCCGGTCTTGGTCATTCCTGCTGCAAGGTAGCCAGCGAGGTATGAGGCCTCATTGGTGTTGAAGACCTGTGCCAGCACATTGTTGTTCTTGATGACTCCCTTGTCATAGCCGTAGTCGACGATGCTGAAAGGAATCGTTGGGTTTGCGTTGGCTGCAGCAGCCGTGGCATCACCAAGCAAGAAGCCCACCGTGATGATCACGTTGCAATTCTGATCAACGAAGGACTGGATATTGGTTGCGTAGTCGGTTTCAGCCTGTGACTCAAGTACTGAACCCTGGATGCCGAGCTGTGATGCAGCGTCAGTCACACCCTTGTATGCGGTCTGGTTGAAGCCCTTGTCGTCGACACCACCGGTGTCGGTGACCTGGCAGGCCTTGAAGTCAGAAACTGTGGAGCTCGCGGATGGCTCAGCGCTGTTAGTAGTACTACTGCAGCCAGCTAGACCAAGTGCTGCCACGGCGACAAATGCCGCAGCAATCTTCAGGTTGGTTTTCATGCATCTCCCCCTCGGAGTGTTTAGAACTACAACATCGGGATGAAGCGATTGTGGCTACCCTAGTGGCGCGCACTAGTGATGCCGAGAGAACCCGCTGGCAAATTTCTGGTGTTACGCGAGTGGTGTGTCGTCGCCCAAAAACGTCTCAAGAAGGCGATCAGCCGCGACCGCGGCAGGCAGTTCACCATTACGAACCGCCTCGGAGATCTGGCCAAGTTGCGACTGGACATCTGGAGATTCGCGGAACTCATCAAGCAAGCGATCGGAGATCATCGACCACATCCAACGCAGGTGCTGCTCGTGCCGTCGCAACTCACGTTCGCCGCTAAGAATCTTGATCTCGCGGTGGCGCAGGATCTCGTGCCAGATCTCTTCAAGGCCCGAGTTCTCGGCCGCCGAACAGGTCAACACAGGCGGAGTCCAGTTCTTGGATTCTGGAGTCATGAGCCGAATAGCCCGCCGATAGTCAGAGGCCGCGAGCTTGGCCTTCTTGACGTTGTCGCCATCAGCCTTGTTCACCGCGATGAGATCGGCCAGTTCAAGAACGCCTTTCTTGATTCCCTGAAGTTCATCTCCTGCACCGGCGAGCATGAGCACCACGAAGATGTCGACCATGTCAGCAACAGTCGTTTCGCTCTGACCCACGCCAACCGTCTCGACGATGATCACGTCGTAGCCGGCTGCTTCGCACAACAACATGGTCTCGCGCGTGCAGCGCGCCACTCCACCCAAAGAGCCGCTCGCGGGTGAGGGCCGGATAAAGGCATTGGGATCAACGGCCAGACGCTGCATTCGTGTCTTGTCGCCGAGAATCGCACCACCCGTACGCGATGAGCTGGGGTCAATAGCCAGCACCGCCACATGGTGGCCTTCGGCAGTCAGATTGCTGCCGAATTGATCGATAAAGGTCGACTTGCCAACCCCTGGAACTCCAGTCAGGCCAATACGATCGGCCCGGCCCACCTCAGGCATGAGAGTGGTGAGCAACTCGGCGGCTTGCGCGCGATGCTCGGCCTTGCGGCTTTCAACAAGGGTGATGGCACGTGCCAACCACATGCGATCACCGCTGCAAATCAGATCAGCCAACTCCGAAGTCGGCGGCAGCGGTTTTTTCATGCACGCGATTCAAGCAATTGCTGCAGGAGCTTTTCTGCGGCTGCCGAAATTACGGTGCCGGGAGGGAAGATCGCGGCAGCGCCAGCCGCGTAGAGCGCATCGAAATCCTGCGGCGGGATGACACCACCAACCACAACCATGATGTCCGGACGACCCATGTCAGCAAGGGACTGCTTCAACATTGGCACGAGGGTGAGGTGACCCGCGGCCAAGGAAGAGGCGCCGACGATGTCGACGTCAGCTTCAACTGCTTGCCGGGCAACTTCATCAGGAGTCTGGAACATCGGGCCAATGTCGACGACGAAACCAAGGTCGGCAAAACTTGAAGCGATGACCTTCTGGCCGCGATCATGACCGTCTTGTCCCATCTTGGCCACCAGCAGGCGCGGGCGACGACCCTCTTTCTTCTCGAAGCCATCAACCAGGGTGCGCACCCGGCTCACGATCTCGTCGTTCTCGCCCATCTCCTGACGGTACACGCCAGAGATGGTCCGAATTTCCGCCTTGTGACGGCCCCAGGCGTTTTCCATCGCCATGCTGATTTCGCCAACCGTCGCGCGCACACGTGCTGCATTGACTGATAGCTCCAGCAGGTTGCCAGTGCCTTCGCGGGCGCCATCTTCGATCGCCTTCAGTGCAGCATCAACGGCTGACTGATCGCGATCAGCCTTCAGCCGAACGAGCTTGGCGAGTTGATCTTCACGCACGGCCGCGTTGTCGATCTTAAGGACGTCAATGTCCTCGGGCTCTTCTGGTTGGAAGAGGTTCACGCCGATGACGGCCTGACGACCCGTGTCAATACGCGCCTGAGTGCGTGCCGCGGCCTCTTCAATGCGCAATTTCGGAATGCCAGCTTCGATGGCCTTGGTCATGCCACCGAGCTCTTCGATCTCTTGAATGTGCGCCCATGCCTTTTCGGCGAGTTCACGAGTGAGCTTCTCGACGTAATAACTGCCACCCCAAGGATCAACCACGCGAGTAGTGGCTGACTCCTGCTGCAGGAAGAGCTGCGTATTGCGAGCAATGCGAGCCGAGAAATCAGTTGGCAGCGCGAGAGCCTCGTCGAGCGCATTGGTATGCAGCGACTGCGTGTGCCCCTGGGTTGCGGCCATCGCCTCGACGCAGGTGCGCATCACGTTGTTGTAGACATCCTGAGCCGTGAGCGACCAGCCTGAAGTCTGCGAATGCGTACGAAGCGCCAGCGCCTTTGGGTTCTTGGCGTCAAAGCCCTTGACCAGCTTTGCCCAGATGAGTCGGGCCGCGCGTAGCTTGGCGATCTCCATGTAGAAGTTCATGCCGATGCCCCAGAAGAAGGACAGGCGCGAGGCGAAGGTATCGACCGGCAAACCGGCCGCAATGCCTGCACGGATGTAGTCAACGCCGTCAGCGAGGGTGTAGGCCAGTTCAAGATCAGCCGTGGCTCCGGCCTCTTGCATGTGATAGCCAGAGATCGAGATCGAATTGAACTTCGGCATCTTCTCCGAGGTGTACGCAAAAATGTCAGAGATGATCCGCATCGACGGGGTCGGCGGATAGATGTAGGTGTTGCGAACCATGAACTCTTTAAGTATGTCGTTCTGGATGGTTCCCTCAAGTTTCTCAGTCGGTACACCCTGTTCTTCAGCAGCCACGATGTAGAGCGCGAGGATCGGCAGTACAGCGCCGTTCATCGTCATCGACACGCTCATCTCGCCAAGCGGAATGCCATCGAAGAGTTCGCGCATGTCCAAAATTGAATCGATTGCCACGCCAGCCATGCCGACGTCGCCTGCTACGCGCGGGTGATCGGAGTCGTAGCCGCGGTGTGTCGCGAGGTCGAAGGCGATGCTCAGCCCCTTCTGCCCCTGCGAGAGATTGCGGCGGTAGAAGGCGTTGGAATCACGCGCAGTTGAGAAGCCTGCGTACTGACGCACTGTCCACGGCTGATTGACATACATCGTCGGGTACGGACCGCGCAGGAAGGGTGCCAGGCCGGGCAGGGTGCGCAGGTGGTCCAGGCCTTCGAGGTCGGCTGCCGAATACAGCGGCGACACGTCAATGCCTTCTGGGGTTTCCCACACGAGCTTGTCCGGCAGGGAGCCAGTTAACTTTGCGACCGCATCTGCCCAGGCTGCATGATCGCTGCCGGGCTGGCGCGCGCTGAGCTCGATACCGCTGAAATCAGGAACGGTCGCCATCTCAGACTCCCAACTTGGTGTGTAGGCGTTGCAAGGTGGAGAGCACGTCGACTCCCATATAGACAAAGTCATCGATACCGGCGGCCTCGTATTGATCCTTGGCATCACCAGCTCGACCGGCCAGATAGATGAAGCTGGCACCAGCGCTCTTCAGCGCCTCGGCATATGCGACGCCTTGCTCGCTGTAGGCAGCATCGGTTCCGCAAATGACAGCAGCCGTGGCTCCTGATCCCTTGAAGGCTTGGGCTGCCGCAGCGGCATCTGCGTAGCCACCATCACCGACCGCATCAACGCCGCCGGTGGCAAATAGGTTGCTTGAGAAAGTTGCACGGGTGACATATGAGGGCCCGACGCCAATGTTGGCAAGGAAGATGGTGGGCTTGGTTGCGGCCGCCTCGGCTGCAACGCGCATCGCTTCATAGGACTCGGCAAGCCGACGCGCTTTGAGCGGGGCCACGGTGGTGACTGTGCCGTCTTGCGAGAGGCCGGGCCGTGAATCCAGCGGCGGCGTAGCGCTGCTTTCTGGGCGACGCTCACCAATAAGCGGGAACTCACTGACACCGGTGATCGCCTGCTTGCGATTGGAGATGAGCTTGTCGCGCTTGGCTGCAGTTGCAGCAACATCTGTTTGGAAAGTGCCGGCTGCAAGCACGGCTTCCAGCCCGCCAGCGGCTTCAATGGCCTGGAATTGCTTCCAGCCTTCGGCCGCCAGCGCGTCGGTCAGGCTTTCGACGTAGTAGCTGCCGCCTGCGGGATCCAGCACCCGACCGATACCGGATTCATCTTGCAGCAGGAGTTGGGTGTTGCGTGCCAGTCGTCGCCCGAGATCACTCGGAAGCCCTACCGCACTGTCGAATGCAGACACAGTGAGCACATCAGCGCCTCCAACGACTGCGCCAAGGCTGGCCGAAGTGCCACGCAAGAGGTTCACCCAAGGATCGATGACCGTGAGCCATCGACCGCCAGCATGTGCATCAACCTGAACAAGGCCCGGGAACTGTGTATCAACTTCAAGGCCGCTTGCTTCCAGCACCGTTGACCAGCAGTGGCGCAGCGCGCGCAGCTTGGCGATGGTCGCGAAGACATCAACATCGGCCGCGAGTTCAATCACGATCTGCCCGGCGGCAGTGCTCACATCAAGTCCGCCGGAAACGAGTGCTCGCAGATAGGTGGTGGCCGAGCCAAGTGCAAAGGCGAGCTCTTGACCTTCGCTGGCGCCTGCATCAGCAGCAACAACTGCCGAAGCACGGAAGGTGCGCACGCGCGGAGTGGTGGTCTCGCGAGCGATCATTACGCCTTCGGCAATGGCTTCAGTCGGTGTCTGTGGCAGCACTCCTTGCGAGGCAAGTGTGCTGAGTGGGTCAAGGCCAAGACATCCAGCCGGAAGCACGCCAACTGCATTTCGAGCCTCGAGTACTTCGCCCAGCCAAGCCGCAGCAGTTGTTGACAATGCGCCAGCGCGAATGGAAATCGGCGCGAGATCCAGCAGTACTCCCTCGAGCAGGCGAGCAAGATCCTCCGACGAACGCACACTCACACCAGCGCCCTCACCGGTGAGATCAAGGTGAAGATCCAGACTGGTCGCGCCATTGCGAAGCTCTGTCAGCGCCTGTGCATTTGCGATGGCGACATCGGGATGTGCGATGGAGGCGCGGATGTCCCAAGCACCGTCAACACGGGGGGAAATCTGACCACCGCGGGTCAGTGGAGAGAAGCCAGGGAATCCAGATTCATCAGACTCAACCGCGACGTCGTCCGCGGTGTAGAGCGGCTCAATACGAATGCCATCGAGAGTGGTGCTGACCAGGATCTTGTCGAAGTCACCCCCTTTGATTGCCTTGTCGACCTCGACCATCCAGGCCGCGCGGGTGGGCTCATCAAATTCTGCGGCCAGGATCAGACCATTCACGGAAGTCACAACAGGCAAGATTACTCACGCACGGCGGTGTGTGGGCAGCAGACTGTTGAACTCAGGCTGATCCCCCACCGTGCGATGAACTCAATCAGTGCTCTTGCGAACGCCGATCTTGCTTCCGAGCCAGCGAATCGGGTCGTACTTCACGTCGGCAACTCGTTCCTTGAGGGGAATGAGTGCGTTATCGGTGATGTGAATGTGCTCTGGACAGACCTCAGTGCAGCACTTCGTGATGTTGCAGTAGCCCAGACCGAGCTCATCTTGCGCCATCTTCTTGCGGTCCAAGGTGTCAAGCGGGTGCATGTCGAGTTCAGCAACGCGCATGAGTACGCGAGGGCCAGCGAAAGCCTCGTGGTTCTCTTCGTGATCGCGCACGACGTGGCAGGTGTTCTGGCACAAGAAGCACTCGATGCACTTGCGGAACTCCTGGCTGCGCTCGACATCTTCCTGCTCCATGCGGAACTCGCCCGGCTTGAGGCCAACTGGTGGCTGGAAGGAAGGGACTTCGCGAGCCTTCTTGTAGTTGAAGGAGACGTCTGTCACGAGGTCGCGAATGACTGGGAAGGCACGAAGCGGCGTGACTGTGATGGTCTGCTCTTCTTCGAAGGTGTTCATCCGAGTCATGCACATCAGGCGTGGCTTGCCATTGACCTCTGCGCTGCATGAGCCGCACTTGCCTGCCTTGCAGTTCCAGCGGATGGCAAGGTCATTTGCCTGCTCGGCCTGCACGCGGTGCAGGACGTCAAGGACGACTTCGCCCTCGTTGACCTCAACTGTGTAGTCCTGAAGGGCGCCATTGCCATTGTCGCCGCGCCAAATCTTGAACTTCGCCGTATAACCCATTGTCAGAGAGTCCTTACCACTAGTGAGTCGAGTTCCTCAAGAGTCATGTACTTGCTGAGCTCAGATTCATCGAACAGTCCGGCGAGCTCAGAAGTCATCGTTGGCAGTGACTGCTTGACGATCGTGACTTCTTGAGCTTCAGCGCGCACGATGAGGTTCACCTTGCGCCATTCATCGCTCATCTCAGGGAAGTCTTCGCGAGTGTGACCGCCGCGTGATTCCTCGCGAATGAGCGCTGCCATCGCAACACACTGCGAGACCAGCAGTTGCTTGGGCAGATCCAGGGCCAAGTGCCAGCCCGGGTTGTACGCCCGGCCGCCGATGACCTTCATGTTTGCCATGCGCACCTTCAATTCCTGGATTTTCACCAGGGCCTCTTCGATTTCCGAAGCGGTGCGGATGATGCCGACCAGAGCGTTCATGGTGTCTTGAAGGTCGTACTGGATTGCGTATGGGCTTTCGCCTTCAACGCGAGTAAACGGTGCCAGTGCCCAATCCAGCGCGGCTTGCAGATCGGCTTCGCTCACGTGGGTCTGCTTGCCCTGCCCGCGGACCTCATCGACGTGCTCGGCTGCGAACTGTCCGGCGCGACGACCAAAGACAAGCAGATCCGACAGGGAGTTACCGCCGAGTCGGTTGGAGCCGTGCATGCCCCCACTGGCCTCGCCAGCAGCGAAAAGGCCCTTGACCCCAACCGCAGCCTGAGTATCGGGATCGACTTCGACTCCACCCATGACGTAGTGGCAGGTCGGACCGACCTCCATTGCCTCTTGGGTGATGTCGACGTCAGCCAGCTCCTTGAACTGATGCCACATCGAAGGCAGCTTGGCACGAATGACATCGGCTGGCAGACGCTTGGACACGTCGAGGAACACTCCACCGTGTGGCGTTCCGCGGCCAGCCTTGACCTCGGAGTTGATGGCGCGAGCCACCTCATCGCGAGGCAGCAACTCCGGCGGACGCAGGTTGTTGTCGGGATCTGTGTACCATCGATCAGCTTCTTCTTCAGTGGTCGCGTACTTCGACTTGAACACATCAGGGATGTAGTCGAACATGAAGCGACGGCCCTCAGAGTTGGTCAGAACTCCACCATCGCCACGAACTGATTCGGTGACGAGCAGGCCCTTGACGCTCAGAGGCCAGACCATGCCCGTGGGGTGGAACTGCAAGAACTCCATATTGACCAGCGAGCCGCCGCACTCAAGTGCCATTGCATGGCCATCGCCCGTGTACTCCCACGAGTTGCTGGTGACCTTGAAGGACTTGCCGATGCCGCCGGTTGCAATGACAACCGACTCTGACTCGAACAGTACGAAGGTGCCACTTGGACGCCAGTAGGCCAGCACGCCGGCAACTCGACGATCATCGCCCTCACCGGTCATGAAGATCTTGGTGACCGAGCACTCTGCAAAGACCTTCAGACCTGACTCGAACTCGCCAGTCTTCTGCTTGTCCTCTTGCTGCAAAGCGACGATGCGCTGCTGCAGGGTGCGGATCATTTCCAGGCCGGTGCGGTCGCCGACGTGAGCCAGCCGTGGGTATTCGTGGCCACCGAAGTTGCGCTGGCTGATCTTGCCATCCTTGGTGCGATCAAAGAGCGCGCCCCAAGCTTCAAGTTCCCATACGCGATCAGGTGCTTCTTTGGCGTGCAGCTCGGCCATGCGGTAGTGATTCAGGAACTTGCCGCCACGCATCGTGTCGCCGAAGTGCACCTGCCAGTTGTCGCGGTCGTTGACATTGCCCATGGATGCAGCAATGCCACCCTCGGCCATGACCGTGTGCGCCTTGCCGAATAGGGATTTGCTGAGCACCGCTGCGCTCTTGCCATTCGCTCGGGCTTCGATTGCCGCGCGCAGACCTGCGCCGCCGGCACCGATGACCACGACGTCGAATTTGTAGCGTTCGATGCGCTCGATGTTTTCCATGAGTCAGATGTCCTTGTCGACTTAGAAGAAGTAGAAGTTTGAGATGGCGCCGATGGCGACTTCGCGCACATACAGATCGGCAAGCGCAACACCGAAGAGTGAGATCCATGCGAATCTCGGATGGTGGACATTCAACTTGCTGACCAAGGTCCAAAACTTGTAGCGCACCGGGTGCTTGGAGAAGTGCTTCAGTCGCCCGCCCATGGCGTGACGGCAGGAGTGGCAGGAAAGTGAATACAGCCAAAGGAAAGTGGCGTTGGCCAGGAGCACGAGCGTGCCGATGCTCACGTGAGCCCAGCCCGAGTAACCAGGCCTCTGCAAGGCCAGGATCGCGTCGTAGGTGAGGATTACGTTGAACACCAGACCGGCGTAGAAGAACCAACGGTGCGCGTTGTTGAAGATCAGCGGAACATGGGTCTCACCGGAGTACTTGGTGTGCGGCTCGGAGACGGCGCAGGCAGGCGGTGACATCCAGAAAGAGCGGAAGTAGGCCTTGCGGTAGTAGTAGCAGGTCAAGCGGAAGCCGAGGGGAAAGATCAGGATGAACAGCGCTGGCGAGATGACCATCCCGAAGATGGTCCAACTACCAAACGGAGTCCAGAAGAACTGCGCTGCTTCGGGTGTACAGGCTGTTGACAGGCACGGGGAGTAGAACGGAGAGATCAACGGCTCGGCGTAGTAGTAGGCATTCTCGAAGGCTCGCCAGGTGGAGTACCCGACAAAACTCGTGATCACGATGACGGTGACCAGTGGCATCAGCCACCATCGGTCGGTGCGGAGGGTTCTAACCCCGATCTTCGCCTTGGTGCGAGTTGCTGGACTGTTGGCCGGCGGAATATCGAGTGAACTACTCACAGGTGAGACCTTTCGAAAGATCAAACGCGAAATACTGCGCTACGCATCATAGGGCTAGAACCTGGGGGTCAGGGGTGGGCCTTGTGCGAACTGGCTCACAAATATTCGGGCCTATTACGATGACGGAACTATGCGCAAGCTTCTGGTGGCGGGCCTGGCCGGATGCCTGGCTTTCGGGCTGATGGCTAGCCCTGCATCAGCAGTAGGTCTTGGCGGCGCGCAGCTCGATCTTCCCGGTATCCAGGTCGATTTGAGCGGGGGCGCTGATGCGCTACCAGCGCTGAAAGTCCACACTTGGATTTTGGCCGATGCCACGACAGGTCAGGTGCTGGCGGCCAAGAAAGCCCACAAGCAACGATCGCCGGCGAGCACCCTGAAGACCCTGACCGCCCTGACACTCCTGCCGCGCCTAGCCCTGAATGGGACTTTCACTGGAACGCCAAAAGCAGCCAACAGCGATGGCGCTCAGGTGGGGGTCCAGGCCGGAAAGCAATACACGATCGAGCAGTTGCTCTACGGGATGATGCTGCCCAGCGGCAACGATGCGGCAGTGGCACTCGCTCAGGCCAATGGCGGAGTGCGGACAACTGTTGACGAGATGAACGCGCTAGCCGACCAATTGCAGGCCGTTGACACTCAAGCCACGACTCCCAATGGGCTGGACAGTCCCGGCCAGGTATCCAGCGCATACGACCTGGCCTTGATAGCGCGAGCAGGGCTGGCCAGATCTGACTTCAGCACCATCGTTTCCACCAAGCGCTACGCCTTTCCTTCAAAGGGCGGTGGAACTCACCTGATCTACAACCTCAATCAGATGCTCACGAGCGGTTTCCGGGGAGCTATCGGCGTCAAGACGGGTTTCACCACCAAGGCCGGTCGCACCTTTGTTGGTGCGGCAACACGCAAAGGCCACACGCTGATCTTTGTCGGCATGGGCATCAAGGAGGCATCCAAGACCGCGGCCGAAGATGCACTTGCCTGGGGATTTGCAAACCTGAGCAAACTCACACCGGTCGGCACCCTCGTGGATCCCACTACGCCGCTACCCCAGACTTCAAGCTCCGCGCTGGCAGCAACACCGCAGGCAGAGCAACCCGCAGAAGCAGTCGCCACGGTTATCCCAGCACCGAGTCTTACTCCAGATCCGGTGGCATCGGCAGCCATCAGCCAAGCCGCACTGAAGATTCCGACCACGCCTGCGCAGTCACCGTCATGGTGGCTTGGATTGATCGTGCTTGCAGTAATCGGCGCGTTGTTGCTGGGCTTCAACGCCAGCAGAAATCGCCGCCGCCGCTTGCGCTAACCGGTCGAGCTTCCGCTAACTCGGCAGAGTCACAAAGCCAATCGCCTCATAAACAGATGCAAGAGTCTGAGCAGCAGTTGCGCGCGCCTTGCGCGCGCCAAGAGCCATGAGTCGTTGCAGTTCTGCCGGATCTGACATCAGTTGGTCAACGCCGTCTCGAATCGGTCGGATGAAATCAACGACGATCTCAGCGGTCTCAGACTTCAGATCGCCATAGCCGCGGTCGGCGTAGTCAACTACGAGCCGATCGATGCTCTTGCCAGTCAAGGCTTGTTGCATTGTCAGGAGATTGGAGACCCCTGCCTTGTTTTCGGGATCAAAGCGTATCTCGCGCTCGGAATCGGTAACTGCACTCTTGATCTTCCTGATAATCGTCTTGTCATCATCGAGCAGAAAGACGCAGCCCGCGGGACTGGACTTGCTCATCTTTGACGCCGGATCCTGAAGATCGACAATCTTTGCAGTATCGGTGACATACATGGCCTTGGGCACGGTGAGCGTTTCACCAAAATTGGCATTGAAGCGCTGTGCAAGATCACGAGTCAGTTCCAGATGCTGGCGCTGGTCTTCGCCAATCGGCACGGCGTCGGCTTGGTACACCAAGATGTCGGCCGCCTGCAGGATCGGATAAGTGAAAAGCCCAACCGTGGATCGATCAGCTCCACCTTTTTGCGACTTGTCCTTGAACTGAGTCATCCGGCTGGCCTCGCCAAAGCCAGTCTGGCATTCCAGCACCCATGCCATCTGGCTGTGCTCTGGCACATGACTTTGCACAAAGATCGTGCACTGCTCAGGGTCCAAGCCGATGGCCAGCAACTGCGCGTACGAGAGCAGAGTTCGCTGCCGCAGCAATGCGGGGTCGTGATCGACGGTGATCGCATGCTGATCAACCACGACGTAGTAGGCATCGTTCTCGTGCTGCATCTGAAGCCACTGCCGCAGTGCGCCCAGATAATTGCCAATCTGGAAAGAATCAGCGGTGGGCTGGATTCCGGACAACACGCGTGAGGGTCGAGGCATGTCCGTCATTCTGGCAAAGAGCTGCCTGGCTCGGACACCAGGTCTTCGGTGATCGCCAGTGGCTGCACGCGTACGCGGGCGAGTCGACGGCCATCAAGTTCCTCGACGATAAATAGGTGCGTCGCTGTTTGGACTTGATCACCCAGCTCTGGAAGGTGTCCGAGGCAGGCTACGACAAAGCCAGCAACCGTCTCGTAAGGACCTTCAGGTAGTTCAATGCTGTATTCGTCAGTGAAGTCATCGACGTTCAGCAATCCGTCGACTACCAGGCTGCCAAAGGCAAGAGCATCGGAGTGACTCTCGTCTGCGTCGTACTCATCATGAATGTCGCCGATGAGCTCCTCAACGAGATCCTCAAGGGTCACGATGCCCGCGGTGCCGCCATACTCGTCGACAACAACAGCCAGATGCTGACGATGGCGGCGCATCTCTGCCAGCGTGGCCAACACTCCCTTGGTGCCGGGGAAGGCTGGAACCTCACGCACGATTTCACCTACCGTGATGGCAGAACTGCTTGAAGTCGGCGCAAAGATGTCGCGGATATGGACGAAGCCGATGATGTCGTCTGATGATTCGCGCATCACCGGGTAGCGCGAGTGGGGTTGATCCACTACCTGCTTTGCGGCGTCAGCAACGTGATCACTGGCAGCCAGGAACTCGACCTCAGTTCGCGGAACCATCACTTCTCGCAGCTCGCGATCGCCTGCTGAAAACACATCGTCAATGAGCTCGCGCTCTTGCGCAGTCAGATCTTCGTGTGCGGCAACCAGATCGCGCAGTTCCTCGCCGCTGATCTGCTCCTTGGCCGCCTTTGGATCGATGCCGAACAAGCGCACGACAGCGTCAGTAGCCAGCGAAAGCGCGAAGATGAACGGGCGAAAGATCTTGGCGGTGATGTCGATGGGCGCAGCAGCGAACAATGCCACTGCCTCAACTCTTTGCAGAGCAATGCGCTTGGGCACGAGTTCGCCAAACACCAAGGACATGAACACAATGACGACGGTGACCAGGATGAATGCGAGCGGGTCCGCCAAGGAAGGATTCATCCCCCAGCCGACCAAACTCGTCGTGATGATGGGTGCGATCTGCGCAGCACCGAAGCCCGCCGAAATGAAGCCCGCCAGAGTAATACCTACCTGGCCAGCAGCCAGGAAGCGATTGGGATTCTTGGTCAATATCGCCAGCCGTCGACCTCGACGGCCTTGCTCGCTTAGCCGCACTACCTGACTGTCCCGCAGGGTTACCAGCGCCAACTCAGCAGCGACAAAGAATGCAGCGATCAGGATGAAACACAGCACGATAGCCACATTGACCCAGAGGCTACTCATGGGCGAACTCTAGGCGAAGTCGAGCGCACAGCCCACGGGGGACGAGCCGCGCTGCTGCCGCCAGATGGCGGGTAGCGGGCCGGTGATAGCTACAAAAAGACTGAAGGGGTGCTGCCTCAATGCGGCAGCACCCCTTCAGGATCGAAACAGTGGAACTACTTCTTCAGGTACAACTCTGCCGTGACAGGTGTCCGGAAGGAACTGTCACTAATCTGAATCTGGTAGTGACCAGCGAGGAATGTCTTGGTCGCCAGGTTGAAGATGTACTGCTGACCATCGGCCGAGTAACGCATGGCCGAACTGGTGGTCGGTGATGCTGTTGAGATCGCGTCATCACCGCTGACCTTGACGGTCGGGGCCAGAGTTGCCACTGAAGCGCCAGCACAATCCTTGACCTGAATCTTGACAGGCACGGTTGATCCCAATTTGAACTGGCTTACTGGCAGTCCAAGGTGGGTGTCGTTGACGGGCTGCAGAATGCCTCCGGGGATGTTGTAGACCGTGTGGGATACAGCGCTGGCCGTACCCACTCCGCCGTCATCATCGGTCACTGCAGCACTCAGCAAGTAGGAACCAGCCGAGGTGTAGCTGTGATCGAATGTCGCCGAGTTCACACCGGCAGCTCCAGTGAAGGTGGTGACTGAGAGGTCACCGAAGTCCACTGTGCCAGTGAAGGTGTCATCCAGCCCTGGATCGGTCCAGTTCGTGGTCAAAGTGATGTGGCATCCGTTCAGATCACCTGAACGAGATACCAAGACAACAGGCGCAACGTTGGTTGCCGAGTAGTTGAAGGCATCAGCAGCAATGCCGCCTTCGCCATCGTTCGCTGAGATGTTGACTGTGACAGGCAGGAAGTTATCCCGAGTTGCGTAGGTGAACTTCCAACTGCCGTTGCCGTTGTCGGTGAAGGTAGTACCCGACGCGTTGTCAGCAGTCAAGGTCAGGACATCAACTGCATCTGCGTCGGCAAAGGCACCAGTCACAGTGACAGTGCTTCCTTCAAGCACGGTGGCGCTCGCTGCATGGGTAGCAACAGCAGGAACGTGGTTGGCAGACTCGTATGTGAACAAATCCGTGACTGTCGCGCCGTGGCTATCAGTTGCCGTCACAGTGACGGTGCCCTGAGCAATGGTGTGTCGGGCATCCAGAGTGAAGGTCCACGAATGCATCTTCCGCAGCTACGCCAACAGTTGGTGCGTTGTTGACCGGTGCCGGAGCCTGCGCTGCGCATCCGTTGTTCCATAGGGCCTGGCTAGCAGCATCCCAATTCATGCCAGCGAAGTCGCCGAACGGAGGAATGATGTCCTGCGCGTCATCAAAGTGAGCGGAAATATTTCCGGGATGCTGGCTCACGTATGGCTGATCAGATGAGGCTTTCGCATGGCAAATACGCAAAGTCGAGGGGGCGGCCATTGCTGGCGCAGCGGCGAATAACGTTCCAAGTACAAGTGCAGATGCGCCAGCGATTGTCCCGAAACGTGACGGGCGCCCGAGCGTTGCAAGCATGAGTGCTCCTTAGCAATCTTTAGTCTGCGAAAGGCAGGCGCTGGAGCAATAGCGCGGGTAAGTGAAAATAACCAACCGGTAATAATCCTCCATTTTCGTGTCGGCCTTCGAAGGGAATACGTCCGAAATTTCACGGGAGGATCGAATGCCCGTCAGGCCGAAATATCGCTCCTACTTTCGCGTTCCCGTGCCAACAGCACGGTGCACCCAAGCGCCTGAGTCGTGTAGGCAGCCATGGCGAACGCCATCGTGAGCCCGGTGTTAAAGGGCACAACGACCGGCCGAGATGACGCCCGCAACGGTGATGCCGACCTGGCCTGCGACCGGAAGCGATTGGGGTGCTTGGCAAGTACCTCATAGCGTCGACCTTTTTCTCCAACTTGCTGATCTGGCTTTCACGCAAACAGACGATCGCGAGTTCAGCGCTAGCAAAGAATGCGCCAGCGAGGATAAAATAGAACGCAATAACAGTGACCCAAATGTCACTCATGCGCGTCCTCTAGGCGAGAAGTTATCTCGCGTTCGGAGTCACTTCGCTGGAAGCACCCGAAGCACTTGAGGTTCCGAGCCGATTGATGGCAGACGCAGTAAACGTGTACGACTTCCCATTCTCAAGACCACCCACAGTGCAGGTGGTGCTAGCTGATTCGCACAGCAGGCCCTCGGGCGAGGAGCGGATTCGGTACTGCTTGGCAGGCCCGCCCGAACCACTGCTCAGGCTCACGGTGACCTCGCCATCGCCGGCCTGCAAGGCCACGATGCTCGGAGTGCCAGGCGCCTCAAGATCGTCGGTCGGTGTGAAGTACTCGGAGCGAGGCGAGGAGGGCGAGAACCCCGCCCCATTCGCTGCCTTGACTGTGAAGGCATATGCCTCGTCGTTGGTCAGACCAGTGACGGTGCAAAAATGCTTGAGCGTTGCCTTGCAGGTCAGCCCCGCCGGCCTTGATGTCACGGTGAATGCCCGCGCGATGGGTCCCGAAGCAGGATCGAAGGTGACCAATGCGTTCGCATTGCCCACGTCAACATTGGTGACCTCGGGTGCGCGGGGAGCCAAATCATCGGTCTCCCACTCCGGGTTATCAAGAGGACGCACCGACCGCGATTTCAGCGAAGGTAACGAAGTGCCAAAACTGTTCGTTGCATTGACGACGAAGGTGTATGGCGTGTCATTGGTCAAACCATTCACCGTGCATGAAGTCTTGACCGTTCGACAGGTGAAACCGCCTGGCGTGGAAGTGACGGTATAGGCAGCGATCGGGGTATTCGACGCAGACGCGGTCCACGAGACCTCGATTGAGCCATTGCCTGACACCACTTTGACATCAGTAGGGGCTGCTGGCAGTGACGATGAGGACGATGTTGACGTACCTGTTGGAGAGGGCGAAGCACTTGAAGTCCCTGTTGGAGAGGGCGAAGCACTTGAAGTCGCAGTAGCCGTTCCGCTGCCCGTGGGCGAAGCCGATACAGAGCCACCCGGGGTTGCCGAACTCGTACCTGTCGGCGATGCCGAAGCACCTGGAGTCGCAGAACTCGTACCGCTGGATGAACCAGATGGGGCTGGAGTAGCCGAGCCAGTAGCGCCCGGAGTTGCTGAAGGCCCATCGGTGCTCGAGGGCGTTACCGAGGGCGTCGCGGATGCCGCTGGCGCCAGCGAGACGCCAACCACGGGAGATGCTGAGCCGGCACCGACTGTTGAGATGACGCGCAAGGCGATCTGGTAGGAGGAACCTGCGGTCAGACCTTCAATGCTCAACGGGGAAGTAATGGCCAGCGGGGACCGCACAGACCAACTTACGCCGCCGTTTGTTGAGTACTCGTAATTCAGAACATCAAGCAGCGAATCGGCTGGGCGCGAGAAATCAACCGTCAGATTAGTGCCCGAAGCGGTCACGCTTGAAATGACGGGAGCGTCGTCAGCTGCAGCCTGCGAAGTGCCATTGACGAACAGCAGCACTCCCACACTCATCGCCAGAGCAATGAGCATGCTCATGAGCAGCCGCGGCAGATTCTGCGGCCGCAAAGGCGAAACTAGTCCTGCCACGATTGACTCCCTCGCCTCTGGTCCATGGGCGTGCTCCCTGAATCTGTAGGTGAAATAGATTCACTAGTGTAAGCCACGGGGTGTGGCGCAGTCCACCCGCCGCTAATCGAACTTTCGATGAATCTCGTCAGCCTGTCAACTGGTGGCTGGGACCGAACTGACCGACTCTCTCGCCAACAGTATGGTGCACAAAAGCGACAAAACCGAGCAGATGGCCATGACGACTGCCATCGTGAGGCCGGTGTTGAAAGGCAGGATGGCAAGCAAGGGGGTGGCTACCAGGGCTCCGGCGAAGGTCATCGCTCCGATAATCGCAGATGCGGTGCCGACAAAGGCACTGCGCTCAAGGGCAAGCGCCATGGCATTGGCACCGATTGACGCGCGCGTGCCCATCACGAAAAGGAGCACGAAGATCATCAGCCACATCGACGGGCTGGACACCGCCATGATCGGAATCAGGACAAAGGCAGCGATAGTGGCGATTGCAAGGGACACCACGAGCAACCGGCGCACTGCGAAGTTCAGCAGCAGTCGTCGATTGAGCATTCCGACAAAGAGGATCGAAAGGACGATCCCGGAGAAGGCGAAGCTGTAGGCAGAGGGGCTGAGCCCGAAGGTCTCCTGGAACACGAATGAGGAACTGGCCAGATAGGCGAACAGGGTGGCGAAGGCGAAGACCTGAGTGATCGCGTAGCCCATGAAAACGCGGTCGCGGAACATCAGCCCGGCGCCCCTGCCAAGTTCCCGCAAGCCGCCGGAATGGCGTCGATCAGGTGGCAGGGTCTCAGGCACGAAGAAGATGATCGCCAAGGCCAGCAGCACGACGAATCCGGTGAGGAAGATGAAGGCCGCGCGCCAAGTCTGCGTCCAGGTCAGCAGTGCGCCACCCACGACCGGCCCGATCAACGGTGCCAGCATGGTGATGCTCATCAGAAGTGAGAAGAAGCGTGCTGCCTCTGGCCCTTTGGAGATGTCCGCTGCGATCGCCCGACCGATGACAATGCCGGCTCCACCGGTGACGCCAAGGGCCAGGCGCGCGAAGGTGAGGAACTCGATGGTGGGGGCCAGAGTGCAGGCGATGGTCGACGCGATCGTCGCCAGAGTCATGGTGATGACCAGTCGCCGACGACCAATGGAATCCGACATCGGCCCGAAGACCAACTGACCGATCATGATGCCAAGGAAGGTGGCAGTGAGAGTCAGTTGCGCGGCGCTGTCGGTGGCATGCAGATCGTCGGTCAGATTCGGGAAGGCCGGCAGATAGACGTCAGTGGCGAAGGGCGCGAAGGCCGTCATGCCCGCGATCGTGCCCATCAGAATCCACAAGCCGCGAGTGGACAGCCCGTGGTCGAAGGCTTCTGACTGCGAAGGAGGAGCAACCGTCATCGGCTACCCCTCCTTTGCGTGATTTTCATCCTGTTCAGCGCATCGCCTTCTGCAGGTTCTCATCGATCGAACCCAGGAATTCTTGCGTGGTCTGCCATGGCTGCTCAGGACTGATGAGCAAGGAGAGATCCTTGGTCATCTTGCCTTCTTCGACAGTTTCGATGCAGACCCGCTCAAGGGTCTGAGCGAAGGCGCTCACCTCAGGCGTGCCGTCGAGCATTCCGCGATGCTCGAGTCCGCGGGTCCACGCGAAGATCGAAGCGATCGGGTTGGTCGAGGTTGGATTGCCCTGCTGATGCTGACGGTAGTGACGCGTCACTGTTCCGTGTGCTGCTTCAGCTTCAACAGTCTTGCCGTCTGGACTCATGAGCACGCTGGTCATGAGCCCAAGTGATCCGAAGCCCTGCGCGATGGTGTCGGACTGCACGTCTCCGTCGTAGTTCTTGCAAGCCCAGACGTAACCGCCTTCCCACTTCATTGCGGCGGCAACCATGTCGTCGATAAGGCGGTGCTCGTACTCAATGCCGGCAGCCTCGAACTCTGACTTGAATTCCATCTCGTACACGTCGGCGAAGATGTCCTTGAACTGGCCGTCATAGGCCTTCAGGATCGTGTTCTTGGTCGACAGGTAGACCGGGTAGTTGCGATTGAGCCCATAACGCATTGACGCGCGAGCGAAATCGCGAATCGACTCATCGAGGTTGTACATGCCCATCGCGACACCTGCACCGGGGAAGTCGAATACATCGAACTCCATGGGAGCTGAGCCATCAGTCGGCGTGAAGGTCATGGTGAGCGAACCAGCTGAAGGCACCTTGAAGTCGGTTGCCTTGTACTGGTCACCGAATGCGTGACGTCCCACCACGATCGGCTTGGTCCAACCAGGAACAAGACGCGGAATGTTCGAGATGATGATCGGCTCGCGGAAGATGACGCCACCCAGGATGTTGCGGATCGTGCCGTTGGGCGACTTCCACATCTTCTTCAGGCCGAACTCGTCAACACGGGCCTCATCGGGCGTGATGGTTGCGCACTTCACGCCGACGCCGTACTTCAGAATCGCGTTGGCCGAGTCGACGGTGACCTGATCATCTGTTGCATCGCGGTACTCAATGCCGAGGTCGTAGTACTTGAGGTCGACATCCAGGTACTTCAGGATCAACTCATCCTTGATGAACTTCCAGATGATGCGGGTCATTTCGTCGCCGTCAAGTTCAACGACAGGGTTGGCTACCTTGATCTTGCTCAACGCTTGCTCCTTGTGGGTAGGTGCTGTACGAACTACTGACCAGCTGGATCGCAGCCGGTCGGCGATCTAGCAGTCTAGAGATCCTTGACGTCGGCTTGCTTGGTTTTCACTGCCTCATATGCCTCAACGAGCAGCGCCTGCTCAGCGTCCGTCAACGGAGTTTCCACGATCTTGCGGATGCCACCAGCGCCGAGTTGCGCCTCAACGCCGAGGTAGGCGCCATGAAGGCCATATTCGCCATCGACCCACGCGCACACGGGCATGACGTCGCCGGAATCCTCATGGACCGCCTTGGCCATGCGAGCCGCCGCAGCTGATGGTGCGTAGAAGGCCGAACCAGTCTTGAGCAGTGCCACGATCTCGGCTCCACCGTTGCGGGTCCGCACAACGAGCTCTTCGATCTTCTCTGCGGAAAGCAGGTCCGAAAGTGGCTTGCCATCAACAGTGCAGGCAGAGGCGACGGGAACCATCGTGTCGCCATGCGAACCCAGAGTGAGGGTGGTCACCGTGGCGACGGAGACATTGAGTTCTTCTGCAACGAAGTGAGTGAAGCGGGCAGTGTCGAGCATGCCAGCTTGACCGATGACTCGGGCGTATGGAAAGCCAGTGACGATCTGCGCGAGCGCGGTCATCTCATCCAGTGGGTTGGCAACGTTGATGACGACCGTCTCGGGCGCATGCTTGGCAATGTTCTCGGCGACCTGACGCATGATGCGAGCATTGGTCTCAATGAGATCCATCCGGCTCATGCCAGGCTTGCGAGGCAGGCCTGCAGTGATGACAACGATGTCAGAGCCAGCAATGGCTTCGTATCCCTCGCCATTGGGACCAGTGGTTTGTCCGACAACCTTGGTCTCAAATCCCTCAATCCAGCGAGACTGGTTCAAGTCAAGGGCCAAGCCTTCTGCCTTGCCATCGACCACATCCGTCAGCACCACGGTCTCGAAGATGTCGTACTCCGCCAGACGCATTGCTGTAGTTGAACCATAGAAACCTGCACCGATGACGGCGACCTTGCCACTGCGAGCCATGAACTGCCTTCCAAGGGAATCGGGGTTCAAATCAAAGGCTCAAGGTACTCCAGCAATTGGGGTGCTACCCCTTGAGATTGGGGCCATGTGATGCAAGCCTCACTTGTGCACTACGGCAGTCCACTATGGGCGAGATCGCCGCCACTGCAGGGCAGTTTCGATGAAGCGAGCATTGGCTTCGGGCAGCCCAACGCTGACCCGAACACCCTCTCCGGCGAATGGCCGCACGGCCAGGCCGACCGATTCACAGGCCTGGGCGAAGTCGGAAGTCTGCTCGCCGAGTCGAAGCCAGATGAAGTTCGCTTCGGATTCAGAGGGCGAAAATCCCGCACTTCGCAAACCGATTTCAATGCGCTCACGCTCCACTACTAGCAAGTGCACTCGTTCCAGTGCTTCGTCCTCAGCACCGAGCGCCGCTATCGCAGCGGCTTGCGCAACCGAAGACACTCCAAATGGAATTTGGACCTTGCGCAAGGCCTCCGCCACTGGCTCATGCGCAATACAGAATCCAACACGCAGACCAGCGAGCCCGTATGCCTTGGAAAAAGTTCGAAGTACTGCGACATTCGAGCGATCGCGATATAGATCTATCCCGTCGGGAATGCGGCCCGGATTCACGAACTCGCGGTACGCCTCATCAATGACGATTAAGACATCAGACGGAACCGCGTTCACGAATTTCTCGAGTTCGTCGCGACCAACTGCTGTACCTGTGGGGTTGTTTGGGTTGCACACAAAGATCAATCGAGTGCTGCCGTCAACCGCAGCAAGCATTGCGTTCAAGTCATGACGATCGTTGCTGTCTAGCGGGACTTGCACTGGTGACGCTCCCCCGATCATCGTCACGATGGGATACGACTCAAAGGAGCGCCATGCGAACACAACACTGTCGCCGGGTTCGCTCGTGATGTTCACGAGTTGCTGGGTCAGCGCAACGCTGCCAGTGGCTACTGCCAAATGTGATTGCGGCACTTCAAATCGGACGGACAACGCAGCAATCAACTCCGACGATGCGAAATCTGGATACGACTGCATCGACCCAGCAGCTTCGCGAGCCGCCGCCAACACAGCGGTCAGCGGCGGAAAGGGGTTCTCGTTGCTTGAAAGCTTGTGCGAGGTGACTCCTTGATGGACGGGAGCTGGCTGCCCTGCTTTGTAACTCGGAATCTGACCCAGGACGGCTCGCAGGCGGGGACCTGGGTCTGTGCTCACAACTGAACTATCGCAAAGGGGGCAGCGTTCAGGCACAGGACCTCAATCACGAGGGATTCGGCACCCAGAAGGACATCACCGTCAACCCGACCGCGAGCACCGCCAATGTCGCGACGTCGATTTTCTTGCTTCGCACCACTAACCATCCGGCTTCGGAGTCAGGAAGGATCAAGCGCAAGAAGAGCGCAAGGGTCACGAATGCCGAAAGCATGATTGAACCCCGCCGAAATGACACGAAGGCGACGACAATCAAGGACAGGGCAACGCCAACCAGCACGATGCTGATTGGCCATTGCGGCAAGTTGAGTCGACGCCGACGGCGTGCAGATATCGGGTGCACGGAAGCGAGCGGCTCTTCGCTGTTGGCGGACATCGCAATCAGCCTAATGCGAGTCGAACTACTGTTGACTCTTCAACGACTTGTCCCGAATTCTGTGAGGCCTTCATGACCCTGCTCTTCTCGCCCTTGACCATTCGCGGGGTCGAATTCCCCAACCGCGCTTGGCTGTCCCCTATGTGCCAGTACTCGGCAGTAGACGGGATCGTTGGCGACTGGCACTTGGTCACCCTCGGCGCATACGCAACGGGTAAGGCCGGCCTGGTGATGGCCGAAGCAACAGGAGTTCTGCCGCAGGCGCGAATCAGTCCCGACTGTCCCGGCATCTGGAATCAGGAGCAGGTGACGGCCTGGGCCCGAGTCGTGGATTTCATTCACACTCAGAGTGTCAAGGCTGGAATTCAACTGGCACATGCCGGCCGCAAGGGCTCAATGGCTGCTTCCTGGAATGGGGGCAAGCATGTCTCCATCGAAGACGGTGGATGGAGTGCACCTGCTCCTTCGGCACTTGCCTTTGAGGGGTATCAGACTCCGCATGAAATGACAGTCGACGAAATCCATGCGACCACCAAGGCTTTTGCTGAGGCGGCCGTCCGCGCCCACGAAGCGGGCTTTGATGTTGTGGAGATTCACGCCGCGCACGGCTACCTCCTGCACCAGTTCCTCTCACCCTTGAGCAACGAAAGAACTGATGAGTACGGCGGTTCACTTGAGAATCGGATGCGCTTTCCGATCGCAGTAGCGGCTGCTGTGCGCGCGGCCTTCCCTGAAGACAAGCCAGTATTCGTGCGCATCTCTGCAACCGACTGGGTCGAAGGCGGCTGGGATGTCGAGCAGAGCGTCATGTTCGTGAAAGAGCTTGATCAACTTGGCATCGATCTCATTGACACCTCGTCAGGCGGCAGCGCTGCAGCCGCTGAGATTCCAAATGAGGTGAACTACCAGATCGATCTCGCCGAACAGATTCGTGCGCACACCGGAATCCTTACGGGTGCAGTTGGGCGCATCACCGAGGCCGAACAAGCCGAACTCATCCTCGCATCAGGCAAGGCAGACGTGGTGTTCTTAGCGCGCCAGATGTTGCGCGATCCGCATTGGCCACTGCGCGCTGCACACGAACTCGGCGAACGGGTGCGCTGGGCAAAGCAGATGCGCGGCGGAGCCAGTTGGGTGAGCTAGGTCAACCCAATAGCCGCAGCCAACAACTGGGCCAGACTCTGGATTGCTCTGTCAGCTTCGCCACGCACTCCACTGATTGCTGGAGTCGTGCGGGCAAGTGCCGAAGCAACGATGAATGAATCCTTCGGCCTTCGCTGAGCGCAAACGGTATTGGCGAGCAGTTCCATCGCCGCCTCACCAGGTTCAAAGTGGCGAACGGTTAATGCAGTTGCTCCAGCAATCAGATCGTCTGATGAAAAATTAAGAAAAGCAATGAGATCAACTCCGTGCGGCTCGTGCGCGCGAGCCGACGCGCCACGAATCCAACCTTGACCTTCGCGTAACTTGATGTGGCGTGGCCAGCCATAGACCAGATATGACAGCGGATCAACAACGGCGTACTCATCGCTCAACACATTCCAGCCAGCGGCGTCAGCTGCCGCAGCCAGGCTGGACTTGCCAATGAACGACGGGCCTGGCAGTAGCAGCACCCGCCCGAGATGCTCCAGCAACGCAGCATGAATCGCAACGCCACTGCTCAGATGCTCGGCTGCGAAGAGCGCGAATTCAGATTCCAGCATCGACATTGATACCGGCTCGCTCGCGTCAACAGCCCAATGGAATTCGGCTTCTGGCACATCTGCTGACTCGTCCACCGAGGCCGCTCGCTGCAAGCCGATCAGCGGCCAGATCGATTCCAAGGAGTCAGCACCGCCGTTGAAGATTTCAATGCGAGCCAGCACCCCATCTTGGGCCTGCCCCCACACAAGTGCATCCATCTGCAGACTTACTCAGAGTTGGATCGGTTGTAGCCGTAGGCCTTGCCGTAATACGTGCCGTAGCCATAGCCGTAGTAGCTGTATGCATCTCGCTTGGAGGTATCCACGCTGTTCACCACCGCCCCGACAAGCGGAGCATTCACCTTGCGCATCTGTTCAACTGCAGCTCGAAGATCACGCTTGGTCACCATTCCCGAACGTGCGACCAGCACTGACGTATCAACCATGGTCGAGATGACCAGAGCGTCACTCAGACCAAGAATCGGCGGACTATCGACCAGGATGAGATCGAACTGGGTGCCAAGTTCGGTGAGCAGTTCTCGCGTCTTGCCGCTTTCTAGGAGTTCGGAAGGGTCCGACGGTATTGGGCCCGATGGCAGAACACACAGCCCTTCTACCCTGTCGATCGCCACGATTGCCTGTTCGCGTGTGCCCAAATCGGCAAGGTAGGTCGTGAAGCCAGTGTCATTGCTGAGACCAAAGAAGGTATGAAGGCGGGGTCTGCGCAGATCCAGATCGATCAGCAGAACACTGCGACCAGTAAGTGCCAGGGCCACGGCCAGATTCGCGACGGTTGTCGTCTTTCCATCCTGGGGCAATGGGCTGGTCACCTGCATCACATGAACCGGCGTATCGACTCGGATGTACTGCAGCGCAGTTCGCAGACCACGATAGGACTCGGCGATGCCGGATGTCGGTGCTTCAAGGACCGCCAAGTGCGTTTCAGATACCAGCCCCCAGTCACGATCAAGAGGAACGAAGCCGAGGATCGGCAGCCCACCTGTGGTCGCCTCAAATTCAGCCACGCCCTTGACCACATCGTTGAAATGCTCGCGGCCGAAGACGATGCCAACACCGAGCAGAACACCCATGAGGAGCGAAAGCAGAACTGTGCGTCGATTATTCGGCGCGAATGGCGATGTCGGGGTGACCGCCGGATCCAATACCTCCACCCGGCCTTGCTCAATGAATCTCGCACTGTCACCAAGACTGGACAACTGCTGCTGATAGGTGCGCTGCTGACTGCGCATGTCCTGGACATCTGGGAGCGTTGAGGTGCTTGCGGCCCGTGGATTCTCGCCCTTGGCGCGGAGCCGCCCTTCAACGTCGGTCAGACGAGCGAGCAGGACTGTGCGGGCGCTGGCGTTCAGTTCGAGATCTGAGGTTTTCACAAGTTCGCCGAATACCTCGGCATAAGCATTTGCCGTCTCGGATGCGATTTCAGGCGAAGTCGAATAGCCGGTGATCAGAATATTCGAGGTTTGGGGGGACAAAAGCGCGATGTTCGCCTCGACAGGCTGGCCGAGCTTCTTCGTGACTAACTCAGCGGTAGCCGAGGAAGCAAGAATCTGGATCTGCGTTTGCACCTCAGCGCTTGAGACACTGCCACTGGAATTGACCACCGCGACGATTGGGTTCAGCGAGACTACAGCCGAAGCCTGATACTGCGGAGTCTGTCGTGAACTCCAAGCGTAGCCAAGCACTACCGCTACAACAGCGCAGAGCGCAATGATCTTCCAACCGCGCAGAAACACCGCTACGAGATAGCGGATGTCAAAAACGCTTGGCCTGTCCTGCACAGGCGTCACCATGGAACTCTCCAAGTCTCAATCACCTTGTCACGCCTGCCGAATGTAGAAGATACCGCGCGCACCGGCGCCGCCTGTCGCCGTTTGCGCCGCCGCCGCCGGCGGTGCGATTCGCCATGCCGGACAATACGGCCATCGTAGTCTTGCCTCCCTGACGGGCATTGGTACCGGCGGCCCGCCAGTGAGCTTCCGCCACCACCACTAGAGCCCACCACGATCCCAATTGTCGCCCCACACTCAGTGACCGCGTTGTACCCAGTGGCTGCAATGGGGATGAGTTCATCAGGAACGATGAAATGACCATCTTGTAGAAGTTCGACGATGTGCGCACTGTCACCGCTCAGGCGGAAAACTGGAACCTGACCGGGGCCCAGAGCCAACAAATCGCGGCCTACGCGCTCAAGAGATGAATACGGTGAGAGCGAATAGGTGACTGAATCACGTGCAGTCACCACGTATCGCTCCCAACGGACTCATGATGAAAAGATATCACCCAGGCAAGGCAAGAGCCCCGAGCGCGAGTTCAGGCCTGACGAAGCATGAATACTCCACGAGCACCGGTACCACCGGAAGCCGTTTGGGCGCCACCACCACCGCCTGCTCGATTGACAATTGCATTTAATCCAGCGGTATTCAAGGTCGATCCAGCTCCGGCACCCGCGCCAGCGGTGCCGCCGGTCGCACTGCCACCACCGCCACCGCCTGACCCGACGACAGAGCCCAGAGTTGAGCCAAACTCGGTTATCGCGTCATATCCAGTCCCACCAGTGCCACCAGTGGTTGAATTCCCTGTGCCGGAAACCGCATTTCCACCAACTGTTGACTGGCCACCGCCACCGCCACCGCCGAACTGATTTCCGTTGCCGCTCGGAATGCCCGCGCCTCCCCCTAATCCGTCGGTTCCCGCGGCGTCCGCTGCCTCAGCCACGGAACTCACATACCCGCCGCCGCCGCCCGAACCATACGTGCCGACGGATTCGGTGCCGCCACCCTTGCCTGGTGCGCCGCCGTAGCCGGTGATGGTTCCCAGAGTTGAGCTCGTGGCCGTGGAATTGCCACCCTGGGTTGCCGCTGTTGGCCCCGCGATAGTGCCACCGTTTCCACCTGCACCCAAGCCGATGGTGATGGTCTCGCCATTGGGAATGGCAACTGTTGCTGAGACGTAGGCGCCACCGCCACCGCCACCGCCACCATCACCGGCAGTAGTGACCCCGCATCCGCCACCGCCACCGCCACCCACCAGCAGGATCTTCACGCTGTGCGCGCGGAGGACCTGGAAGGTTGAGTTACCGCCGGTGGTGCCGGTCAACCTCCAACTCGGCAGCACCGTGCCCGACACCGTGACTGTGCCGGTGGTCCACGTGCCACCAGTGCCATTGCCGGTCGTCGCCCAGTTCGTTGATGCGGCCGCCGCCGCGGTCGGCAGGGCGAGCACCGCCAGCCCGGCGGCCCCACCGATGCCCAGGGCCAGCGCCCTTCGGCGTGTGTAGAAACCATGTGACCACGGACCTGAGCCGATCACGACGCCACGATCCAAGAGGGTTTCGGCGACCGGAATGAGTTCGTCCGGCAGCCGATGTTGCCCGTCATTCAGCAGATCGATGACCCGAGCGCTATCGCCGCTCAATCGGAAGACTGACTCCTGATCAGGACCGAGCACCAGCCATTCGCGGCCAACTCGCTCGAATTGAGCGTGCGGTGACAGGACGTATGAGACCACTCCCAATACGCCAAATGAATGGTGGTTCTTGCCCCCCATGATCACAATCTACCCGCATGCCGCTCAAATCCAAGGGGCGCATGTCTGCGACGCGTCCTAGGCTCCTGTCATGAGAGGTGCCCACGCAGGACTCGCCTCGGCTCAAGTGGATTTACTCGTGAAGATTGTCCACCACGCCTTAGATGCGGAAACGGCCCAAAACGGGCAGCAGAGTGCCTCGGCTCGGGTCGACCTTTCCTTGCTGGATGAGGGTGAATTCCTGCGCGCAGCACGTGAGCACCGCGTGGAGCAGCTTCTGTCCAATCAGGGCACTGCAGTAGGTATTCCCTCCAGAGTCGTCGATGAGCTCCAGGAACTCAGCATCGAGTCATCGCTCCAAGCCCTCACGCTTGCCACCGAACTCACACGCATCTGGGCCGCATTTGACCATGCCGGAATCCGCAGCTGCACCTTCAAAGGGGTGGCCCTGAGCCAGTTGACCACGGCGAGCCTCACCGCTCGAGGTGCCGGGGACATGGATTTCCTGCTCGAGGAAGCCGACCTGCTCGCAGCCGCCGACTTGCTCATCGCTGATGGGTGGCAGCTGGACGGCTTCACCCAGCAACAATTGCACGATTGGTGGCCCTGGATCAGGTGGAGCATAAGAGCGATCACGCTCAACGGACCGCGAGCACAGCTCGACATCCACTGGCATCTCGCCAAGGAGCGCTCACTGCTTCCAGGCACCACTGCACTCCTCCATCGCTCAGAAGAGATGGAGATAGCCGGAGACCGGGTGCTCACGTTGAGTCGTCACGATTCCCTGATGGCGGCCTGCTACCACCTCCATCACGATCGCTACCGTTCCTTGCGCCAAGTCATTGATGTGTCTCGGCTGCTGCGCGGGCAAGTCAATCCCGTCGTCGGCACCAAGCGCGATCTGGCGGTGACCCGCGCCTCTTCCAGCTTGGCCTTCCGCCTACTCGGCGGTCCTTCGGCACAACAGTTTGAGTCAACCGGACTTCAGATCCATAACATTCAGGCCCAGCGCAGGCAGTGGGATCGCAATCGCCTCTACCCGCTCTCAGGGCGACCCGCTACCTCCAGCATCGAGCAAATCCAATGGGGGTACGAGAACTATCGCTACGGCAGGATCCCTGTTGAGTTCGCACGACTCTTGGTCTCCTACGCTCTCGCCCGGCCAGAGTCGCTGCCGCACGATTCCGGCCCTTTGACTCTGAGCGAACTCACGCGCTCCATAGCCGGTCATGCACGAGCCAGGATCCGTCGAGGTCCTATCAAGAACCCTGAATAAGCCAAGAACCTGCCTCAAGAACAGGCTGCCTCGTCCGCGATCGAGATCTCGGGATCGATAGCCATCGACTGCGTGATGACTCGCGCAGCCACACCCAGCACACGTGGCTGGCCGAAGCTCACATCCAAGACGCGTTTCTGACCCTGATTGATTGGCAGGTAGATGTACCAGACCTGCCGGTTGCGCTCATGACCCAGATACATCGGCGCGTTCTTTCCGTCGATGGTCGCCGAATTGAAGTTCGAGTTGACTGGCGGGTAGACCGCGAGAACGGTGCTCGTGGAATTCGCCGGCGCGCTGTAATCGTCATATCTGTCATAGGTGCCGAGCCCTCGCGGCAGGCCCTTCGGCGCATTGTTGGTGAGGGTGATCGCAATTGTGGACTGCCGAGTTGCATCTGAACAACTGCCGACTCGGTAGTCAATCGCAGTGCTCACAAATGCGTCCATCTTGCTGCCTGCAGAGTTATTGGACACCACAGCAATGACCGGACCTGCAGTGTCCAGCACCACTCCCCCCACCGCAGTCTGTGCCAGCCAGGACTCCTCTTTCGGCCGGTCGCTCCAGGCGCGCATATGTCCCTGCGCGATCGGCTCACGCAGCGCATTGACCAAGGCACTTGGATCCAGCGGAACCGAGAGGAACTTTGCAAGAATTGCCTGCACTACAGCCATCGTCACGTCGTCACGAACTCGCTCATCGCGGTATTTTGCATAGACGTCAACCATGAAGAACTTCTCGGCGTTCTCGGCGGTGACGGTCTGCCCACTAGCTGCGATAGGACCGATCACCTTCAGCAAGGCCGCAACCATTCGCGGATCAACCGCGACGACTCCGCCTACCGGCTCACCGCGAGCAGCCATCCCGGCGGCAGCCAATTTGGCAACCATCGGAAAGTGCGGTGATTGATTGAAGCTGTTCCAGGCCTTCAACCTCTTGCCCCACAGGCTTTTGGAGTCAGCGGGCGCACTTCCATCGGGGATGGCGTGTTTTGAAAGGTCATTACTCGTGCCAACAGAGCGCACGTTGAGTCGGCCATCCTTCGCAGTGACGGTCAGATAGCCGCCGGGAAAGCCACCAGAACCGCGGGCTTCTGCGGGATTCTGAAGCATCACCAACCAAGTTCGAGCGCCATCCGCGCCCACGAGCGAGGGACCCCACGTGGCGAGGTCTGCCGCCGCGGTCACTGCGTCTGCCGAATTCACAGCAAGATCGCGCACCTCATTCACAGCCGTGACCAGACTCTGCGGGGCGTGACTGAGGTTAACTTCCTGCAATCGTGCTCCGGACACTGCCAGCACTCTTCCGAGCTCTCGAATCTCAGGCGCCGCCTTGGCAAGTGATGAAAGATCGAATGAACCGTCATTTCCTTGCAGCTGCCAATGCACCACCTGCTGCGCATAGGGCACAAGTGGCTGGGCAGCTATGAGGATTTCTTCAACAGAAGTGGCCAAATCGCCGACTGCACCGGCAGAACTGCCGACCACTGGGATCATGCTGAGCAATCGCCATGACAGTGAGTGCGTGGATGCATCGAGCGCTTGCGACTCCTGCCGAGCTTGCACAAGCAGTGGATCAACCTTGACCCAATCGCGCGCTTGTACGACATTGCGCAACTGGGTCAGCGTTGATTTGGTCGTCAACGCCTGCTGGTAGGTGCCGCGCCAGGAGATAGCCAGCGCGACGCCAATCCCGATGAGCAGTGCAACGACTGCAAGCGCCGATGCGAATGCAGCGGGACTTCGCAATCCCTTGCGAGACTTCTCACTTCGCATCTGCACCAAGGAAGTCTTACATCGGCGTCAATGCCTGCGCTCGCCGCATCGGAGCCACTCGCGAACTGATGCTAGATTTTCCATTCGATTGAGCCCACGGAACAGGTGCACGCGTGAATCGTGACGATGAAGTGGTTGCTGCTTTTGGCGACGAGTGGTCGCGATTTGATCAGTCGGACCTGAGCCAAGCAGATCGCGAACAGGCCTTCGCCAAGTACTTCGGCATCTTTCCATGGGATCGCCTGCCCAGTGCTTCTGCTGGATTGGACATTGGCTGCGGCAGCGGGCGCTGGGCTGCAATGGTCGCTCCCAGAGTCGGCTCACTGATCTGTATCGATGCCAGCCCTGAGGCGGCCAAAGTGGCCGAGCAGAACCTCGCGCACCTCCATAACTGCACCGTCGTGGTTGCCAGCGTGGATTCGCTGCCGGTGGCGGCAGGTTCAATGGACTTCGCTTACAGCCTTGGCGTACTGCATCACGTCCCGGACACCCAAGCCGCGATCCGCAGCTGCGCTGAGACGCTCAAGCCCGGAGCTCCGCTACTGGTGTATCTCTACTACTCATTTGAGAATCGGCCGCGCTGGTTCAGAGCCCTGTGGCGCATATCGAATGTCTTACGCCAGACGATCAGTCACTCGCCAGCAGCCGTGCGCAACACCACCTGCGAAGTCATCGCATCGACGGTCTACTGGCCCATGGCAAGAGCAGGAGCCCTCGGCTCCCGACTCGGCGCGCATACGGAGGGCTGGCCCTTGTCCACCTATCAGCACATGTCCTACTACGTGATGCGAACTGATGCCCGCGATCGATTTGGCACCCGACTCGAACAACGGTTCAGTCGAGCCGAAATTGAGACGATGTTGCTCGCCGCCGGCCTCACTGACATCACCTTCGCAGAACATATGCCGTACTGGTGTGCAGTCGGCTTTCGCGCACCGACCGAGTGAATCGCGGTGGGCTACCGCAGCCAATCAAGCACTGACGCAATGCCCTCAGAGAACGCAATTGCGCGGGCCTGCGGGAAGAGCTCGGTCAGCAAGGCCGGATCATTCATCGAATTGCGCACGTCGCCTGCTCGCGCTGCAAGCGAGACGACCTCCATCACTATTCCGAGCTGGCGATTGAGCTCTGCGATGACATCGTTGACAGAAATGCTCTGACCAAAGGCCAGATTGACTGGCGTCTGCCATCCAAAGCGGCGATCAAGAGCATCGATGATGACCGCAACGACCGAATCCACATGTGTGAAATCACGAGTCTGATTGCCGTCTCCGTGAATCTCGATTGGCAGCCCATGCAGCCCGTTCCACGCAAATCTGGGAATCACCGCTGCGTAATCGTGATCGGGACGCTGCCACGGGCCGTACACATTGAAGAAGCGCAACACGAGCACATCCATGTCGTACACCTCGCGGTAGGCAAGGGCATATGACTCTGCGGCCATCTTGCTGGCGGCGTATGGCGAGATCGGCTGCATCCACATCTCCTCCCGTTTCGGCAGCACTGTGTTAGCGCCATACACCGAGGAGGAAGAGGAGAAGATGACGTGCGCGCCTGTCGTTCGGGCAGCTGCCAACACATTCAGCGTGCCTGTTGCGTTGACCAGATGCGTGGCTTCGGGCTCTTGGATCGAACGAGGAACCGAACCGCGCGCCGCTAGGTGCACAATCGCATCGGCTCCTCGGACTGCTGAATCCACCGCCAGCGGATCCGCGATAGAGCCGAGGACGAGTTCAGCGCCTGTACCGTCCAGATTGGATTCAAGCCCAGTTGAGAGATCATCGAGCACCACAACCTTGTGGTGAAGACCCACCAGGGCCCGCACCAAGTTGGAGCCGATAAAACCGGCTCCTCCAGTCACCAGAATTCTCACAACACACCATCATGCCGTTCCCCCGTCATTCCGAGAGTCGTGGCTCATGAATCTCCAAATCCCCGCCATTGACGTAGAGTTACGCGAAGCGCCCAAGACGCTTGGCGCTGGTCGGTAGATCCACACAGTGAAGAGTTAGGAGCAGTAGTGCGGACGCTTGTCACTGGTGGGGCCGGGTTCATCGGATCCCATCTTGTTGACCGTCTGGTCGAACAAGGGGATTCAGTTGTGATCCTCGACGATCTCTCAACGGGTCGCCACGAGAACATCCGCCAGCACGCTGACAATCCACAGGTCGAGTTCATCTTGGGCTCGATTTTGAAAGCCGATGTTGTTGATGCTGCGATGGCAAACGTCGAGCGCGTGTTCCACCTGGCAGCCGCAGTTGGAGTCAACCTGATTGTTCAGCGGCCCCTGGAGAGTCTGGCGACAAATGTGCGGGGCAGTGACATCGTTCTTGAGAAATGCCACAAATACGGCCGCAAGGTGCTCGTCACCTCCACCAGCGAGATCTATGGCAAGAACACCTCTGATGCCCTCAATGAAGAGGACGACCGGATACTCGGCTCGCCGCTGAAATCCCGCTGGTCCTACAGCGCAGCGAAATCCATTGAAGAGGTCCTCGCATACGGCTACTGGAGCGAGAAGGGTCTGCCCACAGTCATCGCTCGCCTGTTCAACACCGTTGGCCCACGCCAGGTGGGCCAATACGGCATGGTGGTTCCGCGTCTCGTGGATCAAGCCTTGCGCAATGCGCCCATCACAGTGTTCGGTGATGGCACCCAAACGCGCTGCTTCTGCCACGTTGGAGACTCAGTGACAGCGCTGATCGGACTCATGGAAAACCGAGAGGCTGAGGGGCGCGTCTTCAACGTAGGGAATGCCAAAGAAATTTCCATGATGAATCTGGCTCGAGCCATTCGCGAGCAACTCGGATCCGACAGCGAGATCACCCTGGTGCCCTATGAGCAGGCCTATGGGGCCGGCTTTGAGGACATGCAGCGTCGTCGCCCCGATCTCTCGCGTATCTTCGAGCTGCTGGGTTGGGAACCCCAACTCACTCTTGAGCAGATCATCAAGGATGTCTCAACAGACTTGCGGTCCCGGACTGCGTAATGAACTCGCTCCCCGTTTTCAGCGCGGCCCTGGTTTTTCTTGGGGCTCTGGCACTCAGCGCAACTCTGGTCTGGCTCAGCATCGCGGTCGCACATCGCTTTGAAGTTCTGGACAGGCCTGATGGCGGTCGCAAGCTGCAGACGTATGCCATCCCCAAACTTGGCGGGGTGGCTATCGCTATCGCCTTTACTGCCTCATCTCTTTGGTTGCTCTCGCGCAGTGAGGAGTCGCATGTCCTGGATGAAGCCCTTGGTTTCCTGCTTCCCGCCATCGCCGCCGCCGCAATTGGATATGCCGATGACAAACGGGGGCTGAGCCCAAATCTTCGATTGTTTCTTCAGGCATGTGTCGGCGTGGCAATCGCCTTTGCGCTGCATGACACCGTGAATATCACCGGGTCGACCTTCATAGATTCTGCGCTAATCGTGTTGTGGGTGATGGCACTCATCAACGGGGTCAACCTGCTTGACAATTCCGACGGCTTGGCTGGCGCAACAGTGCTCGTTTCAGCACTGGCGAGTTCCGCTGTGGCGATCCTTGGTGGCCAATATCTGATCGCTGCTCTGGGCCTTGCGCTCGCTGGCACAGCAGCCGGTTTCCTGGCGCTCAATTGGAATCCGGCTCGCGTCTACATGGGCGACTCAGGCGCGTATTTTCTCGGAGCCATGCTCGCCGCACTCACCATGCAACTCAAGGTGTCCTATGCACACATGCCATGGACCCTGGCCATCCCACTTCTGCTCGCCTCGCTGCCACTGCTGGATACCAGTTTCGTGGTGATCTCCAGACTGCATCGCCGCATCAACCCGTTTACCGCGGGGCGCGATCACCTCAGCCATCGCCTGCAAGGGGCTGGCCTCAGCGTGCGCAGTTCCGTTGTCACCCTCGAAATCCTGCTTCTCCTCACTGGGGTCGGTGCCTTCGCCATCACCTTGAGCAGTCGATGATCGGTTCCGCATCCATCAATGCCCTCCTGGTTATTTTCGTATTGGGGGCTCTTGGCCTCACGCTCAGCCTGTTCGTGGGCACTCTCACCAACACTCTGGCCCCATGCGTGATCAGTTTCATCGGGCACGCTGGCTTGAGCATTTTTATCATGTATGAGTTTGGGCTGGACGCAATCGGGCCTGATGCTTCGAGTTACCACGACGTGGCTTCCCGGATGGCCGACGCCTTCGCGGGCACCGGACCTTCCGTCCCCTTCGCCGAGGGAAAAGAGGGGTGGATCTACGTCCTCGGCGCGATCTATCTGGTCTTCGGCAAGCAGCCTGAAGCGGGACTGTTGGTCATCGCGATGATGATGGCGATCGTGCCAGCCATCATGGCCAGCAGTTCACGAATGATGGGCTGGGGCTCAAGTGCTCAGACGGCTGCCTGGTTCTCTGTGCTCCTGCCTGCACTCGTCATCTGGCCCAGCAGCATCCTGCGCGAGGGGCCGTCAATCTTCCTGCTGTCGCTCATGGTGCTCGCCGTTGGCTTGTATCACTTAGGTCGCGTTGTGCCCGCCGGAGCGCTGCTCGTTGCTGCCACCTTCGGCATGATGTGGATCCGCCCAACCATCGGCATTGCGGCGCTCGCGGGCATCGCGCTTGCCACCATTCTTGTTCCGTGGCGTAGGAATACCGGGACTATCGGCGCCTTGGTCTTTCTCTTGCCATCCATGCTTGCGTTGCCCTTTGGACTGATCCGCGGCGGTAGTGCATTTGATCTCACGACTGCTGGCACCCTTCGCGAGAATCTCACCCTAGGCGCTTCGACAAGCACTGGCGCTACATCCGAGGGCTGGGATTCCTTCGAAGGGGCCGCTCTCAGCATGTTGCACGACTTGCCCGGTGCAAGCTTTGGGCCATTTCTCTGGCAGATTGGATCCCAGCCTTTGACTCTGGCTGTAGATGGCGTCACCTTCCTCGCGCTGATAATACTGGCGGTCGTTGCATTGCGGCGGAGCAATTTGCGACGCGAGGTGATCGCCCTGCTGCTGCCGTCAATTGGCGTGCTGATCGTTGTTGCTGCCGCATTTGGCAACTACGGCTTCGCCGTGCGGCAGCGAAGTCAGGCAGCGGTGTTCCTGATTCCCATTGCTGCCGCGGGCTGGATACTGCTTCGTCAGCGCCATCGCCCTCCAACACCACAGGATGAGATTGCCCGAACCCATGCCTAGGCGCATCAAGGTGATGCGGGTGATTGCACGCATGAACGTCGGTGGACCCGCAGTCCAGGTCGCCGGTCTCATGCGAAATTTGGATCACGAGCGCTTTGATCAACGGCTCTACACCGGTTGGTGCGCACCGGACGAGGCCGACTATCTCCTCACCCAGGCACCCGATGTCCCCGTGAACCGAGTCGACGGGCTGGGTCGCGCAGTTCGCCCGGGTGAGGATCTGCTCGTGGTGAGGCGACTGCATCGCGCGATCCGAGAGTTCCATCCAGACATCATCCATACGCACACCGCAAAGGCCGGGGCCATCGGACGATCTGCGGCGCTGCTCGCCAACACAGACGCACTACTTGTCCACACATTCCATGGGCACTTACTTCACGGCTACTTCAGTCCGGCCAAGACCAAGGCCGTCATTGCGCTCGAGTCGTTCCTGGCCAGGCGCACCACGACACTCGTAGCCGTTGGCCCACAGGTGCGCGAGGATCTGCTCGCAGTTGGCATCGGTCGTCGCGAGCAGTTCGAGATCATCCCGCCCGGGCTCGAATTTCCGGATCCACCTCCCAAAGCCGAAGCGCGAGCAGCACTTGACATTGATCCAGAAGCAACAGTGATCTCACTGATCGGGCGGCTGACCACGATCAAACGCGCAGATCGGTTCGCAGATGCGGTCGAGTTGCTCATGCGTCGACTTCCACAGGTCTCAATGCGCTTCCTGGTCGCCGGAGATGGCGATACTGCCAGCACACTTGCCGACACAATCGTCAAGAGAGATCTGCCCATCACCATGCTCGGTTGGCGATCCGATATTCCGGCCATCCTGGCTGCCACCGATATCCTGGTGCTCACCAGCGACAACGAAGGCACCCCGATCAGTCTGATTCAAGCCGCGATGGCTGGGCTTCCTGTCGTAGCGACCAATGTTGGTTCAGTCAAGGATGTGGTTGTCGACCAAACAACCGGGCTACTGACAGCTTGCACAGCGCAGGCCATTGCCGATGCCATGCAAGAGCTTGTTGAAGACAGACCTACGCGCAACCAGATGGGAAGCGCAGCCTTCGAACTGGCCCAGGGCAAATACACAGTCAAGAGGCTTGCCGCTGATCACTCTCGACTGTACGAGACACTTCTCGATATGAACGGATCCAGCTAATCCATGTGTGGAATTGCGGGAATCGTGGGTGCTCGGGCCGGAGATCGTGCTGCCCTTGAACTGATGACCAGGACCATGACTCACCGGGGGCCAGATGATGAGGGCTACTGGCACTCAGATCACGCGTCAGTGGGCATGCGGCGACTGTCAATCATCGATGTTGCGCATGGGCAGCAGCCATACACGAATGAATCGGGTTCGATCATCGTTGTATTCAACGGCGAGATCTACAACCACGCCGAGCTGCGCACACGTTTGGAAGTTCGCGGTCACCGACTCGCCAGCATGGCTGACGGCGAAGTCATCGCGCATTTGTACGAGGATGATCCTGAAGATTTCATGGCTCAACTTGATGGCATGTTCGCCATCGCCATTGTCGATCGCGCGCAACATCGACTCACGCTTGTTCGCGATCGGTGGGGCAAGAAGCCATTGCTGTACTCACAATTCAATGGAAGCATGACCTTCGCATCTGAAATGCGCGCACTACTTGCCAGCCCCTTGCTCCCCCCATCCGCAAACGAGGAGAGCATCGGCGCGTACCTCACTCTGGGTTACGTGCCAGCGCCATACACGGCAATCAACGGCATCCTGCAACTGCCCGCCGGGAGCGTGCTCAGGGCCGATCTCGACGGGCAGATCGAATCAGTGACTCGCTGGTGGAGCCCGATTGTTGAACCCGACACCTCGCTCACCCTTGAGGACGCGGTCGACCAGTTGGAAGTGCTGCTGCTCGAGGCAGTGCGCAAGCGACTTCAGAGCGAACGACCCCTTGGCATCTTTCTATCTGGCGGAGTCGACTCCAGCCTGATCGCGGCCGCGGCTGTGCGCGTCTCATCTGATCCCGTCCGCACCTTTTCCATTGGCTTTGACGACCCGGCATACGACGAATCGCAACACGCACAGCAGGTGGCGACCGCGCTTGGCACCCGACACGGCAACTTCAATGCGGCCGATCACACCGAGGAGATTCTTGGCGGTCTGGCTGATGTGCTTGATCAGCCCTTTGCTGACTCAAGTCTTGTCCCGACTCTCCTCCTTTCACGAATGGCCCGCGAGCAGGTCGTCGTTGCACTCGGTGGCGATGGCGGAGATGAACTGTTCGGGGGGTATGTGCGCTACCGGGCCGTGCCCTCACTCCAGCGAATGCAAAGCATCCCAGGCGGATTTGAAGTTGCGCGAGCAATGAACCCTGTACTGCAACGAGCCATCGGTGAACGCCGCGCTTCGCGACTGCGCGCGTCACTCAGCCGATACCCGACTCTGCAGGATCGCTACTTAGCAACGATGTCCCTGAATCCCCTTCGCCATTCGACACAGGCCGAGCAGGCCTTCGCTTCTGCGTGGAACTCACAGCCTGGACTTGCGCAAAGCCTGCGCCCGCGGACAACTGACTTCCTCACCTATCTGCCCTCAGACATCTGTTTCAAAGCCGATATCGCAACGATGGCCTTCGGTCTGGAGTTGCGCTCACCGCTGCTCGACCAAGCGGTAAGTGCATTTGCGCTGACCTTTACCGATGAACTGCTGTTTGCCAACGGGGGCAAACCCGTACTGAAGGCTCTGGCACGACGGTGGATTCCCGGCTTCGATGCAGATCGACCCAAGATGGGATTTGGGATGCCGATGCAGGGACTTGTCGGCCCAAGTTCGAACAGGACAGATGCCGCGCTATGGGCCGAGGCAACCCTCGATCGCTGGCGAGGTCGATGGTTGCCCGCATCGATCACAGAGTCGTCTGCGTTATCGAACCCAGCAGATGTTCACATCGTCGAGGTGATCCATGGCCTCAATCTGGGCGGCACCGAGAGTGCCCTAGTGCGCCGACTCCGTCATCAGCCACCGAATGTGCGCACGACCGTCATTTGTGTGGATCCGAGTCTGGATCATTTCAATGCTGAGGTCAGCGCATTGGCCGATGATTTGATCACCCTCGGCAATGCTCATCAATCTCAAGCTTCGCTGATCTCAATGATTCGAGCCCTCAATCCGGATGTCATTGTCAGTCACACTCCGCGAGTGAGCTTTCGAATTCTCTCGTCAAATCTGTCTACTGAAGTACCCGTAATTGTGGTTGCCAATGCAAGTGTCTCCAGTTCCAAGCGAGCGATGCAACCAGTAGTTTCAATGGCATTGCGCAGCGTCAATCGCAGAGCAGTTCTGCACATTGCCTCGTCAACACCGGCGGCGCATGGAAGTCAATGCAAGGGTGCGCGCCAAATTGCGGTACTTCCGCTCGGGGCGGAGTTGGAGCCTGCCGGCGAGCAGGTGACACCTTGGCCTTCTAAGACTCGCATCCGCCTGCTGTCACTCAATCGACTGACGTATCTCAAGAATCTGCCGACCCTTGTCGACGCGGTCGCAGACGAGGCCACAATCATGCGTGAGGCTGGTGCCAACCTTGCAATCCTTGGCGAAGGACCCGCGGGTCCGCAGATTCAAGCGCGGATCAGCAAGCGTGGGGTTGCGGACATTGTGCGACTCGCTCCGGCGATGTACCCGCCGACGGCAGCTCTGCTCCAAGCTGATGCCCTGATTGTGAGTTCCCTGCAGGAGGGAGGGCCTGTGACCGTGTATGAGGCACTGCTGGCCGGAACTCGGATTACGAGTACTCCCGTTGGTGTCTGCAGCGACGTACTCGTCGATGACCCAGGGCTCATTGTGTTAACGGACTCAAGTCGCGAAAGTCTGCGGCTTGGGATTCGCCGAACCCTCGAACAGGGGCCACTTGGAGCCCGGGAACGTGAATTGCGCGCAGCGTCCGCACTTGTCTGGGATTCAAAGAGTGCTGCCCAACAGTTTTATAGCACTGTGCTGGGGGAGATTTCGGTGCTCACATGAGCGCAAGCCCTTCGCGACTGGTCGTGGTGACAGTGGTCAAGGACGACATAGAGGGCTTCGAACGCACGTGCGCTTCGATCAGTACTCAATCTCGTCATGTTGAGCATCTGATCATCGATGGCGGTTCAGCACCGCCCATGCTCGAGTGTGCACGCAAGTGGGCCGCCGAACTTGGGTCGGTGTTGATCAGCGAGCCCGACCGCGGAACCTACGATGCGATGAACAAGGCCCTGGACCAACTCAATGGTCATGATCGAGTCTGGTTTCTCAATGCTGGCGATGTCTTTGCCTCGCCCGAGGCATATGCATACGTCGATGAGCGAAGTTCAGCCGACAACTTCACCTGGGGCTTTGGCCCGGTTCGTGTCATGGAAATCAATGGCCGACTCCGACATATCCCTAAACAGGCTCCGTACAGCCGCCGCAATTACGCTTACGGACGGACTCCGATCTGCCACCAGGCCGCGGTCTGCCGAGTTCGGGATCTGCGCGCAGTGGGCGGATTCGACGAGCGCTACTCGATCAGGGCGGACTACCGAGCCTTACTACTGCTGTCCCAGATCAGCGAACCAGTTCACTGGGATATGCCCACAGTTGAATATCACGCCGGCGGAATTTCTGATCGCTTTCTCTTGCGAGGCCACTGGCAGGAGCATCGCGTCAGACGCGAGATCCTGGGTCGGGGTCCCGTCGAATCCGCACGCAGCTTGGGCTACGTCTCGAAGATGGCATTGCGCATCACTACTGGCCGCAGTATCGACGCGTTGGCTCGCCGCGGCATCGTCGATACGGATTGGCGCAGTAGACGAGGGCAATAGCAGCGCCGCATCTACGCTGATCAGTTGAGCCCGTCGATTCTGGGCAATGTGCGCCAGAATAGAGACATTGAAGGAGGGGAGTTTGAGTCGATGGATTCCAAGCCCCCTTCGATAGAGTTAATTCCATCAACTCAAGGCTCTGAACACGTCGGGAAGTATCTATGGAGCGTGACCAAGCCGTCGCTGCGGTAGAGCTGTATGCACAGCGCTTGAGCCAGGCCATCGCATCCGTACGCCTCGAGCAGGTCTGCGAACTCGCCGCCCTTCTGGATGCCACAAGGCTCGCGGGCGAGCAGGTCCTGATCATCGGCAATGGGGGCAGCGCCTCAACTGCCAGCCACATGGCCACTGATCTGGGAGTCGGATCAGACTTGCTCGTACCGCATCTGCGAGCGATAAGTCTTACTGACAATCAAGCGGTCATCACGGCAACCGGCAACGATCGCTCCTTTGACGAGATCTATGCCCGACAAGTTCGCCTCCTTGGACGCAAGGGAGACGTGCTGATTGCCATCTCGGCGTCAGGTAATTCGCCCAACATCGTGCAGGCTGTCGCTGATGCCAAGGCCTTGGGCTTGGTGACGGTCGGCATTACAGCCTTCGATGGTGGCCAGGTGCGCGAGATGTCAGATCTGTCTATCCATGTGCAGACAGCTAAGGGCGACTACGGTCCTGCCGAGGACGCCCACATGATGATCAACCACATGGTCGCCCAGTTGCTTCGCGGACAATTGCTTGGGCCCAACCCCGATCTGGCCGTGAAAGGTCAGGTGTCGTGACCCGAGTCGCAGTCATGGGTAGCAACTCGTTCTCTGGCTCGCATTTCGTCGCGCTGCTGCTACAACAGGGCTACGAGGTTCTGGGCATCAGCCGATCAGTTGAGATCGCACCGCCATTTCGCCCATACGAGCAGCAAAAGCCTGACACCTGGCGATTCGCCCAAGTCGACCTCAATGATCACGTTTCAATCCATGCGACCCTGCGCGATTTTGCGCCGGAACTCGTCATCAACTTTGCCGCGCAGAGCATGGTGGGGCAAAGCTGGATTACCCCGCAGGATTGGTACGAGACCAATGTGGTGGCAATCGCTCATCTCGGTCAGTCGCTACAGCGCCTGAACACCTTGCGCAGATATGTCCATGTGACTACTCCAGAGGTGTATGGCAGTACGCAGGATTGGATTCCTGAGTCAGATGTCTTTCATCCGACTACTCCGTATGCGATCTCTCGGGCAGCTGGAGACCAACACCTGATGGCTCTACAAGCGTCCACCGGCTTGCCAATCGTCTTCACGCGTGCCGCCAATGTCTATGGAGCCGGCCAGCAGTTGTTCCGCATCATTCCTCGCGCTCTCCTCAGTGCGCGACTGGCAAGGAAGTTGCCTCTCGACGGCGGCGGCCATTCAATTCGCTCCTTCATCCACATCTCAGATGTGGCGCGCGCAACCCTCGACATTGCCGAGTCAGGCACCGATGGGCTCACTTACCACATCTCAACCAACGAGCTTGTGAGCATTCGACAGCTGGTCGAGAAGGTTGCTGAATTGACCGGCGTTCCATTTGCTGAACTCGTAGTAGAGGCAGGCGAACGAGTCGGCAAGGATGCCGCCTATCAACTGGACAGCAGCCGACTGCGCTCCAGCTTTGATTGGACTCCGCAGATCAGCCTCGACGATGGGCTGCGCTCAACCTTGGCGTGGGTCGATGAGAACCTTGACCTCCTGAGTTCTTTGCCCGTCGACTACGTCCACAAGCGTTAGGAAGATCATGAAAGTGCTCGTCACAGGTGGCTGTGGCTACGTGGGGTCGGTGCTCACCACCTCACTGGTCGCAGCCGGACATGACGTCACGGTGGTGGATCTCGAATGGTTCGGCAATCACCTGCCACATGAGCTGCCCGTTGAATTTCTCAAGCTTGATGTCCGCGATATCGACGCGATCCCGCTTGCCAGCACCGACGCCGTGATCCACCTAGCCAATGTCGCTAATGACCCAGGCGTAGAACTGGACGAGACTCTGTCTTGGGAAATCAATGCGCTCGGCACTCAGCGGCTCGCCGACAAAGCAGCACGCTCGGGAGTCGGCCAGTTCATCTTTGCGAGCTCGGGAAGCGTCTACGGAGTCAAAGACGAACCTGATGTCACGGAGGATCTGACTCTCGTGCCGATCTCCGCATACAACAAAACCAAGATGGTCGCCGAGCGTGCATGTCTGAGCTATCAGGATCAAATGCAGGTGCATTGCATTCGGCCGGCCACAGTGTGCGGATTCTCCCCGCGCATGCGTTTTGATGTTTCGGTCAACATGTTCGTGATGCAGGCCTTCCGCGACAACCGGATGACAGTGTTTGGCGGGGATCAAGTCCGCCCCAATATTCATATTGATGATCTCGTTGATGTCTACCGCCACTTTCTGGCGCATCCGTCCCTGCCAAGTGGTGCATACAACGCGGGATTTGAGAACATCTCCATCCTTGATATCGCAATTCGGGTCCAGGAGCTGACCGGTGCCGAGATTTCGGTGAGCGAATCCAACGACCCCCGGTCCTACCGACAGAACTCCGATTTGCTGCTGAGCACTGGCTACCAGCCCAAGCGCGATGTCCAGACAGCCATTGCTGATGTACACGCCCGATTGGTCAGCGGCGAACTCACAGATCGCGATGAGTGGTACACCGTTCGCTGGATGAAGCACCTCGCGGCGGCGGAGTAGAACCATGGGCAGAGAAATCGATCTACTCTCCAACTATCCCAAGGCCAATCGCAATGTGGCCGAGCGAGGCGCCGGAAAGACAGATGAACAGCGGGCCATTGCGCGCCAGTTTGGGCGAGAGTTCTTCGACGGTGAGCGCGAGACTGGCTACGGGGGCTTCAGTTATCAACCGCGCTTCTGGCAACCAGTGATTCCGACCTTCGTCGAGCACTTCGACCTCACCGCAGACTCCTCGTTGCTCGACATCGGATGCGCCAAGGGCTTCATGCTCTACGACCTCCAACTAGCTCTGCCCGGCATCACTCTGGCCGGGATCGACGTGTCTGAGTACGCCATTGCAGAAGGACTGCCCGAAGTTGCTCCAGTGATGCAGGTAGCTGACGCCGAGGCCTTGCCATTTGCGAATGATTCCTTCGATGTCGTCATTTCGATCAACACTGTTCACAACCTCGATCGCGAAGGCTGCGCCGCTGCCTTGAAAGAGATTGCACGAGTCGCCAAGCACGGATCCTTCATCACCGTTGACGCATATCGCGACGAGACCGAGCACGAGCGCATGATGGATTGGAATCTCACTGCCAAAACCATCATGTCGACTCAGGCCTGGGTGGCATTCTTCGACGAGGTTGGTTACACCGGCGACTACTACTGGTTCATGCCATGACAACGGCGGAATCATCTACCGACCAGCGCTTGCTCGCCAGCATGCTGCGCATCCGCATGGTCGAACAGACCATCGCCGATCGCTATTCGGAACAGGAGATGCGCTGCCCTGTGCATCTGTCGATCGGACAAGAGGCGCCAGCAGCGGCCATGTCACTCGTAGCCGAGCCGGCCGACTACGCCGTCAGTACTCACCGCGGCCACGCGCACTACTTGGCCAAGGGCGGTGACTTATCGCGCATGATTGCCGAGATCTACGGCAAAGTCGGCGGTTGCTCGCGCGGCCGAGGCGGCTCGATGCATCTGGCTGATCCGTCAGTTGGCTTCATGGGCACCTCAGCCATCGTCGGCAACAGCATTCCCGTTGGCGTGGGGCTCGGCATGGCCTTGCAAATCAAGGCACAACCCAATGTCTCCTTCGTGTTCCTGGGCGACGGAGCCACCGAAGAAGGCGTGTTCTACGAATCGGCCAACTTCGCGGCACTGCGCAAACTGCCGGTGATCTTCATGTGCGAGAACAACCAATACTCCGTCTACAGCAACCTTGAAGAACGACAGCCCGCATCACGACGCATTGTGGAGGTGGCGCGCGCGCTCGGCGTGCCAGCCCTCGAGGTCGACGGCAACGACGCACGGGCATCACATGTCACGGTTGCCAACGTCGTGGCCCAGACACGTGCAGGTGCCGGCCCTGCGTTGATCGAGTTCGAGACTCATCGGCTGCGCGAGCACTGCGGACCCAATTGGGACGATGAACTCGGCTACCGAAAGCCAGGCGAACTCGCCAGTTGGCTGAAGCGCGATCCGATCAAGGCGCTGCTCGATTCTGGCACTTTTGATCCGGAGTGGATTGAATCAACCACGGCCGATATTCGTACTGAAATTGATGCGGCCTTCCGCTTCGCGAAGAACTCCCCCTACCCCGATCCTGCCGAGTTGGCTGAGGATGTCTATGCCTGAGTCGAACGATGATCGGGTGCTTACTTTCGCCGCTGCGATCAACGAGGCGACCGAGCAGGCGATGGCTGCCGACCCAACAGTGCTGTGCATCGGCCTTGGCGCGACTGACCCAGGTGGAGTGTTCGGAACAACGAAGGGCTTAGTCGAGAAATTCGGTTCGAGTCGAGTTTTCGATGGGCCCACCTCTGAAAACGCCATGACCGGCATTGCAGTGGGCGCTGCTCTTGCCGGGTTGAAACCAGTGATGACGCATCAGCGTCTCGACTTCTTCCTGTTGGCGATGGATCAGCTGATCAACTCAGCTGCCAAGTGGCACTATATGTTCGGCGGCCAATTTCAGGTGCCGCTGACCATTCGCTTGGTCATTGGCCGCGGTTGGGGTCAGGGTCCAACCCATTCGCAGAATCTGCAGGCATGGTTCGCGCACATCCCAGGCCTGAAGGTCGTGGTGCCCTCATCCCCTGTTGATGCAAAGCAATTGCTGTTGGCCAGCATCCACGATCCGAATCCGGTGCTGTTCCTCGAGCATCGTTGGCTGCACAACATTGCTGATCATGTTCCGGTCGAGGCGACACCAGCCCAACTCGGCAAAGCCCGCTTGGCTCGCATTGGTGACGACCTGACCATCGTCGCTTCCGGCTATCTCACCCTTGAGGCCATCCGAGCAGTCGACTACCTCAGCACTCGCGGTGTCGCTTGCGATGTGCTCGATCTGCGCACCTTGCATCCACTCGACTGGCCAGCAGTGCATGCATCTGCCAGCAAGACCGGACGGCTTTTGGTGCTCGACAGCGGCGCGCTCACTGGCTCAATCTCAGGCGAGATCGTGGCGCGCGTTGCCTCTGAACAATTCTCCGAACTGAGGAGCCCTCCGCGCCGGCTGGCGCAGCCCGACATTCCAGAACCGACAAGTCTTGGTCTCATTCAAGGATTCCATGTGCGCAGCCAGCAGATCGCGAGCGAAGCGCTAGACATCATGGGCTTGTCTCTGGCAGATGTGGCTGAACATCTCGTGGCACCTGAGCCTGCCGATGCGCCTGGCGACTGGTTCCGTGGTCCCTTCTAACGCGCCATCTGAACGTTGGTTCATTGCCAATCCAAAATGGCACAGTTCGCAGAGCCAGCGTGGGCTTCTCCTGGATCGCGATGGTGTGATCAATCTCGACATCGACTTCGCGCACCGGCAAGAGGACATTGTCTTCATCCCTGGAATCTTCGAACTCTGCTCACTAGCAGTCGCACGCGGCTATCTGCCGATCATCATCACGAATCAATCCGGAATCGGTCGGGGCCTGTTCAGCGAAGAACAATTTCGAGACTTGACGCTTTGGATGTTCGATATTTTCTCCGCCGAAGGCACTGAATTGGCCGGCCTCTACTACTGCCCCACGCATCCGACAAGCGGTGTGGGAGTTTGGAAGCGCGAGAGTAAAATGCGCAAGCCGGAGCCCGGGATGTTCAAGCGCGCGATCCAGGACTTCCGGCTCAGTCCCGAACTCACTATCGCAATCGGGGATCGTCCACGCGATGCGCTTGCAGCAGCGCGAGCAGGAATCGGTACCAATCTGCTGCTGGGTTCAAGTGAAGTCGAACTCCAAGGCGAAGCTGGCTCTACAACGATCGTTATCGAGGATCTTCCCGGCGCAGTCCCATTTCTTACATTGCCGTAGCCGCTATTCTCAACCCAGCACTGCCCGACCCACATTGACAGGAGTCTCCTCAACATGGAACTGGTCGAAGGAGCAATGTCCAGCTTTGCCCGTGAGAAGCTGGGGCAGCACACTGCGTATACAGTCGATGGTCCAGGTCTTGGACCAGTTAACCGCGCGACGTTGATGCGCGACCCGAGGCATCTGGGATTCACGCTGGCGCGGTACAAATTCGTATCCAAGATGCTCCAAGGAATGTCGAATGTCTGCGAGATCGGCTGCCACGAAGCCACGGGTTCGCTTGTTGTTGCCTCTGAGGTTCAACACTTGACGGCATTGGATGTGATGCAAGATGTAATCGACTTCTGCCACGACGAGTACGACAAATTCGGACTGAACATTACATTTGCTGCTTGCGATGTGCTTGAAGGCCTACCAGCGTCACTTGATCCATCTGGTAAGTACGAAGCCGTCTACTGCCTCGACGTTCTGGAACATGTTGATCCAGCTCAAGAACACAGCTTCCTGTCTCGCATTGTCGAAGGACTCTCGTCCGATGGCGTCGCCATCGTGGGGATTCCATCTTTGCAATCCCAGGCCTACGCCTCACCAGTCTCGGCAGTACAGCACATCAACTGCAAGACCTCTGAGGAACTCAAGCAGTTCATGGAAGGCTATTTCTCCAACGTCTTCATGTTCGGCATGAACGACGAAGTCCTGCACACAGGATTCAGTTCCATGTGCCATTACATATTTGCTTTGGCAGTCGGACCAAAATGAAGGCATCCGACTATCTGGCCGAGCAATTGCAATCGGCTGGTGTGACGCATGTGTTTGGAGTGCAGGGCGGCTCGGTGGTCCACGTCTTCGATTCACTGGAAGCCACCGGAATTCAAGTCCACTATTGCGTGAGCGAATACTTTGCTGCATTTGCGGCGGTTGCCCAGAGCCGGGCGACCGGAAATCTCGGTTGCTGCGTGGTCACGACCGGCCCTGCGGGCACCAACGCGCTTACGGGCCTTTTGTCAGCTTGGCAGGATTCAGTGCCAGTTGTATTCATCAGTGGTCAGACCCGCAGCGGGCACATGTCATATGGATCGAATGTGCGCCAAATCGGATCGCAGGAATCACCAATTTGCGAGGTGGTTCGACCGATTACGAAGTGCGCAATCACCGTGAGCGTTGCGAGCGACTTGCCAAGTTCACTCGCGTCAATCATCCAGCAGGCCTGTGATGGCAGGCCGGGTCCAACATGGCTCGATATTCCCGTTGATGTTCAATGGGGCGTGGTCGACGAATCCGTTAACCCGACATCAGTATTGATCGGTTCGCGCGAGACGAATTCGGAAAGCACTCAAGCCGCGGTCCAGATCATTTCGGAGCTAGTACAAGCTGAGCGACCCTTGGTGTGGGTAGGTGCGGGAGTGCGGCGCGCCAACGCTGTTGACGAATTCCGTGCATTTGTTGAAGGCGCCGATCTGCCATTCGTGACAACCTGGCAAACGAAAAACCTGCTGGGGGCGGGCCACCGGCTTGATCTCGGCGTCATTGGCCCTTTCGGCCAAGCGGGCGCCAACGCAGCTACCTACGACTGTGATCTGATTCTGGGGCTCAGTACCCATTTCAGCGTGAATCAGACAACCAGCAATTCTCAGTCGTTCACGCCACAGGCCAGAAAGATTGTCGTCAATATCGATGCCCACGAACTGAGCGGCTTGCAAGTACTTGCAGAGGTTCAGCTGAAATGCGAAGTGAAAGAAGTCCTCACCCAACTTGTTGATGCCTTACCAGCAGATATCAAGAGCTTTTCTGAGACTTCTCGAGCCGAGTTTCAGATTCGCAATCAAGCCGCTGATGCTATGACGCGGCTGTCGACTCAGGCGCTCCCCCTCATCAATTCCAATGTTTTTCTGCGCGACGTCTTCGAAGGCGTTGAGGGCTCTTACGAGGTTGTCATTGATGGCGGAGGGACAGCTCTATATGCGGGCTTCCAAGCGTGCTACAAGGGCGAGCTCGCAGGTATCCACTGTTCAACCGCAGTGAGTGCGATGGGGACGGCATTTGCTGAGACCGGTGGTCTCGCAACAGTGTCAGTTGCCGATCATCTCTTCGCAATCATTGGCGACGGCAGCTTTTGGATGTCGCTCTCAGACTTACCTCCGCTCGGCCAACTGGAACGCGCAGTGACGGTGATCGTCATCAACAACGATGGCTACCTTGCCATTCGCCACACACAACAGGAGTTTCTCGGCGCGCGCTTCTACGGCACAGACAGCGCTGGTCGACTGAACTTTCCCGATATAGGTCCCATTGTGTCTGGCATGGGTGGCGAGCACATGCTCGTGACTGCAGCCAATGCACAGCTTGCCGTTGCATTGGCGCAGAAGAAGCGCAGCCGTGGACTTCTGGTGCTTGAGGTGAAGACACCCAAGGATCAAGCACTGTTGTTTCGTCAGATCTTCGCGGACAACGGAGACGGAACGAAGTCGCCACTGCCTCTGAGCGAGATGGCTACCTAGATCTGCCAGACTGCCGAGGACTCGAGCGCTTGAAGGTCTGTATCTGAAATCGGATACTCAAATTCCTCTGATGGGAATTCGCCCGAGCGAACTTCAAGGATGTACTGACGAATGCATGCCTTCATGAACTCAAGCATCGGAGTTTCGCTCTTGACTACCTGCGAAATGAATTCATTCTCGACGTTGGCAAGCAAGACACTGTTTGAGACGATAGCTTCCATGATTTCGCGACCATAGTTCTTTGCAAACTTTGGTCGAAAGTCCGGATACTGCCCAAGTACGTCATGCAGGATCAGTAATTGGCCAGCCAACCCACGACCAGCTCCAATACCCAAGAATGTGCCAGATACCAATCGATTCAATTGAGCGCTCACATGGTGCGGAATGGCCTCCAACAGAATCGCGGACGCGCCCGCAGTGAAAAGAGCCCGTGCATCTTCGACGAGAGCAGAGAATTCAGATGCGATTTTCCCGTGAACGCGGTATCCGGTGAGATTGACTGGTGACTGAGGAGTCACCCCGATATGGCCGATCACCGCGATCCCCGCGTTGGCGATGGCTCGCACTCGCGATTCAACTCGGCTTCCACCTTCGAGTTTTACCGCATCTACACCCGCGAACCGCACAAAATCGATGGCTGATCGCACCGCTTCTGCATCACTTGGCTCGTACGAGCCCAAGGGCATATCACCAACCAGGAATGTGTGCGGGGCTCCACGACGCACCGACTCAGCCATGCGGAGCATGTCGGACATCAACACGGAGCGGGTGCTCGGAAATCCGAGTTCAACCATCCCGCCCGAATCTCCAACCAAGATGTAGTCGATGCCAGCTTGCTCAAGTGCCACGGCCTGGGTATACGAGTAACCAGTCAGACCTGCGAGTGGCGCGTCCTCAAGACTGAGGTTGGCCAGCCGCGAGACAGATAGTCGTGACACAACGAATCCCTTTGTCTGGACGGCAACAACCTGTTAACGAATGCTACACCTGAATGACTTTCCTGAGTGTTGGCTACTTCGTGAGGTGTATCTGTTCACATTAGGCTTACGGCATGCCAAGGATCATTCGAGCCCACCTCTCCAATGAGTAGCGTTCTTCCCCAGCGCTCCTTCATCGTCGGCATCTCGAGCGACATTGCAGCCGATATGTCTCTACGTCTCCTTGGATCGGGATCCTTCGTTCAGGGGACGTATCGAACGCCGAGTGCGCAAACCGAAGCACTCGCTACCAAAGGAGCTGAACTCCACCAACTGGACTGCTCTGACAAAGACGCGATCGCATCACTGGTTTCAGATGAAAGCATCGCCAACCAGTGGGATCTCCTCATGCTTGCACCAGCCACAATGAACCCCATCGGAAGATTCGATGAGTGCGTCTGGGACGAATGGGAAGACTCCTTCGCATTGAATTCGACGCGACAATTCCAGTTCATACATGCGCTCATCGGACGCCGAAACCGAGCTGGCAATCCCTTGGTATTCCTTTGGAGCGGTCCCGGATCCAATGGGGCCGCGGTGGGATATTCGGCCATTACGGCCGCCAAGATTGCTCAGATCAAAATGTGCGAACTGCTCGCTGCCGAATATCCCGACACTCGCTTTGTCGTCGTTGGTCCCGGGTGGGTGGCGACCAAGGTACATCGAGAAACTTTAGCTGCCGAGTCTCGAGCCGGTGCGAATCTGGAACGTACTGCAAACAGACTTCAGTCCCCCTTGACAACCACCTTCGACGAGATCTGGGACTTTTTTGAATGGGTGAACAACCAAGAAGTGAGTGCGGTCTCGGGAAGAAACTTTTCGATCCGAAGTGATCTCTGGGGTCAAGATGCGTTAGCGACCTTCCTGCGCGACAACCCGCACGCATTCAAACTTCGTCGCGCAAACAATGACTGGAAGCCCGGACAGCAAGCAACTACCTACGAGCCCCCCACATACGCATCGCCGGAAGTGCCATGACCAAGCCTTCCTACTTGAACAGAGCCAAGGCCGCTCTGCAGCGCGCCCGCTATCTCGGAATCAAGCCGAGCGTTGCCATTGCTCGCAATGAACTGCACCTTCTGGGCGGGCGCGCACGCACGCAACTGCATTCCGATCATGTGCGCAATGGAGGTCTGACCGAATTCCAGTTGATCATCAATCGTGATGAACAGGTGAGTAAGGCGGGCCAGGCTTACTCTGAGGGCCGATACGCCGCGAGCGTCGAGCATTCGATCGCGGCAGCCGAAACAACAGCGGACGCCCGGCGCCAATTGGGCATGGACCAACTGCCTATTCGAATCTGCGGAACCTCGATCACCTCAGCAATCGGTCACATCGCCGTGGGTCTGGGTACTCGGGCCAAGCTCCAAGCTCTTGGACTCGCGGAGCCCGTGCAGACTCTGGTCATCACAAGCCGAGTGGCCAATATTCACTATCTGTCGTACTTCGAGGAGCTGTTCACGATCGACCAGGTGAGCTGGAGTATCGAGCAAGACCTGTACCAGCGGATCTGGCCACTGTTCACCGACATCAACTGGATCGACACTGACGAACGTCCGATGGCACTGTATGAGGCGATGGCTCTTGCCGAAGAGGGCTGGGAGTCACAGGCACGCGGACCGCTGCTGGCTCTCTCTGACCTCGATCGCGAACGCGGGTTCAACTACTTCGCGGAGCTGGGCATGACTCCAGCCGACTGGTTCGTGACACTCCATGTGCGATCCGATCCGAAGTCAGGGCAGGAGTACGGACGCAATGCGAATGTGCATGACTATGCGCAAGCCATAGACGCGATCACTGCACAGGGTGGTTGGGTGATTCGTCTGGGATCCGCTGACATGCCTGCGCTCGCCGCTCGGCCGCACCTCATTGATCTGAGCCTTGATCCACACCGACCCAATTGGGTTGATGTCTTCGCCATCGGCGGCTGCAAGTTCTTCATCGGCACCACCTCCGGGCCACATGCGGCCGCATCAAGCTTCGGCAGACCTGTACTTCTCACCAATGCAACGGGAATCGGGTTCTCGCCATACATGCATCACACACGAGTCATCCCGAAGTTGCTTCGCCGCCAAGGTTCCGGGCAGGTGATGTCCATTCCCGAATTTGCTCAGTCGGGCGCGGCCTTGGTCGACGGCCACCTGCCTGCCGATCTGAGTCATGGCTCGGACCCGTGGGTTTGGCGTGACAACTCTCCAGTTGAGTTGCGCGAGGCCACGCAGGAAATGCTGAATGGCGAGTTCGAACACCCTTCCGATGAACAGCAACGTGCCTACCAGCAGTTGATGCTTCAACTCGGAAGCCTCGCAGCTAGCGCACCGAGCCCTTTCTTCCTTCGGCAGCATCAATAGCACTGTTTGATCTGTCGCTCGCCTTGTCAGAGCAACGGGTAAGTAGGGTTATTGACGATGACTGCAACGCAAGCACCGACGCCTGCTGTCCTGCTCATGGTCTTCAATCGCCCGGCCCAAACTGAGCAAGCGGTGTACGCGCTTCTGCGCGAAAAGCCCGCTCGCCTCTACGTGAGTGGTGATGGTCCGCGCACAGGGAATCCGACGGACCAATCCTTGATTGCTGAGGTCTGGCGAATCATTCGATCTGTGCCCTGGGAGTGCGAAGTCTTCGAACGACAGCTCACCGAGAACATCGGTTGCGGCCCGGGCGTGCGCAGCGGTATCGATTGGTTCTTCGCCTCGGAGGAGCGCGGGCTGATAGTCGAGGATGACGTGGTCCTTGGTCCAGGCGCTCTTGCGCTCGCCGGGCAGTTGTTCGATATCGGTGAATCGAGCCCAGACATTGGCGCAATTTCGCTGCTCAACTGTGTCCCAGATGCACAGTTGCGCGATCCGCAGGCTTCCTATCGACGTTCGATCTTCTCCTCCTCCCAGGGCTGGGGCACTTGGGCACCGATCTGGCAGCGCTCTGCTCGATCACTTGATCAGTGGCGGACCTGGCTCCCCCCCGCGCGACTTCGGGCCATTGGCGGTCGGCATTTCCAGCAGCGTTGGCAAGGGATATTGGACACCGATTACGCCAGTGGAGCGCTGACGTGGGACTACACATGGCAGGCCGCATTGTGGGCGGCTGGTCTGGACACACTCGTCGCCAATCGCAACCTCATCGCCAACACCGGGTTTACCCCTGATGCCTCGTTCTCGATTGTCCCACCGTCGTGGTGGCCGCATGAAATTCAGGGCTGGGAACCGCCAATGATCGCACCGCCCGCGGATATCTTGGATGCGCACGCTGAGAAGTGGGAGGCCAATCATCGCTATCAAGTCTCTGCACTGTTCGGCCTGCGCAGTTGGACAGCCAACCGAATCCCGCGTGTGACTGCTGCATATCGAAATCGGCGTTACCGAAGTTCCTGAGGAATCCTCGACATTACAGCGAGACCAGGGTTGCATGAATCTGACGACCTCGCGGCGTGCGATCTGAGGTCTCGACTACTGCAGCTGCAGCAATACGCACCGCGGCCTTGATCGGCACGCTCACACCAAACCGGGATGACGATCAATGAAGGACTGCGCAATCCGCGCGGTGCCATTGCTGCCAGCAGCCTCAACTAGCATGCGCCAACTTCGCTGGCCTTCGGACTCCTCTGGTGGCCAGTCTTGCAGCATCTCGTCTACCGCCGCTGCCAGCTCTTCGGGAGAATTCTCAACCCACTGATATCCATTACGGCCACGTTGGTCGACGATCTCGCCGATGTAGGCATCCGTCCAGGCGAAAGGCGAATCGAGCATTTGAGCAAGGCTCATCGGAGCTTCTTCGCCATGTGCAATCAGCTTTGGCAGGCACAGTGATCTGGGGTAGTAGACGGCTTTGGCAATCTCTGGTGTATTGGTCGAGAGCACCGGCACACCGAAATTGGGCGCGATGTTCAGCGGCCCTGAAGTTGTGCCGATCATGAAGCGCGCTGCCGCAATAGCATAGATATCCATCCACGGATCCGGATCGGATGCATGTGCATAGTCGACGAGCCCAGCCATCTTTGGCAGCGGCGTAGCCGTGCGGTTGCCGATGCGGATCACAAATCCGCCAGCGTCGATAACCCTTTGTGCCGCAAGCAGATAGGACTTGACTTCGACATTGCGGCCGTAGCCAGGCTGGTTCAATCGATTCTCACGCAGATGCATGGCCACGAACCAATCGCCTGGGCCTAGCCCGAATCCTGCAAGCAGCCGTACTCCACGCTGGTGATCGGCCGCAGTGAGTTCAAGGAGTGGCCCACGGCCCTGGGCCTCCCAGAGCTTGGAGTAGTGATTGTGGGCCTTGATGTAGTCCATCGATCCCTGCAAAGTTCGGACCGAATAGAAGGACTCCATCAACGGCCAAAGCGCATTCTCAAGAGAGCGAGTTGCGGAAGCAGTTGTCTGCACAACGGGGAAATATCGGCTCCAGAAACTGAGGAAGTCGACATTCGCAGCACCCCCAGTCAGAAGGCAATAAGCCTCAACAGGATTTTCTCCCAACTCGATCATTCGGGCCCGGATTGCCAAACCCAAAGCCGTGTGCCCAATTGCTCCCGTGATGCTCTGGCCAATTAATCGCTGGTGAAGTGGATCAATCCCGAGAACTCTGGCTTGAGCATCCTCGATGCCGTCAGCTTGCGCAAAGGCATTGACTTCTAAGGCCCGATCGGCGGTTTTGAATGCCACATTCCACAGCTGATTCCTCTGCTCCAGAGGATTGTCGATCGCGACTTCTGCTTCACCCCGCGCACGTGCAAGCTCTGCCCTGGTCTCCAACAGGGATTCATGTCGGTCACGCAACAGTTGCGCGAGAACAAAGAACCGACCACGAACGGCCAAACTCACAACGATGGCCACGAACGACCAACTGACCGCAATAAGTGCTGCGACAACGGCCACCAGAGTCCGAAGTCGCTGCATGAGACGATGCCTACTGATGGCCGACCCCCGCAATTGCGTGGTTGTCCCGAAGCAGCCAGATCACCGAATCATCCTAGAACTGCTCGAGTTCACGGGCCTTTACCAAGGACTCCAGAGTGCCGATGTCGATCACCTGAGTCGACATCTTGAGCACATTGATGCGCCCGAGAAGCAAGGGAATCAGATCTCGGCTGATATCAGCCGAGTCAGGCGGGAGCTGTTCAATTGCGTCAACGATCATCGGCGAGAACGCAAAGGTTGCCGCACTTGCCAGCGCCGTTGGCGGGTTCACCACTTTCTCGTGGAAGCCAATGACGACCCGGCGGTCATCCAGTTCCACGACCCCGAATGCGCTGGGATCATCAGCGATGAACGTAAGCATCGTCATATCGACGCCGCGAGGTCGCTCCTGGAATGCGAGTCGAAGTTCGGTGAGATCGAAGTCGAAGTAGTTGTCAGCATGCAACACCATGCCGTCTGATCCTTGGAAGAAATCCCAATTTCGTCGAAGGGTTCCAGCGGTGCCAAGCAGCATTGGTTCGTGCGTGAGTTGAATTGCATCACGCCACTCACTTGAGCCAACCCATTCGCGAACCTGTGACTCAAGATGATGGGTATTGATCAAGAACTCAGTTACCCCGGCGGCAGACAGCTGCCGCAAGAGGCGTCCGAGGATGGGCTCTCCCCCTACTTCAACAAGACACTTCGGCACCGATTTGGTCAGTTCCCCGAGGCGCGTGCCAAGACCAGCGGCCAAGAGCAGTGCCCTCACTGTTTGAGCACACCTTGGATGTCGGCGATGGCCAACGGCGTATTGCCAATGCGCGAGACCTGAATTGCCGATGCCACCGAACCGAGGACAGCTGCCTCCATGCCCGAGGCGCCACAGGCGATCGCCAAGGCGCTGACCACCAGCATCGAATCACCCGCGCCGGCCACATCGAAGGGCCGCTGATTCAGCGCAGCAACCTGATCGGTGATCGCCGGCTCATCAGTGTCCTGCCCGCGAATCAGCACTCCGTCTCCACCAAGAGTCAAGAACACGAGTCGGGCCTGGGCCAGCTCGCGCAGTTCATCAGCGAGCACCACCAGACCATCATCGCTATTGCGCGTAGCCAACCGCGCCTCGCGCTCAGTGGGAGTGATCAGGTGCATGCCCTTGAAGCGGGCCACGTTGCCGACCTGCGAGGAGGACTGGCTGTCGGCCGCAAGCACGATGCCATCGGCTTGGGCGTCGCTGCAGATGCGCGCGACTACAGCTTGCGGCAGGCATCCGTAATTGAAATCTGAGAATATCAGGACATCGGCGTTGGACAGTTGCTTGTGCACTTCATCGCCGAGTTGCTGCTGAAGTTGCTCGGCAATCGGACCCTGTTGCAGATGACTCACTCGCAGCAAGGTCTTGCCCGCCGCGCGATAACGCTGCTTCAACGTGGTTGGCCTGTTGGCGTCTTCAATGAGCGTGGTCTCAACGCCGCAGTCCTGGAGGGATGCGCGGATGAACTCGGCAGTGTCGTCAGCGCCGACCACACTGAACAGCGCGGAGCGGCTGCCAAGCCCAGCGGCGTGAGCAGCAACGATTCCGGCACCGCCCAGGAACAACTCACTGTCGATGGGAGTCACCACGACAGTTGGATCCTCCTGGGACATTCCTAGTGCATGGCAGGAGATGTACTCATCGGCCATCACGTCGCCGACAACGACAACGCTGCGTTGCTTGAAGTCCTCAAGAATTCCAAGCAATCGATCAGCGGTGATCCCGTGGCGTTCCATGAAGGCCATCGGCAGGCGCACCTGTGCCCGTTCCACAATTCCGCCGTCAAGCCCGAGGTAATCCTCACCGTCGACGAACACCTCACCCGAGCCGAATAGCAGGCTGCCGCCGTAACTGTCGACCACATCCTTCTCAAGATTCCACCCGAGCTCATGCTCGCGACCCTTGACCACCACGTCGGGCTTGAGATCCAGAATGACATCTTCCAAGGGCTCCTCGATGAGAAATGCCTCGTCAACAAATCGCAGGCTTCGCACGCCTTCAAGCCGATCGCGCTCGCGAACACTGGCGGCTGACCCGGCCAGTTGGTCACTCAGGATTCCCACGACAAGGGTGCCCCGCAATTCCTTGGCAAATCGCAGCAGTCGCATGTGCCCTGGGTGGACCACATTGAATACCCCGGATACGAAGGCAGTTCCCGACTCAGGCACCTGCAACTCCTTGGGGTCTCAAATCGATGTAAGGCCGCACAACCGTACCGGCCTCAAGATCAGTGAAGGCTTCACTAATCGAGCCTAGTAAGTAAGAGCGCTCTAGCAGGATTTCCAGATCAATTCCGAGTTCCTGCACGGCGGTGGCTATGCGCGGGATATCGCGTTCGGGCACGCAGGCCCCGCCCCACGAACCTCGAATGCTCTTGCCCTGGATCAAATCGTGGGGATCCAGAGAGATCAACTCACCCGCAGCCGGATGCGAGGCGAATACCAAAGAGCCGCTTTTGGGACGCAGGCACGCGAAGCCGAGTTCGATTGTCTGGATAGATCCCGCGGCCTCCAGGCAGAAATCCGCACCGCCACCAGTCAGATCACGAACAGTGGCGAGGAAATCAACGGCAGTTGGGTCAAGCACATGACGAGCACCCAGCCTGCTTGCCAAAGCTCGCTTGGCAGCTGAAGGATCAGCCGCGATCACCTGCGCCGGGCACCGACTCAGCGCCCCAATGAGTGCTGCCATCCCGACGCCGCCAAGTCCAAGCACCAACACTGAGTCGTGCGAACCCAGGTCAATCTCATTGATCGCCATTCCGGCTCCAGTTAGCAACGCACAGCCGTAAAGCACCGCCGATGGTCCAGTAATCACCGATGGTTGCGGATAGACGCGGCTTTCAGCTGCCACCACGTATTCGCTGAACGTGGTCACTGGCCCGGAATTGACGGGGCCCGCATCAGAACCGTAGATCGCGCCGGGTGCATCAAGCCCCGCACCCTTGATCCAGCCCAGAATGACCTGATCCCCTGCCGCCACCTTGGTGACACCAGGTCCGGTGTGAATGACCTCGCCGGATCCCTCATGACCAAGAAGATGCGGCAGCCATGCATCTGCCCCGCGGAGACCGCGCACTTCCATCAACTGACTTCGGCACACACCGCTGTAGTCCAGGCGAACGAGCACCTGGCCTAGGGCAAGCTCGGGCGCAGCAATCTGTTCAATTGACAGTGCGCCACCGAGCTCACGCAGCACTGCTGCCTGAAAGGCGTCGGGCGAACTCATGCGAATGCCAAATATGCATTGGCTGTGGCTGTGGCTGTGGCCATCCAAGTGGATTCCTGCGCACGTTCGCGGCCAAGCCCCTGCTTGGCGACTCGATCAACAGAACTGTTGAGCACACTTTCGATCGTGACGGCCAGGCTCTCGGCATCGCCTGAACTGAAAAACCAGCCAGCATCACCTGCGACCTCATGGAAGATGGGAATGTCCGAGGCGATGAGCGGACAGCCAGCCGCCGCGGCCTCCAGGAGTGGCAGCCCGAAGCCTTCCATTTCGGACGGGAAGACAAATGCAGTTGCCCGCTGGTACAGCGCAGCGAGCTCGGCATCAGTCGGGGTCAGAGCGCAAAAGCGATCAGTTCTTGCCGCCGAACCGACCATGGCGAGTTCCTCGTCAGTCACTGGCGCGCCAGCAACAACGAGGCCGATGTCGTGACCCCGATTGCGCACAAGTTCCAGTGCTGCACACAGCAAGTCAAAACGCTTGTAGAGCGCCCTGGCACCGACGAACAGGAGATACGGAAATGCGATGGGTGCTTGCACCGATTCAGTCTGTTCGAAGAACTCCGATCGCACGCCAAGCGGTGTAACCACGACTTTGGCTTCATTGCCTGGCAGCAACTCATTGAAGAGCCCCGCCGTAGTCTGCGAAATGGCAATAACGAGATCAGCCCGGCTCGCTAGTTCACGTTTGCCGCGATGTGGATCCGCCCAACGCCTCGCTTCTCCCCCAACGGCGAACATGTCGTATATGGAGACGGCAATGCGGGTGCCGTGCGCAAGATCGGATTTCATCGGGCGGTAGGACGTGGCATGGAGCCAATCGAATTGCTCGGACTTCCCCCGTGAGCCTGCCCGGTACCGCAGATAACTGTCCTTGATCAGGTCTTCGCTGTTCACCATGCGCGGCACGCCACGCGGCACCAACCGAAGCGTGGGCATCGCCGCAGTCATCTCGGGCAGGGCAGCAAGCAGGTGCTCATTACTGCAGCGCGAGAACGTCAGGCTCGGCTCAATGCCCAACTCCGGATGATCGGCCAGACATCTGATCAACTCCGAGAAGTACCGAGTGATACCGCCGCGCTCCTGGCGCACGAACATCTCGCGGTCATATGCCACGCGCATGCTCATCCCCCATCGCTTTGGAGTCCTCAGTTCCAGACCACTGACCCTGAAGGGCATCATTTCAGTACCCTCGCCATTCCGGATGCAAGCACTAGCCTTCGGCAGGACAACACGTGGGGAGGTGGTTGTGCAGACGTTCACGCAACGAGCCAAGGACTCCCTTGCTCGACGCACCCAACCCATCCGCGCTCAACTCACCCGGTCCTGGATCTTTCTTGGGCACGAATGCCTGGTGGTCATCCGCAATGGCCGCCGAAGCGAGATCGGATCCTTCGTGATCAGCGATGCAATTCTGGCGCAGATCACCCAGGCGTACGAGCTCTCAACGGTCATCGAGGCCGAGCCAGCAACGGCCGGGCCAAGTTGGAACAGCGCGGATCTGACAGCGCCGGTGTACGCCAAGTTGAATGCCCATCATGTCTTTCGTGACGGAGTCGAACTGCTTGCTCAGATCGCCCACTTCGCTGAGGTCTACGACCAGCAGATCCGCGGCATCATCAAAAGCCCGTATCGCATTGTGAATATTCGGGCCTGGAGCACCCTGCCTGATCGCGAGGATTTTGGTCCAACCGCCTGGCACACGGATGGCTTCGGCCTAGGTCATATGAAGGCGATGATCTACCTCCAGCCACTCGACACGGAGCACGGCGGAATTGCAATCCTCGGTCGTGATCTCATCAACGGATCAGCCGGCACCTGCGTCATCTTCGACAATTCAAGCCTGCGTCATCGCGGGCTGGCGAGCAGCACTACTGATCGACCAGTGATCGAGGTGACATTGCAGCGTTTGATGAAGCCACCTGCAAGCAAGGCCCCACTGGTGGGCACCAATAACGACCGGCATATGAAGAGACCCACGTATGCTTACAAGGCCGAGGTCCCGGGGATGCGTACGTGAACGATGGTGTCGCACATCAACTTGGGCGGGCCAGAAATCTGCTTCGAGAGCCAAGCCTGCTATTTGGGCATCCCAAATGGATCAATGGCCCAGCATCACTGCGATTCCGGGTGAAAAGACTGCTCACGCCTGCGCACAATCTGAATATCGGCAGCGGGCAGCGGCGCTGGCCGGGGTGGATCTGTCTTGATGAGTTCCATGACCTCGGCACGATCTCGATTGTCTTTGACGAACGATCTAAGTTCCCGGTGGCAAGCAATTCGATGTCCCTTGCCTACTCCTCCCATTTTCTCGAGCACATTGCCGACGAGGTAGTCGACCAAATCTTGCGCGAGACCTTCCGTTGCCTTCAAGTTGGTGATGGATTGCTCCTCAAGATTCCAGATTTCGATATGTTCCTGAATGCCTTTTGCGAAGGCAGGCATGAGGTGCTCGACTACATCGGATCTGAATCAGTGGCCTGGACTTGGGCCACTCATCAGGTAGAGGACACTCCAGCCAATCGCCTCTCCATGATGTTTTGCGGCTACATGAATGAGCAGTACGGCACGCACTTCATCGAGATTCAAGGTCCGCGGAGCTCCGGCAGTTATCACGGCCCGGTACCAATGAATCAAGACGAACTCAACGACCTGTTGCTGCATGCAACTTCGGCGCACGCCTTGGCGAAGCAACTTCGGGAGCGCTCGCTCGTGCTAGGAGAAGTCTTCCGATTCAATCACCAGAATGCTTGGGGTCGGGCAGAATTATTCGCGCTGTTGCGCGAGCACGGTTTTGAAGTTGAGGAACTCGATGATCTGGCCTTAGCCGGATTTGCAACGCGAATACCTGATCTTGATCAGTACCGGTCATGGAGCATCTACGTGTTTGCGCGCAAGCCAAAGCCCTGAATCAGGCCTACAGATTCACCCAACCGCGAGCGTTCTGACTCTGCGTGGAACCAAGCCGACCCTGGGTGTCGAGCAGCCGGGGGCTGGTCGCAAGCGCCTGCGGGATCAGATAGCAATCATGGGCTTGCAGCAGCACTGCGCAATCAGCCAAGGCTGCAGCTGCGGGAAGGTCAACAGCCTTCGGCACCATCACCTCGTCAACGATCCACTCCTCTACGTAGGGATCATGAAACGTCACAAGCGCACCTTGCCTGCGCAGCTCCTGAAGCACGGCGATCGATGGGCTCTCGCGCAAATCGGCAATATTGGCTTTATAGGTGATGCCCAATAGCAGAACCGATGCCCCAGCGAGTTCGATCGATTCCTGATTCAACAGTTCCTGCAGCCGATGCACGACGTAGTTGGGCATGCTCGCGTTGATCTCTTGAGCCAACTCGACAAATCGAAGACTCTGGCCCAGTTCGGTGCGCACCCGGTGGCCAAGGTAATTGGGATCAATGGGGATGCAGTGCCCACCGACGCCTGGGCCGGGCCGGAAGGCATGAAAGCCATAGGGCTTGGTCTCGGCGGCGGCAATGACATCCCAGAAGTCGATGCCCAGGAGATGGCTGACCTTGGCGAGCTCGTTGACCAAGGCAATGTTCACGTGGCGGTAGGTGTTCTCCAGCAGCTTGGCCATCTCAGCCTCTTTCAACCCCTTGGTGCGGACCACCTGCTCGGTCAAAGTCAGATAGAACTGCTCCGCCCGGTCCGCGCACTCAGTGCTGAAGCCACCGACAACCTTCGGTGTATTGCTGAAATTCCAGCGCCGATTGCCCGGATCAATCCGTTCCGGACTGAAGGCGAGCGAGAAGTCAACGGTTGCCTTAAACCCATTTCGCTCCAAGATCGGCTTCACGACCTCTTCAGTCGTACCGGGGTAGGTGGTGGATTCCAGCACCACCAATGGACGCTTGGCCGCATCGATATGACCAGCAATCATGGCCGTGGCGGCCTGAACAGCACGAAGATCTGGGCTGCCGTCGGCAGATAGCGGGGTTGGAACACAGATGATGAAAACATCAATGTCAGTCAGTTCATTGATGTCATTGGTGGGATGAAATCCTTGTCCGAGCCATTTCCCAACGAGGTCTGACGCAATGTCATCGACATGGGATTCTCCAGCCGCTAAGCCGACGACAACCGCCTCATTGACATCGAAGCCCACGACCTGGTGCCCAGCCTCAATGCAGGCGCCAATCAGCGGCAGCCCGACATAGCCAAGACCGAACACGGCAATTCGCTGACCCACCACTCGTCCCCCCGTTCCGGCCTTCTCAGGAAGAGCAGACTAGTGGGCCTCCTCAGCATGAGGTGACAAATCTCCACTTACTCTCACTTGATGGCTTCCGCAAAGGTCATGATCGTGCCCAACAGTTTGACATTGGCTTCGTCAAGCAGTCGCGCGGCGGACTCCAATTGCTTGCATGTGGTTCGCCCACGTCCCACAACGATCACCGCGCCATCGGCAATAGCGCCGATTACAGCAGCATCCGTACTCGACAGCAGCGGCGGAGCATTGATGATCACCAGATCCACTTGTGTTTTCAGATCAGCGAGCAGGAGCTCCATCTGCTCGGAGGCCAGAAGGGCAGTGGCATCGGCGAGATGAGGCCCGCGTGGAAGCACGCGCAGCGCGCCACGATGCCAAGTCAACTCGGCTTGACTCAAGGGCATAACTCCCGCGAGCACGTCGGGCAGCCCCACTTCAGAGTCAACGCCGAGATACGCCCCCAGTTTGGAATTATGCAAACACGCATCAATCAACATCACTGATCGTCCCGACTCAACAAAACTCATTGCAAGATTCACTGCTGTGGCAGTTTTACCCGAGCCAGGGTTTGCACTAGTGATCACCACTGCGGCCGGGAAAACCTTTGACTGCTGAAGAGCTGCCTGACCAAGCGCCCGCTTGAGATGCTGTTCGATCTCGGGGCGAGGGGTCATCAAGATCTGATTGAAGGACCTCGAGGTTGACGCAATATGACCAAGATTCTCCGTGCGAAGACACTCCTGCAGATCAGCCTGGGTCTGGATCGGCGCTTGACCGCGCAACCGTGCCGGCAATCGGCTCTTGAGGCTGAATCCGGGCGAATTGAACGCAGGCTCATTGAGCGCATCGTCCTGAGCGCCTGTCTCCATCGCATTGGCTACGAGTTGGCCTGCTTGAGCTATCGCGATGAAAGCCTCTGCCAGCGCTGTTGATGCATGGGCCACCTGATCAAGAGTTCCTCGATGATCAATATCCCCGTGACGATCCTCAATGTCGTCGTGCTGCGGATCCCAGGATGCGAGCATCCCTCGAGCTGCATCCATCTCAACCACAAGCCAACGAAGTCGATCGAGGGTGGAGTCCGGGAAAGGTTGCGCCCCTGGCGGTGTCGAACCGCTTGCAACAAATTGAGCGACCCACGTCGCCAATCGAGCGGCCTGGCGAATCGTGAAGGTGTCTTGCCGGCTTGCCGGATCCATCCGAGCAATCCAAGCTCTCTGAGTTCGATCAGCCGTCAGCAGCAAATCTGCTCGCTTCAGCAATGCCGGGGTGAGTTGCCGCGAATCGCCAATCGCTCCAGCAAGGCCAACGTAACTTGCTGCTTGCGGGCACATCGCGTCACCGACCGCGGCAAACGTACCAGCCCAACTCACGTGGACCGCAGGACGAAGCGCAACAAGGGCACTGCGCATCACGCTTGCAGCCAGCGGCGAACGGCAGACGTTCGCCGAACAAGCAACTAGCACCTCGAAGGATTCCTGCACACGCAATCTTCCCACTTGGCCGCTATGAGGATGCCAACCGCCCAGATTCTCCGCAGGTTACGAGGTCGGATATCAACGTGCTCATCCCCGTCCTCAACCCATTGTTCATTGAGAACGCCCGAAGCATCATGGATCCTGCTTGGCCGATTTCGTTTGAAATTCACGACTTTGTCCAAGCCGCACTTCCTCATCAATACTCCGCGGTCTACGCCTTGGATGTCCTGGAACACATTGAACCGCGCGATGAGTTCGATTTTCTCTCGAATTTGGTGGCCTCATTGGTGGACGATGGAATAGCGGTCATCGGCATGCCGAGCATTGAAAGCCAACCCCACGCGAATCCCGCCAGTCGTGACGGCCACGTCAATTGCAAGTCGGGGCCTGATTTGAAGGAATGCCTCCGGACTCACTTCCAGCAAGTCTTCGTTTTTTCTACGAACGATGAGGTGATCCACACGGGGTATCCCCCGATGGCCCACTATTTGCTGGCTCTTTGCGTCGGTCCTATTCGCACCTGTTGGCCAGTGCTGCCAGGACTCTAGAGGTTCATTGAGCATTCCTGAATGGAGCCTCTCCTCGATGGAATCCCCCGCATCTCACCTCGCACAGGCCCGAGCAAGCCCGCGTTGCTTGCGATGGCTGGGCATGTCGTGAGCCGCTTGGGTCTGCCCGCCACTGGGAGGAGCTGTGCGCGAATACATCGATCTACGCCTCCGCGGCTCGTTCGGTACTGCCACTTACGCGCAAATCTGAATCGTTGATTCGCCGGCACTAGTCCACGTCTGCCGCAAGCGAATTGGATGGTTTTTTCGTCACGTTCATGTCGCAACTACGTACCAATTCCTTCAAGGATCGGCCTTCCCCGTTAGCCTGCAAATAGAGCTCCCGATGGGCGCTTGGGCAAACATGCGTCGAGGAGAACTCAAATGAAGAGAACACAGAAATTAGCCGCAGCGATCACCGTTATGACTGCCATTCCGTTGGTAGGCCTAGCCCTAGCCATGCCAGCGAATGCCGCTCCAGCAGATCTGCTGGAGGCGGTAGGGGTTCCAGCAACTGGCCTCTGCACTGATGTCGTGGCACCAGCAGCGAACTTGGCCGGCGTGGCCAATGGCAGTTGGAGCAAGTCATGGGGAGTGTGGATCTCACCGACCCTTGGTGGTCCGGTGTGCGTTCGCACCCTTTGGTACAACAACTCCACACAGTTGTGGGATCGCCGCTAAACGTGCGGCTAGTACCACCTGCTTGAAAAGAATGCGGCCCCCCGAACTCAACTTGAGTTTCGGGGGGCTTTCTTTCTCATGGAGTCTTTCCTCCACAGTGACCGCTCCCCTGGCCTCCCAGCAGGCCTGCGCATGGCGCGCAAGCCGATGCTTCCTCGATGCCTGCGTGACTCCAACTAATGAGTCGGGAGTCCTGAGTCGCGGGGCGACTTAGGCGTGGGCGCTCAGGTCGAACTCGGTTTCATAGGCGATACTTCGCACATGTCTTGTCTGATTTGCTTCGGCTTGATCTGCAGTAGTAGTGCTCGTACGGATCTATCGTGATTGCAGACACCAGCAATCCGGTCCTGATTGCGCCCAACACTTACTGGGTCGGCGTCAATGACCATCCGCTGGGGCTTCAGTGCAACCCATATCTGATCCTTGACGGTGATGATGCTGTGTTGATCGATCCGGGGTCAGTCCTCGACTTCGAGTATGTGCGCGCCCAGGTGGAGAAGCTGATCCCAATCAGCAGCATCAGCACGATCGCACTGAGCCATCAGGACCCTGACCTCTGTTCAAGTGTGACGCTGTTCGAGCGCGCTGGGTTCGAGGGGCACATTGCCACGCACTGGCGGGCATCGGTTCTCCAGCGCTATTACGGCATCACCTCGCCGTTCTACCTGGTCAATGAGCATCAGTACGCGCTGACGCTGCGGTCGGGCAAGGTCATCGAATTCATCCCAACCCCTTACTTGCACTTCCCCGGTGCAGTAGCCACGTTCGATCCGCAGACCAGGGTCCTGTTCTCGGGGGATCTCTTCGGCGCCTTCTCGACCCACTGGTCCTTTCGCGCCGACAAGTCAACCTATATCGAGGGCATGAAAGCGTTCCACGAGCATTACATGCCCAGCAACGACAACATCCGGCCGGTGATGGAAATGCTGCTGGCGATGGACATCGACGTCATCGCGCCTCAGCATGGATCCATCATTGATGCCGACATCGCGGACTACATCGTTGCCCTCCGGGAGCTTGAGTGCGGCACGATGCTCAATCCGATACGGCACGAGCTTGCCGCCTCAGGCGGATTCACCAGCATCGTCGAGCAGGTGATCCGCAGGTTGCAAGGGCTCTACCAGGCGGACGAGGTGCTCGGCGTCGTGCAGCACATGGAGATGACGATTGATCCTGGAACCTTGACGATTGGGGAATTTTCCTACACCGGCGTGGAACTGTGGAATGCCCTGTTCCAGACCATGGCTGATGCGGGGAAGCAGTCCTGGCTGACGGCGGTTGAGCCATTGGTCCGCAAGCTCGCAGCCGAGTACGACATCGAGATGCCCCAGTACTACCTGAACGAGCGATCGACAACCCAGGTTCGCATCGACCAGCTTGCCCAAGAGATCGACAGTCTGCGCGCGCTCAATGTCCGCCTGGACACCACGCTGCGCGAATCGGAGGACAAGCTCACCAGATGCCCGCTGACAGGCCTTCGGAATGAGCGCTTCTTCACCGAATTCCTGCCGGCGAGCGTTGCGCAGGCCGAGGCCGCGGGCCAGGACCTCACCTTGGTCTATGTCGGAGCAGACCGCATCGCTGACGTGACCTATGCACGAGGCAAGCAGGCAGGCGATGAGGTCATCAAGAGCGTGGGTTACCTGCTTGAGCGGGGATTGGAGCGAAATGAGCAGCTGTTCCGCCTCGATGGCCCCAACTTCGTGCAGATGCTCATCGAGGTGTCCGGCGAGCGAGCCGTGCTGACCCGAGTCGAGCGCATCCGTCGCGAGGTTGCCATGTCCACGATCTCACTGGATCCCCTGACGGTCTCCATCGGGACGGTATCCCTAAGCGAGGCGCGCACCCATCAGCCAGACCCAGCCGAGCATGCATCGCTCATGGCCCGAACTGGACTGCTGCGTCTTCGTGTCGCGAGCAATCGCGGCGGCGACACCATCTGCTCGACATCGGACATCGAGCATCCGTCCACCTCGGCCGGAACGATTGTGATCGCCGACCCGGATCCGGTGAATATCGACGTGCTCACGACTGCGCTGCAGGCCATGAACTTCGAGACAATCGGTTGCTCAGATGGGCTTCAAGCGCTTCAGGCGATCGAGCATGGGTCCATCAGTGTCGTCATCGCCGAGGCGGTCTTGCCGAAACTCGATGGTTTCGCGTTGCGCGAGGCGCTGTCGTCGGCGTCTGCCTTCAGGGAGCTGCCGTTCCTCATGATGGGATACGAGAAGGACGCCGAGACAGTCGCTCGCGCCCAGAGCCTGGGGATCAACCACTTCTTCAAGAAGCCATACCTGCTGTCCGAACTGGTCGGCACTGTGCGTCTTGAGCAGCGACCGCGTCTGAGATGACAGCCCTAAGTGAGACTGCCGTACTGCTGCTAGCTGTCGCGTCGATGCTGGCGTGCGCGGCGGCGGTGCTGGCCACGGTGCTGGCCAAGGCATCGCGGACGCGCCGCATGCGCGTGCAGCGGCAGTTGGAGCACGAGATCTCGCGCCTTGAACCCGGGGATGCGTTCGCCGCTCCAAAGAGCCAAACTCGTGAGGTCCTTGCTGCCTACGTCGATGTGCGTCAGTCCGCGACCCTGTCCCCGCTGACGGTCGAGGGAGTGCGAGCATGGCTTGTTGACCAGGGCGTGGAGCGGGTACTGATCCGCAAACTCGGTTCGCGGCGTGCCATTCGGCGTGTTGAGGCGGCGACCGCGCTCGGCTACCTGCCCGGTGACTCGGTGCGGCAGGCTCTTGTCGATGCCCTGGGGCGTGAACAGCGCGACACTGTGCGGCTGCGGATCGCCGTTGCCCTGCATCAGGTGGACCCGGATGCGAGCGTGGCGATCCTCTTGGACAGCATCCTGAGCGCGAGCGAGTGGATTGCGGTTCGTGCCAAGGGCTTACTGTTGGAGGCAGGGCGATCGTTCTACCTCATTGCGCGCACCATGCTCGCGACCACAGAGACGCGTCTCACCGGCATCCTCATCGACTTCGCGGCCGTGTATCCCGCCACGGACCTGCGCGATTTCCTCGTTGCCCGCGTATGGTCGAAGGACGCGGACGTCTCCATTCACGCGGCCCAGGCATTGCGGGCTATGTATCCATCGATAATCGCGGACGAGCGTTACATGGATCACCCGCTCTGGCAGGTGCGGGCCAATGCCTATGGGGCCTTGGCCAGCACACCGAGCCGTCGAACTCTGGAGCGCCTCCTCGCGCGCACATCCGATATGGCTCAGGCGAGCTCCTGGGCGCGAGCGACTCCAGATTACGACCTGGAGTTCGCCGAGTTGCAGGTTGCGGCAGCCAATCTCCTGCGCACTCAGCCGAGCCTTCTGCCGACCGTTGCCGAGGCGTTCGTTTCCACTGACGTCCCCGAGTACCGGAGTGCCCTGGCGTCGCTGCTCTCCTCACGAATCCAGTACTACTTCATGCAACTGATTGGCCCCGACGCCGATGCCGCGCGCGCGATCGTGCGCGCGATCGTGGCCTCAGGCAGGAGCAGTGAGCTGATCGGCTTCTTGAATCGCAATCGCAATGTGGAGCTCGAGAACGAGGTCCTTGCATGCATCCAGCCCCTGCTTGAAGCAAGTCCGCAACTGGTGCAGGAGCTGGAGTGGTATCTCGCGCCGAGGATCCTGGACAAGATCGGCCTCGAAGAGCGCAGTCGCGCCACACCGCCAAGAGTGGAGCAACGCGTCAAGTCGAAGATCGTGCGGATGTACGCCCTGCTGGTCGTTGCGCTGCTGGCCTTCCCACTTGCGTTCTGGCTGCTCAACCGCTCGGAGTTCGGTGTGCTCTCTCCACTGGACCTGCTGCGCGAGTACGTGACCGCGTGGAACTCGGCTCTGCTGGTGTACATCGCTGCGCTGCAGGTGGCGACTCTCGCCATCCTGGTCTTCGCCGTCATCGGCGTGCGTGCGCAAGCCAGATCCTGGCGGGCCAAGCCGTACTCGCTGCTGTTTCGTCCCAAGGTGCTGCCGTCAGTCTCGATCGTGGCCCCAGCCTTCAATGAGGAGTCGACGATCGTTGAGAGCGCGAGTTCCCTGCTGGGCATCCAGTATCCCGATTTTGAGCTAATCATCGTGAATGACGGTTCCCGCGATGCCACCATGGAGCGACTCATCGAGCACTTCGAGCTCGAGAAGGTGGATCGCACGATCCCAACGACCCTGGCGACCAAGGCCGTGCGCGGCATCTACGCCAGTCCCGCGGTCCCGCAGCTGCTCGTGGTTGACAAAGACAATGGAGGCAAGGCCGACTCCCTGAATGCTGGGATCAACATGAGTACCAAGGAGTACTTTTGCGGCATCGATGCAGACTCGCTGCTCGAGTCCGACTCGATGCTCAAGGTCGCTGCTGGGTGCCTGGATTCGGTCGACGAGATGGTGGCCGCGGGCGGGAACGTGTTCCCGATCAACGGCTGTACGGTCGAGCGCGGCGCCCTTGTCAAGGTCGGCCTGGCACGCTCGCCATTGGCGCGGTTCCAGACCATCGAGTACATCCGGGCCTTCATGGCAGGTCGCGTCGGCTGGGCCTATGTGAAGTCGCTCTTGATCATCTCGGGGGCCTTTGGGCTGTTCCGCAAGGAGCGCGTGATCCAGGCGGGCGGGTACTTGACCGAATCGGGTCCTTACCGCCAGGACACCGTCGGTGAGGACATGGAATTGGTCGTCCGCCTGCGACGCGAGATGATCGAGTCGGGTATCCCCCACCAGATCAACTACGCCTACAACGCAAACTGCTGGACCGAGGTGCCCGAGACCATCTCTACGCTGCATCGTCAGCGCGACCGCTGGCAGCGCGGACTGGTCGACATACAGTTCCTGCACCGCAGGCTGCTGCTGAACCCGAGATACAAGTCCACCGGTCTTATCGGGATGCCGTACTACTTCGTGTTCGAGCTGTTTGGCCCGTTGATTGAGGCGCAGGGGTACATCATGCTCATCCTCGCGGCAATCACTGGGCTGCTTGAGCCGGCAATGGCGATTGCGCTGTTCACGACGATCGTGCTCTGGGGAATCCTCGTCTCGACCCTGTCGCTGTACATCGCGGAACTCCAAACCAGCTATTTCACTCGACGCGAGATCGCCACCATGCTCTGGTACGCAGTCCTGGAGAATTTTGGCTTCCGGCAGCTCGCGAGCCTGTGGCGCGTCTCGGGGTTCTTCAGTTCACTGCGCCGACCACGAGGGTGGGGTGAGATGCGCCGCAAGGGGTTTGCAGTTGCCGCCCAGTGAGCGACAGTCGAGCTTTGGTGAGTGCTTCGTGTGCGATGTATGGACAGATCGGAAGTGGCGAGGGTCAGCACCCTGTAATCAACGGGACATTATTTGCACTAGACGCTCCGCAGTGGTTTCCAGGCCCCACCGCTCAACTGCAGTCTTCCTTGCGGCCTGGGCGACCCGATCATGGATCGGCGAAGGTAGTGCGACGATTTCTCGCATCTTCGTGGCGAGATCTCGAACGTCGCCAACACGAAAGCGCGTGAGATGGGCTTGCGCTGTTGGATAGTTTTCGGATAGTCCCATTGCGACCTCAGCCAGTCCGGCATGAAACGCGACCAATGGAGGCGAACCGCACGCTGCCGCTTCCGCGGCAACCAAGCCGAAGGCCTCGGGAAGCACCGACGGCACGACGCTGACTGTCGCCAAGGGCCACAGATGCGCAAGATGACGGTGACCCAGGGGTCCAGTGAACAGGACAGATGATCCGCACTCTGCCTCAAGTTCCTCGCGAAGCGGCCCGAAGCCCGCAATGACAGCCCGCGCTGGAACATCGAGAAGGGCTCGCATCAGCAGGTCAACACCTTTTTCTTTGCTTAGCTTTCCCACGTACACAACCGTTGGTTGCTGGTCGGAAAGGAACGCAGTGAGACGGTCGGCGTTACCAGGATCGGGTAAGCGGTAGTTGGATCGATTGCTGTTTGGCGGGTCCAACTGACATTGAGCAATCAACGATGTTAACGCCTCATCCGGGCTCTGCGGATGAAGTCGCTGGGTGTCGACTCCGGGCGCCACCACATGCACGTTGTGTTCGTAGTCGCCAGGACCAACGACCTCGCGCAGCCGGTGAACGATATGTAATGATCCCGCAATAACCGCGTGGGCTTGGCGTAGTGACGCAACGGCCCACTGGATGAGTTCCGGGTTGCCGCTCATGGCGAATTCAAGTTCAGATCCGTGGACCATCACAGCGAAAGGCAACCCAGACGCCGCACCCACGGGAGCCCCCATTAGCAGATGGTTGGTGATCAGGAAATCGGCCGGACCTTGAAGCCTGATCACCTCCGCAGCTTGTTGGACGAAGTGTTCGCGCTCCTCAGAGGCGAAATCCTGGAGGAGCCGCGGCGTCATGTCGGAGTACTGATCGAGGACAAACACCGGAAGGTCGCCATCCATCGGTGGGCGCACCGCGCGTGCTCCGCCGAGGTCGAACCGAGCCGGATCCGCGTCCTGACTCAAAACGGTCACGTCATGACCCTGGCTGCTCAGCTCACGGGCAATCGATTGGGTGAAAATGTTCGAACCCGTGCCATCCAGCAAATAGCCATGCCAGATCAAAATCCTCACTGAACGAGCCCCCTAACATCACGCCCGAGCGGGTTGGGGCTACCTGCACCGTAGCCCCCATTTCAAAGTTTTTGACTTTGCTCCGGCTTCCCGGACACCGATGAGCAGGACACGATGGGGTTTCGGAAGGAGAACGTACCCCTGTGAATACTCCGTTGGAGTTGCGCCGTAGGTCGCGGGTGTAGGCGAAGTACTCGCATTGGTCTCAAGCGCGAGGAACGACTGATGCATACTCGCGCAATCGTGAAAGCCTACGCGGATCTGGTCAACCAGAATTTCGGTGGCGTGATCAACAAAGACAACCCGTCCGGAAACCGGGAGATAGTCAGGCTCCTAATTTGAGTGGCTAGTTCTGGCAGACCTTTTCGATGGCTTTTATCCCCTCAATATCGCCGCTTCCGATCTGCCGATCGACCGGCAAATTGGTATCTAGGTACCTGAACATGACATTGCTGGGATCGTCGCTGTCTGCAAGACCCAGTGCGTGGCCAAGTTCATGCATGAAGAGCAATCGACGGTCGAAACTGTTTGTTCTGACTAGATAGTCCGTGCTGACTGCGATATAGCCATTGACGATCTCCTTGCTGCCTGCAAACACTCGACTTGGCGATCCATACCCGACGACGTTCTTTGTGATGATCGACGATTTCGAGTCGGGAACAAAGTACACGGCAATATTGCGACTAATGTCCTTGACGGGCTTGACCGTGGTGGTCGCATCGTTGTAGGAGACCGCTAGTTCTCCACCATCGGCAAAGGTCAGCCCCGATGCCTTCGCCCAAGCATCGAAGGCCGCCCCAAGGTCGGGGCGCACGACGGCTGCCTGTTTAGGTGTCAGGTTCGACGTGTCCGTCGTCCACGAGATGGGAGCCGAGCAGGTGGCCCAACCACTGCCAGCGAATGCCGCATCGGTGTAGATGGAGCCCACACGGGTTGTCCCCCACGCAAGCACGCTCGTGGCTGCGACGGCTGCAATCGTGCACAACACGGTTATCAATGGGCGCCGCCGATAGGTGAGACGGTAGTGGCGTTCGTATTTGAACCATGTCCGCCGGCGAGTAATACCGTCATCGAAATAGTCACGCGCACGGCGCAATGGGTGACTCGGATTCCTCCGCTCGTGGCCCAGCGGTGACTCAGACATCTCGCCTCCTCAAGGTCAGGCTACGCCACTGCATGAGTTCAAATCTGGATCTTTGCCGCAAAGTGGCTCGGACGGTGTTGAGCACCTGCATTTAGGAGATTAGCAATGCGAGCGGGACGAGGAGTTCTCCGTCTTGCGCGAACTGGGCGTGGCAAGCAGCCCTCATATCGACACGACGAAGTACTTCGGTATCGCCTTACCGAGATTGGGCTTCCTTGACGAGGGAGAATTGCCGCGTCAATTGTCCAGATCGTGGACGATGCTCAAGATTGCCGTCACATGGCGATGGCTGTAGAAATTCGAAGTCGTACGGGGGCAATTGGTCGGCGAATCAGCTGACGCTATTCATGGATTTTGGCAGGCAGTTGAGCGAATACGGCGACCGAAGACTGCGTCCGCATGCTGCGTACCACCAGGTGCGTGGACACTCGTGACGCCTAGGTCCATTTCGGACATTGCTCTGTGCCGCAGTCCATTGAGTCATCATTCTGACTAGCATGAGTGGCCTACTGATTAGCTTAATTTGGAGGCCACCATGTGCGTCATGTTCCACGCGCTTCTGATGAGTCGCACGTCACGGAGCTGTTGACGATCATGCAACGCGGGAGCGGAGGCGGGCTCTATGACCCGTCGGAGAAGCCCGTCGAACTTGACGATGGAGTCTGGTGGGTCGGAGTGCGGCTTTTCGACAACACTTTCCAATGTCATGCGTACCTCATTGAAAACGGCACGGATTCGGTGCTGATCGACCCGGGTTCCAATGTCACGATTGATGGTGTCCTGGCGAAGGTTCGACAAGTCATGCCACTGGAGAACATCAAATATCTCGTGTGTCATCACGCCGACCCGGACGTGTGCTCATCACTGCACGATCTGACTGGCATTCTCAAGCGTGACGACGTCCAGGTCATCACTGAGTGGCGAGCACGGGAATTACTTGACCATTACGGTCACCGGTTTCCGTACTACCTGCTTGAGGACCACGCTTGGCGCCTTCCGCTCGCAGGCGATCGCGAACTCCAGTTCCAACTCACCCCGTACCTACATTTTCCCGGAGCTTTCGTAAGTTTCGACACGCACACCCGTACCCTCTTCTCGGCTGATCTGTTCGGCGGCTTCGTTCCGGATTCCAATATTCTCATCGGGACCGATCTTGAATACATTCTCGAGGCGGCTCGCCCATTCCATCAGCACTACATGCCGAGCCGTCAACTGCTTGAATTGGGGCTCACTCGCATCCAGCAGCACTGGCCAAACATTGCTCGCATAGCGCCGCAGCATGGGCACGTCATCGAAGGCGAACTCGTGCAGCCGGCCTTCGAGGGGCTCAAGCAGTTGGAGTGCGGAATCTTTACTCTCTCCGACGCGGATCTTGATCTTCAACACCTCATGCGCCTGAGCGAAAGCAGGGCGCACATCCTGCAAGCACTGCTCGAAGCACATTCCCCCAGGGATCTCGTTGCACACATCAACCGAATCCTTCATGACATTCAAATTGCTGCTCAAGTCGTCCTTCGGCTCTTCCTGCCAGACGAACGCCAGTGGGTGGAATGGGGGGTCGAGGGCGCCAAGACAGTGCACAGTGGGACGCATCGAGGTTGGACCACGATCCCGCTAGACGGCATGCCTAAGGCGAATCTCCTAGTAAGCGGGCGCGACGGTGACCCGCTCGACAAAGACTTCACATCGATGCTGGATGCGATGGCGGCAATCATTCGCCCAACGGTCGAGCAGTATCTGGCCGAGCGGCGACTCCACCAAGAGGCTGAGACCGACCAGTTGACGGGGTTGGGAAATCGTCGAGCGCTGGAACTGGTCATCCCGGCGGATCGCTACTGTGTCGTGGCAATGGACGTGGATCACTTCAAGCGAGTCAACGACGAATTCGGGCATCCGACTGGGGATCGAGTGCTGCAAAGGGTTTCCGCGGCTGTTCGCAATACGGCCCGATCCGGGGATGGGGTATTTCGCACTGGAGGTGAGGAGTTCCTTGTCTATTTGCCTAGGGCGACAAAGGAAGCGGCTTTTCGCGCGGCCGAGCGCATTCGCGCTGCTGTGTCATCCCTCGATCTCACAGGTGAGGCTCCTGGAGGCCACGTCACTCTCAGCGCTGGCATCGCCGAACTTGAGCGCAGTGATGCCGGTCGCCTCGACGACGTCATGTTGCATGCAGACGAGGCGCTCTATCGAGCCAAGCGTGGAGGACGCAACCAAATATCGGTCTACCCGACCACGACGCCGAACTGATAGTTGAGACGGCAATGCGCCGCAGAACCTTCCGCTCCGAATCTCATGCCGCACGCGTGAGGACCTTGGCCGAAAGCACGGCTTTACCAGCGGGTATTGGCTGATCGCACAGCGAAATTTTGGTGATCGCAATTTCGAGTCCAACTAAGTGGGTTCAGTTCAGTTTCTGCGCTGGGGCCTTCAATATGCAAGCAGCGTCAGCTAGCAGTAAGACGCTCAGCCGAGTCAACAACATTGGCCAGCAGCATGGCTCGCGTCATGGGGCCGACGCCGCCCGGATTTGGCGCAAAGAAGTCAGCGACTTCCATGACATCAGGATGAATGTCGCCAACAAGACCTGCATCGGTGCGGGTGATGCCAACGTCTAACACCGTAGCTCCCGTGCGAACGAGATCGGGAGTGATCATGTGTGGTACGCCAGCTGCCGCAACGATGATGTCGGCCTGACGAAGAAAGGCGCCAACTTCACGCGTTCCCGTATGACAAAGGGTCACCGTTGAGTTCTCCGAACGACGAGTCAGCAGCAGGCCAAGCGGACGACCCACCGTGATGCCACGGCCAACGACAACAACATGCGCGCCTTCAATTTCGACCGCATACGTGCGAAGCAACTCAACGATGCCGCGTGGAGTGCAGGGCAGCGGTGCGGCAACTCCTAGAACGAGGCGGCCAAGGCTCATCGGGTGCAAACCATCGGCATCCTTCAGCGGATCCATCAGCTCAAGCACGCGATTGGCGTCCAGATGCTTGGGCAGCGGCAACTGCACGATGTAGCCTGTCACAGCTGGATCCAAGTTCAGCCGAAGGATTTCCGACTCCAGCTCAGCCTGCGTAGTTGAGGCAGGAAGGTCAACGCGGACCGAGGCGATGCCCACTTCCTGGCAATCTCGGTGCTTGCCGCGCACATATGTCTGACTGCCTGGATCATCACCCACGAGAACAGTGCCTAACCCAGGAGTGATCCCACGGGCGCGCAGAGCATCGACCCGTATCTTCAGTTCGCCTTTGATTCGTGCCGAGGTTGCCTTGCCATCCAGTATCTGTGCGGTCACGGGGCGATCCTCTCACTCAGCAATGCCCTACGACGCGGCCCACGTCCACAGCACAGCCACAAGTGCTGTCGCCCGCACTTCGATCTTTCTAGCCTCCACAAATGATCCGGGAACTCCAAGATTGCCCAATTGCAAGTCCACCAACAAAGGTATACTTTCTATACCCCAGAGCCGGGTTTCTGGGATGAATCTGAGATTTGAGTTCGACGCGGTCAAGAGCAAGCGCAACAAATTCAAGCACGGGATCGATTTCGTCGAAGCGCAAGAGCTATGGGAGGACGACAATCTCATTGCGAGTGTGACGGACTTCGAAGGCGAGGTCCGATTCACCGTAATCGGAGTCGCGGATAGCCGCCATTGGACGGCGGTCATCACCTACCGCCACGCAGCAGTTCGCATCATCTCGGTGCGCAGAGCAAGAAGACAGGAGGTAGAAGCATATGAAGCCCAAGCGCATCACGGCTGAAGAATTTGATGCCAAATTTGACGCCGGTGAGGACATCAGTGAATACGTTGATTGGTCAAAGGCTACGCATCCCATGCGTGAGATTCACCGAGTCAACGTCGACTTCCCAAAATGGGTGGTCTTCGCCATGGATCGTGAATCAGCACGCCTGGGCATCACCCGCCAGTCCCTGATCAAAATGTGGATCGCCGAGCGAGTCGACCAGTTGCCTTCTATTCAAGCGCTCAATCAGAGCGCCATGGAGCGCCCAGAAAAGCGGACCAAGGACTAACACCAACTGATGCGCCCAACTACTGCGCCCCCACGGGCGAGCGCGGTTCGAGGCCGCAACGGCCACCGAGACAAAGGCCAGCAGCACGCCCAGCACCAACCCAATTGTCACCTCAGCGCCACCAACAGGGGCAAAGATGTCCAGGGTCATTGATCCGATCAGTTGGCCTGAGATGCTCAACAGCGCAAAGAGCAGCACGCCGACCAAGGGAACAGTGAAGGCACTGATGGTGATGAAGGCAATACCGATCAGCCCGCCGAGGTAGGCCCACCATGGCGCGTTCAAGAAACCGCCCACCCCGTTGCCCAACACCAGCCAGCCGAATCCCAAGGCAGCGCCCAACACCAGCCAGCCGAAGACGAAGTTCAAGAAAGTCGCGGAGAGCGGCACACCAGTGGAGGTCGACACTCTGCCGTTGTAAGCCGCTTGCACAGAGAACATCAAGCCGCCGATGAAAGCCATCACCACGGGCAAGACCGGAATCGCCCCATTCCCCATTCGTTGGCCTACTGCCAACGTGACCGCGACAATCGCAATGAAAGCCGAGATCACTCGACGCACGGTGATCGGCTGAATTCCGGCCGGTCCCAGGCCCAGCCGATCAACGAGCAGCGAGCTTGAACTCTGTCCAGCCACAACCGCGATGGTGAATACCGCGACGCCGACCAGCGGGACAGCGCCAGCCTGCACAGCAACGAAGAAGCCACCCAAGATGCCGCCCAAGATCTGCCACCAACGCAGTGCTCCGGCGCGAATGAGTGAGGGAATGCGGGTAACTCCTGAGCGAACCCGCGTTGAGAAGACCAAGGACATGACAATGAGCCCCGAAGTGAAACTCCACGAGGCAGCACCGAGGCTATTTTCCATGTCGTGCGAAAGCTCGCCATTCATCCGCGCTTGCAGCGAGGTCAAGGCACCCACAATCACCGAGATCGTCGCCGGAATTGCGATCGGAAACCGCGGATGAATCAGCCTCGTCAGTGGAAGAAGTGCCGTGTACCCGTGAGATACAAGGTCACGCCGGCAGCGGCGCATACCGCAATGACCTCTTCATCGCGGATCGAACCGCCCGGCTGAACGATCGCCGAGACACCGGCCGCAATCAACAACTCAGGACCATCAGCGAAGGGGAAGAAGGCGTCAGAGGCGGCAACCGAGCCAGCCGCACGATCACCGGCACGTGAAATTGCAAGAACGCATGAATCCACCCGATTGACCTGACCCATGCCAACGCCGACTGCTGCGCCATCTGATGCCAGCAGGATTGCATTGGACTTCACTGAACGAACAGAACGCCAAGCGAAGGCGAGATCGGCAAGAGTCGAAGCAGACGCGGGCGAGCCCGCAGCCAGAGTCCAGGACGCAGGATCATCGCCATCAGCATCAATGGAATCTGTTACCTGAATAAGTGCGCCCCCCGAGATCGGTCGCAGCTCAGTTGAAGCGCCAGTAACAGGTGCTGGCACAGACAACACGCGCAGGTTCTTTTTTGCGGAAAAGAACTCAAGTGCTTCAGAAGTGAACGAAGGAGCTACGACAACTTCGGTGAAGACATCGCCCATTGCCTCTGCCATTTCCAGAGTCACCTCACCGTTCGCAGCAACGACTCCGCCGTAGGCCGAAACCGGATCCGTGGCAAAGGCACGCTTGTATGCAGCCGCAATCGACGAGCCAATTGCGATGCCGCAGGGATTGGCATGCTTGATGATCGCAACACAAGGCGAGGCATGGTCGAATGCTGCACGTCGAGCAGCATCAGCATCGACGTAGTTGTTGTAGCTCATCTCCTTGCCCTGGTATTGCACGCCTGAAGCAAGACCGGGAGCACCAAGAGACGACACATAGACAGCAGCCGACTGGTGCGGATTTTCGCCGTAACGCAGCACTGAGCCCAAGGTCCACGACGCACCAGCCCACACCGGGAAGCCAGAAGCAGAGGGCGAAACCACTGAGCCGAGCCATGAGGCAACGGCTATGTCATATGAAGCGGTGTGCGAAAAAGCATCGCGAGCCAAGGCCGCACGTGCAGAAAGATCAAAGCCGCCATCAGCAACCGCAGCAAGCACAGATGAATAAAACGAAGGCGATGTCACGATCGCAACGTTCGCGTAGTTCTTTGCAGAAGCACGCACCATCGTCGGTCCGCCAATGTCGATCTGCTCAACGCACTCGTCAACCGAAGCGCCCGAGGCAACGGTCTCGGTGAACGGATACAGATTGACGATCACCAGCTCGAATGGGGCGATGCCCAACTCTGCCAACTGCGAAACGTGCGACTCCTTGCGCAGATCAGCCAGCAACCCACCGTGCACATGTGGATGCAGAGTCTTCACACGACCATCGAGGCACTCAGGAAAACCAGTGATCGAATCGACCGGTGTCACAGGCACGCCCGCTGCAGCGATGACCCCAGCAGTGGAACCCGTTGACACAATCTCGACCCCAGCAGCATGAAGTCCGCGAGCCAGTTCCTCCAGCCCTGTCTTGTCATAGACCGACACCAATGCCCGACGAACAGGGATCCCCCCAACGATCGTTGGCGACGAGGGTGTGGATGCAGCAGCACTCATGATCAAGCTCCGTTCGGATGGTTGTGCAGATTGCCAGTGGCCAAGAATCGAAGAAGCACCTCAACCAGCAGCGAGCGCTCCTGGGTCTTTATGCGTTCGTGTAGAGAGGACTCATCATCGGTGGGAAGAATCGAAACTGCGCGCTGAGCGATGATCTCGCCGGTGTCTACCCCCGCATCAACGAAGTGCACCGTGCAACCGGTAACCGTGACGCCATAGGCCAGCGCATCGCGCACCCCGTGCGCACCAGGAAAGGACGGCAGCAATGCCGGATGGGTGTTGATGATCTGCCGGGGAAAGCGCGAAAGAACCGAAGGCCCAATCAGCCGCATGAAACCGGCCGAGACAATCAAGTCAGGCGAAAGGGCGACAAGCTCGGCTTCTAGAGCCTCATTCCACTCATCACGCGATGTGAAGTCGGCGGGACTGACACAAAAGGTGGGCACCCGAGATGCACGCGCCCGCACCAAGGCCCCACAGTCAGGCACATCAGAGCCAACGCCAGCGATATTGGGTCCGACAAAGGAGGAGTCAAGGAGGGCTTGCAGAAGGGTTCCGGATCCGGATGCTAGCACCACAATCCGGGAATCCACGACGAAATCCTAGTGGCACAGACCCAAGCTCAATGCCGTCTGGAACGAGCGATGGGTCACGTCAGCGAACTGATGTGACCCATCGAAGAAGTGCTCAATCCTTAGCGGACGAAAACCTTCACGTAGAACGTGTCACCGGTCTTGGGGTTGACCAAGGCCACGATGTACATACCAGGCTTGCCAGCACGGAAGGTCGGCACTTGAACAACGCCATCAGCTCCGGAGGAGGCAACACCGAGGTCGTAGTACTTGCCGTCGATCTTGAGCTTGATCTGGTAGGTCTCGCCCTTAGGCACGGATATCAGCAACTTGACGGGTGCTCCCGCACGCACCTTGAACTTGGGGGCACCGCCGATCTTGTTGACAGAGGGATCGTCAACCAAGGTTGGCTTTGTCCTCAGCGCAGTTGCTGCCGAGACGAGCACAACGCCTGTCCTGGCGCCACCGACTGGCTCCGCTGACGGCGGATTCGTTGCAGAAGCCGAAGGCGTCGGCGTCGGCGTTGCAGAAGCCGAAGGAGTCGGAGTCGGAGTCGGAGTCGGTGTGGGCGTCGGCGTTGCAGTCGGCGTGGGACATGCCGGCTGTCCGTAGCCGCCACAATCTGCGGCCCATGCCTGGGGAGTCACCAGCCCCATACTCAGCACGATCGCACCTGCTGCTGCCACTGTTGAGACCTTGCGCGAGATGGACATCAAACCCCCTGAAGAAACGTAGGTTCACGAACTTTTGCGTACTGTACCGCAGAGAAACCTCTGCTTTTCACGATTGAAGCACCCGAATGGTTACGGTCGTGTTTCTTTTCACCACACCCTAGTTCAATTGCAGGCGGCGTCGGAAGCAATTTGCACGACAGGTTGATTGATCATCGGCTGGGTCAGCACTCTTGGCGCAACGCCACCGACGGTGGGCTCATTGAACGTCACCGACACTGCGCGTTCCTGGCCTCGATCAATCGGCAGATTCAGATACCAGACTTCTCGATCACGCTCGTGCCCGCGATACACCCCATATGTCTTGCCATCTAGAGTCGACGAGAGGTAACCCGCGCCCACTGGCGCATAGATGTAGAGCACCATGCTGGTTGACCCCTCCGGCGCCCCCAAGACATCCGTACGGCCGTAATTGCCCCCCTCTTGCGGGAGGCCAGTTGGAGCGTCATTGCGCACCTTGACAGTCAGTTTCGATTGCTGCTGCTGAGCTGTTGGGCATGAGCCCACTGAGTAGTCGATGCTCGTCTTGACGAAAGCATCCATCTTGCTTGGAGCTGAGTTGTTCTCCGCGACCGCGACGACAGGACCTGGAGTAGTGGGCACTGCTCCGCCGAGACTCGTACTCGAAAGCCAGGCTTGTTCCTTCGGGTTCTCACTCCAGATCCTCATGTGGCCCTGCTCAAGGGGTGCCTTCAACGCCTCCGCCATATCCAGGGGATTCCAGGCCTTGGTCAGGAGCGCAGCGACCACAGCGTTGACGAGAGCCATCGAGACATCGTCGCGCTTCTGCGAATCCGGATACTTGCGGTACACGTCTTGGGTGAAGAACTTCTCGGCATTCTCCGAGGTGATCGTCTCGCCCTTCGCCGAGATCGGACCGATGGCCTTGAGCATGGCCGCAACGACTGCTGGGTCGATGGCGAGCACGCCGCTGACGGGTACTCCACGCGCCCGCATGTCGGCGACTGCAAGAGCACCGGTCAACGGGAAATGCGCGGATCGGCTGAACATGCTCCATTTGGCCAGTTGAGGCCCCCAAAGGTCCTTGGAGTCAGTAGGCACGCCGGTTGTGGGGATGACATTCTTGCGGACGTCCTCGCTTGTCCCCGACTCAAGAATGCGGACTTTTCCGTTGTCGGAGCGGACATTCACGTAAGCGCCGGGGAAGCCACCTGACCCGCGTGCCTCGGCCGGATTCTGCAACAGCACCATCCATGTTCGGCTGCTGTCTGATCCCAGCAACGAGGGCAGCCAAGCAGCCGCAGCGACGGAATGGCCAACGAGTTGACCGATGTCCGTTGCCTGCGCACGCGCAGTTTCGAATCGAGACTTCAGCCCAGGCACCAGGAACGCTGTGGACACGCCATCGAGTCGCGCTTGTGCAGCGTCGACGGAGTCGGCAAACCGTGCGAGGAAAGGGGCCATACCCGCGATCAAGTCCAGGTCGATGGATCCATCCGCCCGGCGTCCTCGCTCGGTCGCGAGTTTCTGCGCATACGGCAGCAGCGGCTCGCCGGCCACCGCCAAGTCGTCAGCAGAGCGCCCCAGTGCCGAGACTGCTTTGGCTGACTGGCCCATAAGTGGCACACGGGAGAGGAGTCGCCATTGCAGGGATCGCGTGGAATCGCCAAGCTCTTGTGCTGAAGCAGCGAGTTCAGGGAACTGCTCAGTGGCCGCATTCCAGTCCTGATCTTTCAGCGCGGCTTCGAAGCGGTTGGCCTCCTGCTGGAACGAGAGCGCTCGTTGACCAGTCTGGACCCATCCTAATGCGAGCCAGATTGTGATCAAGGCTGCGACAGCGACGACGAGACCGGAGACCAAACGTCGTTTCGGAGTGCCGATCACCGAATCGACAATCTGCTGGGCTCGAATCCTCACCTGACCTCGTCCCTGGTCTGTGCAATCACCCGGGCATCGTAAGCCGAGCCCTCAGCGTCTCCGCAATCCCCGGACTTCGCGCCCAATCGATGTGTTGCCCATGGACCAGGCGGCATTGCGCAAGTGCTGTGAGATCGTCGAGATATCCAACTCCGCCGCCAGTTCGGAGCGCAATGAACGCAAGTGCCGACGTACGGGGCCTGGTATTGCATGGGTACTGAGTTGACCGCCATGCACGCGATGCGTTCCCACGATCTCTGGATCTGTGGCAAGGCTGTAGCCGCGAATTGCCAATCGCAAATAGAGGTCATAGTCGATACACCTGGTCAAGGTTTCGTCATAACCGCCCACTGCTTCCAAAGCCGAACGCCTGGCCAGAGTTGCACTGTGAACAAATGGATTGCGTTGCGTCAATCGAAGGCGCGCTTGCATCGGGTTCAATCGATCCACTTGTCGAATTCCTAAGGAACTTCCATCCGCATTCATCGTTCGAGCAGCCCCACCAACCAGTGCCACCCCTGGAAGATTTCGGATCAGGTCGGTCTGTCGCGCTAGCCGATCAGCATCCGCGAGGTCATCCCCGTCGAGCGCAGCTACGTACTCTCCATCAGCTTGCTCGAGCCCAAGGTTGCGGGCCCGAGCTGGCCCGTGACGCTGCGCCAAGCGAACAAAGGTGAGCCCGCTAGGCGCGTCAAAATCGCTTGCATCCATCCCTGAACAACCGTCTAACACCACAATGACCTGCGCCGCAACAGCAATCTGTGCAAGTGAGCTGGCAACAGCCTGTCGTAGCCATTCGTCCGTCCGGACAGCCGTGATGACAATTGATGCGCCAGAGGATGAGGCGTCGCCATTGGACATTGCGTCACCGTATACGCCACGTTCATACGGGCAGGAATTCCAGTTTACGAATCGCCAGCGCGCCCTTACTCCATTCTCCCGCGGAGTGAGGCAGGCGTAGTCATTCGATGAAGTAAAGTCACGAGCACGGGCACGGTTGATTTAGGGGACGAGCATGGGGGCCGACACGAGTGGGGCGACTTCGCCACACCTCGTCCTGCTAGTGCGCCACGCGCTCTACTTGCGGAATTACGAGTCGATGGTCCGGCAGTTGGCTGCGCAGGACTGGCGCATCACTATCGCAACACTCACGGGCTCGAGACTTGTTGACGAGGGACTCGCCAATGCCCTCGTAGCGGAATATCCGGGCATCACGCGTGCCGAGTTGCCGCGTGCCCGCGGTGTTATCCAAGATGGCCTCGAGGCTGCATATACGACGCTCGACTGGCTCAGATACTTCGATGCTCGATATGAGGGCTCTCCGGCTCTCGAAGAGCGGGCGAAGCGACGAGTCTGCCGTCCGTTGAAAGCCCTGCTGAAGATGTACAGAGTTCGCACGAACACACGACGGCGGCTCTCTGCGCAAACGCGCCTCATGCGCCTGACAGGGCCCTCGCGCCCCAGTTCCTTGGCCCTCAAGTCCCTCGCGGCCCTCAAGCCGACAGTCATGGCCGTGACTCCATTAGTCGACATTGATGGAGGCCAACAGGCGTACGTCGATGCTGCCGCCAGGCTCGGCATCCCGTCGGCGCTCCTTGTTGCGAGTTGGGACAACCTCACCAACAAGGGTCTTATTCACCGGATTCCGGACCGAGTTGTCGTGTGGAACGAACTGCAGGCCGACGAAGCGTTTCGCTTGCATGGGGTCCCTCGCGATCGAATCACGACGACAGGCGCCCAGCTCTTCGATTGGCTGAGGACGACAGATCCCATTCCCGAGCGAACGGCATTCCTGCAATCACTCGGTCTCGATCCGAACAAGCGCACAATCCTCTACGTCGGCAGCAGCAGCGCTGTCGGGGCAAGGGAATCGCGCTTCCTACTTGAGCAATACATCCCATACCTTCGCGGATACTGGGACAAGACAGTCGCCCAGAGCAACCTGGTAGTCCGATACCACCCCACGAACCCGATCAAAGGCAGCTGGATTCGCGAGGTCTTCACTCAGTACTCAGCGAAGGCCGACCCGCTCGCTGGGCAACCGGTTGTGGACGACCGGACCCGTAGGCACTACCGCGCTCTACTTACTCATGCCGACGTCGTAGTCGGCATCAACACCAGCGCATTTCTCGAGGCCGCAGTCGTCGGCACGCCTGCGATTCCCATCGCATCTCGCCGCCTCAGAACCTCACAGCAGTCGGCGCCGCATTTCCGCCTCCTCGAATCCGCCGGTCTCTTCGATGAGCCCAGGTCGATCTACGGCAACCTGAATGCCATTGGTGATGTCCTCGCTGACGCCACCCACACGCAAGCTCGTCTCGATGACTTCGTCCACAACTTCATAGATCCACCTGATGGGTCTGTTTCGGCCACTGATGCACTGACAGAGGCAATCGAGGCGGCCGAAGCCAAATCCGCCTCCACCCCTGCACTTTCACGGAGATCATTCTCGCTCGCGCTGATCGTTCTGTTCATTCTCGGGCTGCTTCGTAAGGCCGACCGGACAGCATCCCGACTCGCTCGCCGCGCCGGGGGCTTGGTCCACCGCGTCAAGACACTGAGCATGCCCAAGGCCGCGCCTATGGTTGCTCCATCGTCGGACTCAGTACCCGCCGAGCGCCCGAGACTGACTGCCAAACAACGGGCGAAGGCGAAGAAGACCCATCATCGGCGCAAGACGGTGCTCGCGTTCAAGATCGACACCTACCGAGTCATCTGGGGTCCCAATCGATACGGGTCCGCCCGCCGGATGCTCAGAAGAGTCAACAAGTTGCTGCGCGCACGCATCCGGAGGGTGCCGGGAGTTGCAAGGCCAACAGGCACCGCAAGCACTGGCGCTCAACGGTCAGCGTTTGCGAGCGCCTTCTACCAGAACGTCACTCGGCCAGCCCTGGCACGACGGGACACGAGAGCCGCGGACATCCGAATGCGGGAGTTGGAAACCAGTCTCGTCAACGCGGCGGCCTTGGGCAAACCAATAGTCTTCGGGCCATGGACATCTGAAGTCGGATTCGAGTTGCTCTATTGGATTCCGTACGTGAAAACCCTCGTCGAACGCACTGCGATCGATCCCGGCCAGATCACCATCATCTCTCGCGGTGGCACGTCTGGATGGTACGGGTTGCCCGGGGCGAACTATCGAGATGTCTTCGAGATACTCGGGCCTTCTGAGTTCCACGATCGCATCGGCAACACCAACACTGGAAAGAAGCAGACGCGGTGGTCTCCGATCGAACACGAACTCGTCGACCAACTTGCGCCACGTGACGCCTTCATCGTTCATCCGCGCGAAATGTACGAGACCCTGATGCCCTTCTTCGTAGGGCGCGCGAACCTAGCTTGGCTGGACCGCCTCGTCTCAACCCAGACTGCGACCATGACGCATCCAAGCGTTGGCTCCGATGACCGACAGGACGAAGTCACGGCTCGCCTACCAAGTCAGTACATCGCTGTCGGCCTCTACCACAGGCCTTCGTTGACCGCCGACATCAGGGATGCCCGGATTCGGGCGATCGTCGATGGAGCCAAGAGGATGGGTCTGCCCCTTGTGTCGTTGGAGACAGGGCTGATTCTTGACGACCATCGCGCTCTCGACCTTTCGACGGTCTGGATGTCGCGACCGCTACTTGGTATCGATGCCCAGAACAACCTTGAGATGCAGACACGGGTGCTTGCAGGTGCACAAGGTTTTGTCTGCACGTACGGAGGACTCAGTTACCTCGGCGCAGCACTGGGCGTGCCCACGGTGAGTCTCTTCGACGATGAGCAACGCATTCTCTGGCATCACCTTGAGGTCGCCCATCGAAGATTCAGTAGGCTCGGGGTCGTCTACGAAGTCTCCGACATCTCCAACTTGAATCCGACGTTACTCATTGACTCGTTCACCGCAAACAGCAACTCGACATCGGCCAAGGGGGAAGTCGCATGATTGTCACGACCGAGGAGTTGAAAGGTCTCCGAGGGAAGGTCGCCATGGTCGATGGCTCCTTCGATCCCTTCCACGATGGGCATGTTGCCTACTTTCGTTCAGCCGCCGAACTGGGTTTCCCAGTGTTCGTCAACATCGCATCCGAGGCCTGGACATCGAGTAAGCACCTCACGCTGCTCCCACTCGATCGGCGCATTCGCGTCATCGATGCGATTGAAGGCGTCGACTACGTCCACTCAGCCCCGATGACCACGGCTGAGGTCCTCAGGGAGCTTCAGCCAGCCATTTATGTGAAGGGTGCCGACTGGCGTGAACGCGGCCTCCCAGAGGATGAGCAGCAGCTGTGCAAGGAACTCGGCATCGAGATTGCCTATACCGAAACCGCGCTCAACTCGTCCAGCGCACTCCTGCGTTCGGCCCTGTTCGGGCAGTTCGCCTACGACGAGCTCGACAGGTTCGAGGAATTCATGCGCGATCAGAAGTCCCCGGCCGATTCCGACTTCGACAACGACTACTTCCTCGCCGAATGGCGAAAGGGAGACAACTCCTACAACCTCGAACAACGCAGAGCGATCGAGGGCAAGCACCCCGCGGTGCTCATAGAGGCCTTCCAGCCCAAGAACGTCCTTGACGCCGGCTGCGGTCCTGGCGCTTTGATGACGCTTCTCGACGAACTGGGCGTCGAAGCTCATGGCGTGGATGTCAGCCCCAACATCCACGAGTTCGCCGAGGCTGCTGTCAAGGATAGAATCATCGTCGCCAGCATCGACGACATGCCCTATGAGGACAACACCTTTGATCTGGTCGTCTCCCGCGAGGTGCTTGAGCACATACCGGTGCGCGACTACCTCAAGGTGGTCCAGGAACTGTGCCGTGTCTCCGGGAAATACGTGTACGTCACCACGCGATTCCACCCGAGTCCCGCATCACTCTTTGATGTGACGACGGAGTTCGAGGCCGATCCCACGCACATCTCCTTGACGGCACAGCCGTTCCTGCGGATGCTGTTCGTCCTCGCCGGCATGCGACGCCGCAAAGACCTCGAATCACAGATGGACTGGATGGACAAACGCCGAGTCCTCGTCTACGAGAAGCCACGCGATGAGTGAACTCGACACGGTCGTCGGCCCGACCTACGACTGCGTGATGACCTACCACAGCAACCCCTACACCTGCGGCATCGCCCGCTTCAACCATCGCCTGGCCGAGACACTCGGCGTCCCGCTCGTCGACTTCAACGAGATCGGAGCTGGCCAAGTCCACGCACCTCTCGTTTCGGTGAATGCGTCAGAGGTCGGTACTGACATGGAAGGGCTCGGCGACCAACTCAATGGGGCCTTCGACCGCTACGGCCTGTTCCTGCATGACTACTGGGGTACCGAGGCGGAGATCGACCTCATTGCCAAAGCACACGGAGTATTCGCCGCCCACAACCGCATCGGCGAAGAAATGCGGGCACACCGATCAGACGTCGTCGATGCGTTCTGCCCGGGCGCCGAACCACACCAGGAGTTCGCAGAGCCGGACCTGCGACTGCTCACCTTCGGCATGGCGCACAAGATCCGCGCCGAGCGCTACGCGCGGCTTGGTGACCTCCTCGCACGAGACGAACGAAGCTACCGGCTGGACATCTCAACTGCACTTCACGAGGGAACACGGTTCGACGAGGCCCTCTTCGAGATCTCTGACGGCATCCGCCACGTGTTCAAGGGCCAGGTTCGCTTCCTTGGATTCTTGTCGGATGATCTTGTCTCTGAGCACGTCCGCAGGGCCGACCTACTCGTGGCGTTCTTCCCGCGCGGCGCGCGGGAGAACAACACATCCGTCCTGTCCGCGATGGCGCATGGCACGCCGGTCATCACGAACCTCGACGAGTTCTCCCCGTCGTTCATGCGCCACGGCGAGAGCGTCCTGGACATCACTCAGGTTGAGGCGATCCCGTCACGGGAGGAGCTCCGCGAAATCGGGGCTCGAGCACGGATCGCGTCCGCGCAGCACGGCTTCAAGCAACTGGGCGACCTCATCTCGGAGCGGAGCTCCGGCGGGTTCAGGGAATAGCGTCGATGCGGATTCTCTTCGCCATGCTGCATCCCGGCTACCTACGCAACTACGAGTCAACGATTATTGAACTGTCTCAACGGGGACACCACATCACCGTCGACTTCGCCCAGCGGGAGAAGCAGCGCATCGCGTCACCCTTGCAGCGTCTCAAGGAGGAGGTGCCTGGCATCGACATGCGCGATGTCGGGATCCTGTCGCGGGGCAAGGATCAATGGGCTCCGGTCGCCGATGCGCTGCGCATGGCCGTTGACGTCAACCGGTATGCAGATCCGCGATACTCACGGGCCGTCCTGCTTCGCGATCGAATGGTCGACAAATTCCAACGCCTCCCTCTTCCGGCATCTGAGGCAATCACGCAACGAATCCTTCACATGCAAAGTGATCGGGCACGGGCTCATTTTCAGCGAGCCGCCATCCGCATGGACATGGCCTTGCCCTTGAAGGAGCACCTGATAGACACCCTTGAACTCATGCAGCCCGACGTGATCGTCGTTACCCCAATCGTCAACGCAGGCTCCCGCCAGGTCGATGTTGTTCGTCACGCCCAAGCGCTCGGCATTCCCGTAGCCGTCGCAGTGGCCAGTTGGGACAACCTCTCAAACAAAGGCCTTCTGCGGTGCAACCCTGACCGGGTGTTCGTATGGAACGAGGCTCAGCGGACAGAAGCTGTGGAGATGCACGGGATCGATCCAAACACGATAGGGGTTACGGGTGCCCAACTGTTCGATCATTGGTTCACATGGAAGCCGACGCGGTCCAGAGACTCCTTTGTCCATGGATCGGGCCTTGACCCGAGCAAGCCGTACTTCCTTTGGTTGGCCTCGTCACCGTTCATCGGTGGTGACCGTGAGGTCGAGTATGTGATGCGTTGGGTAAGCCGCCTGCGGACGCAGCCTGGCGCGATCGCGGACGTGGGCGTGATGATCCGCCCGCATCCCCAGTCGACAGCGCCCTGGACGGGAGTGGACCCCTCAACGCTAGGTAATACCGTCATCTTCCCGCGGTTGGGAGCAAATCCGATCGACAGCGATAGCCGTCAGGACTTCTTCGAGTCGATCTACTACTCGGCCGGAGTAGTAGGGATCAACTCGAGTGCGATGATCGAGTCCGCGATCGTCGGCAAAGCTGTCTTCACAGTCACAGCCCCAGAATTCGCCGAAGTACAGGGCGGAACAATCCATTTCTCCCACCTTGAGGATGCTCTTCTTACTCGAGCCGACTCTGACGATGACCTGTTCCGGCTCCTCAGCGATTCAATGGAGCACCCCGAGGCGATGGCCGACAAGAATCGGCTCTTCCTCGAGTCCTTCATCCGCCCGCACGGCCTGGATGTATCGGCTACAGAGCGGCTAGCCTCCGAGATTGAGGACCTTGGGCGTCGGCCAAGGAAAACGCCCTACTACGGGCGTCGCGGGGACTCCATGCGCCGCGTCGTGCTGCACGGTGTGCGCCTCGCCATCGCCGCCAAGGCGCGCCAGCAGCAAGCGCCCTTCGCCGGCCTTCCCTCGGCTCGGCCGATTCTCCACGTAAGTGGTCGGTCATCGATTTCAGAGAGCGGGGCCCGCGTGTCCAAAAAGAACCCATCGTGGCAGGAACGCGCTGTCGACACCACACCTCATGCTGTGACTGCTGACGATGTGTTCGAGTCGGAAGGGCTCGCGGAGGGCGAAGAAGATCTCTCCTTGGTCCGCATGGTCATCGATCCGTCGAAACTCGATCAGGAGATTGCCAACCAGCTGAAACGGATCGCCAAGAGCGACTCACCGATCATTGTCGGACCCTGGACATCCGAACTCGGCTTCGAATTGCTGTACTGGGTGCCGTTCTTGCGCTGGGCGCTGGGCAACTATGGAATCGATCCGGGGCGCGTGGTCTCAGTGACTCGGGGGGGCGCCGGCCCAGTCTTCTACGCCGGAATCGCCTCCAAACACGTCGAGATATTCGACCTCATGGGACACGAGCAATTCAGAGACGAACTCACCAAGCGCTGGGCAACCCGGGGCGGGCAGAAACAATCCGAATGGAGCCCGCTGGACACAGAGCTGATCGCCCGAGTCGAGCAGCATTTAGGGATCGGATCATTCGACATCATCCATCCATCATCGATGTACAGGCTCTTCGCGTACTTCTGGCGGGATCGAATGCCGCTCCAAATGCTTCGGGAGCGACTGGTCTTCGCCCCCTTCGCAGTACCCGAGCTTCCCGAAGAACTGGCGTCTCGACTGCCGGAAGAGTTCGATGCCGTCCGCTTCTATTTCCGGCCGTCGTTTCCCGACACGCCAGCCAATCGCGAGTTGATCCAGCGGCTGGTCAGCCGGCGACGCAATGAGCGTCCAGTTGTCTTGCTGTCGACCGGAATCAGGTTCGATGACCACGAGGAGCACACCTTCGGCCAGGATCAGAACGTCATCCACATTAACGACGCGATGACACCCGAGAACAATCTGGCTGTCCAAGCCGCCGTCATCGCGCGCGCTTCTAGCGTGTTCACCACCTACGGTGGACTCGCCTACCTGCCCCCGTACTACCGCGTGCCGGTCTATTCGTTCCACTCTGAAGCAGAGCATCTGCTAGACAACCATCAGACGGTGGCGAACCTACAAAGCCGTCTACTGAGAACACGCAGCTATACGCTCTCGGCTGACGCGCAGTTGTGGTGATGCGAATGACGTCGACCCAACGACAGGTCACCGAGAATCCTCTGCCCAGACCCTTCGGACACCGAACAAGATGAGCGAATTGCACGCGTTAGCGGAAGCGAAGACATCTCGCGCGGTCCCGCTATCAAGTGCGGCCACACCTCTGTGGCCTCGAGTCGGGCGGAAGGCGACCACGTGGTTCGCCACCCGCCTGTATGCGCACGAGTGTGGCGTCGAGTCTCCCGGAGCGACGCCGCCAGAGGAACTGCCTCTTTGCTACGCGCCCGTGCAGACCAGCAAGGGACGTCCACGCGCTCCGCGGATACCCCCGGAGTTGGCCGGATACCCGATCCAGGCACACTCCGGGCCGTATGCGTTCGAGCGTTCGCCGCATCGCCTCGCCGAGACCACGGTGTTGCTCGCGCTGATCGTCCTACGGCGATCGTTGGGGCACACACGGCATCCATGGATCTGGGTGGCCGTCCGCCAGTTGATGATCGTCGCACCCCTCGTCGCGGTCGCCGGGGCATCTGGCAACGCGGTGCTGGTCGCACAGGTGATTGTGGTTGCGAGCCTGGCCCGGATCGCGGCGCGCGCGTATCGTTTCCGACACTGGGCAGCGAGCTATCACAGGCGTGCGTGTCCTGCACCTGAACAGTTCGGCACACTCAGGGTGGTAGATCTCGCCGGGGCAAACGGCGCAGTTATAGAAGTCACACCGGTCTTGATCCTGGGCGCTGTCGTCTGGGTCATCGTCAGCCCGCGACTGGCATTGCTGCCAGTGTTCGTGTTCACAGTCCTTATGGGCGTCCTGGTGACCTACGTCGTTTCTATCTGCCTGTTGCCTGTCCTAGCACGAATCGAGGCCGCCGATCATCCAGATGTGCGACCAGTATTCATGCTGTCCATGACGTTCGTATTCGCCCTCGGGATGCTTGTCTTCTCGCCATCCAGCGTTCTGAGTGTGCCCGCACCGCTCCTCGAAGCCCTCCAGTGCCTGCCTTGGCTCCCGTGGATCTTCCTTCCCCTAAACGTCGGGACGCACACCGCGCCGGTCTGGACTCTCGGGGTGAGCGCGCTCCTTACCGTCGCCAGCTGCCTGGTCCTGTGGCATTTCGGTGCCATCGGGTCGCTCGACGAAGAAGACGACACTGACGACGAAGACACGCAGGATGACGAAGACGAAGGATCCCGGGGACGTAGACGATGACAGCGGGCAACGTTCGGCCAGAGGGCACACGGCCGATCCTTCTTCTGGACCTAGACGAAGTGCTGTTCCCCTTCGCCGACGCGTACGATCGATGGCTGGCATGCAGGCGGGGATACGGCCTCGACCCGGTGCTGAAGCGCGCGTACGACGTCGGCGCGGCAGCTGGATCAGGACACCGCGAGCTCGCCGTTCAGTTTGTGAACGACCCGGCCGTGATCGCCACGGTGCCGCCTCGAAGCAACGCACGCTCTGCGCTGCGCGTGTTGGAACAGACCTACACCCTGATGGCCTGCACGAGTCGAAGGGAGGCTCTCGAAGGCGAGGCGACGCGAGCGTGGCTACGCCGCTATTTTCCGGAGGTCAACGAAGCACTGTTCACCTCCCAGGATCACTCGTCGCCGGTAAGGACGAAGGCGGCATTGGCCGAGGAGGTCGGCGCCGCCGCGCTAGTAGACGACACCATGCAGCACCTCGCGGATCTGCCTCCGACATGTGTCGGTCTGCTGCTCAAACGGCCGCCCGGCATGCAAAGTGAACCTGGTTCTCGCCACTGGGCAACAACAGTTAGAGTGCTGCTCGAACCGGGCCACAGGCCAGAACCAGCCTCCGGGGAGGCACGGGTATTGGCCGAGGAGGGAAGGAACCGATGAACGACCTGGACGACCTCAAGCGTGAAAAGCGTCGGCTCAAGAAGACACCAGCATGTGACTCCTGCGGGCGGCGAGACATGCCCGCCGAGCTTCTAAACCGCAAGGGCACGTGGGATTCAATGGTGGCCATCGGGCAGAAGTTTGCCGTCACGTCTAGCGATGTTCCACTCATCGTTCGCATCGGTGATCGCGGCACAGGCCGAACAGAATTCGTCAAGGGCGGCGCGGGCAGCGAGAAACTTGCATTCGCCGCAGGTGTCGCAGGACTGGATCTACCGATTCGGACCCTCATCGATGTCGGGGCCGGCATTGGCAGCGTCAGCATCCACGCGCTGCGCCAAGGCGTCGCCGAGAGCGCTTTCGCGATCGAGCCCGACGATGACGCGCTCAGGCTCCTGCGGGCGAACATCGCGCTCAACGGCGTCGAGGACCGCATGCGCGTCAGCCCCCAAGCCCTCGGAGGGATCAACGATGAATTCGGATTCCTCGTCAGGGGGAAGGACTCCTCCGCCTCCCGGATCTTTCCTTCCTTCTCCACCTACGCCAGCCGACCGGAAGCAGTAAGGGTGGCCTTGAACTCGCTCGATGAAGTGGTGCCGGATCTTGACCCCGCGCGCGACCTCGTTTGGATCGATACGGGCGGCTCCGAAGGGGCCGTACTGCAGGGAGCACTCAAGTGTATTGCGCTCGGAGTGCCAGTGGTCCTGCAATTCACCCCCCGGGCTATCCACCAGTACGGCAACTACTCTGCTGTCGCTGACGCCGTAGCCGCCTACGGGGCCTGGTTCGATGTCGACGCGGCGGACACCACTCCACATTCGCTCTCGTACCTGAGCGACCATTATCAGAGTTCCGCCGTCGCCCCCACCGGCGTGACCCGCACCATTCTGCTGGCGAAGCCCTGAGTCGCAGTCCAGAAGCTCGGCGGAGAATAGAGACGACCGCGCTCGGGCAGCAAGCGTGCCACTGTGAATGAAGAGCTTCCGAAACACCATCGCCCGTCGCTCCTCGACGGTGGTCAGTCTCCGCACGGTGCGTTGGCCGATACCAGCTCCTGACCATCGATAACTCAACCTACGTTGCCTACCACGACGCGCCCGGTGATCGGCGCAGACCTTCGGCTTGGATAGCGAGGCGATCAAGTTCCGCACGATCGTCGGCGTCGATCACACGACCAACGTGTCATCGGGCGCTCGCAGTCCCGCGTTCCTGGCAGCGGCTGGTCTCCGTCGTGTGGAGAGTTCGCGCACGATGACGACGATCTCGTCAGAAGACGTCAAGTCCTACACCGGTTTCGGGCTACCCCGTCTCCGAACTCAAAGTCCGTACTGTCCTTCCAGCAGATCGTTGCTGTCCCGAACAAAGGCGTCGATCGCAAGCGCCGGACTCGCCGACTGAGGGCTGGCGCCGATCCTTCGCACTGGTCCGGCGACAAGTTCCGTCGCGAGTTCCGCAATGGCTGCGACCGTACGCTCGCGGGCATCGGGTGGGCCTGCCGGATTTCCCAGGAAGTCCCGAACAAATGCCGCCGAGGAAGGATCCTCTGTTCGGCTTTCAATGAGGCTGGATACTCGATGCGGCAATTCGGCAATTGAGGCCGTACCCATCCCCGAGTCCAGCAGGTACTGGAAGTGGGGAGCGTTGCGCTGCCAGACATCGAACTTCCCATCCACAAGGATTATTGTCGACTTGCCCGAGAGCGCAGCCTCAAGTATGGCGCTGGAGTTCACTCCGATCACCACATCGGCGGCCATGATGGCGTCCGCCAGGTTCTCGATCTGACCGCGGACGTCGACCGTGACGTCGGGTGCGAGATCCTGGAAACCCTTCGCCACCTCCGGAGTCATTGGGGGGTGCTTCGGATGCTTACGCATCACTACCCGAAGACGCACACCCCCATGCTGGGCCGCACCGATGAGCTCCTGGCAGGCCGCGAGGAGCACCTCCGGCTCGCCTTGGCCCATGCTGCCTGAAGATCCGAGAATCAACACTGTGGCGTCGTACGGGTCAGCGGGCCTCGCATCCCGGACAGCGTCCAAGTACCGACGATGTGCCTCGCTGAACCGGTAGGCGCCGCCGATTCTGTATGGCACGTCTAGACCGTGCAGTCTGGCCGCTTCCTCAGCCAAGGTGGCATTCCAATACACCGCACCGTCCGGGGAGACGCTGGTCGTTCCCTTGGTTGTGCCGTTGTCCCAACTGTAAGGAATCATGACCACGGGTGTGCCCCGCCTTCGGGCCGCTAGTGCAACCCGAACATCCATAACATGGGTCTCTGTCGGGAAGTACAGCTTGGACACCACCACGCAGTCGGCACCGCTGAATTCGAGAACGTGCTCCAACCCTGGATCCTGCGGAGCGTGCCATTCGGCCAAGCGCCGCAATTGCCGCACTCCCGCTACGTGATCACGGGATGCCTTGTCCCCCAACAAGCGATTGAGCCTCTCAAACAAGGCGTCCAAGTTCTGCAGGTCAATCTCGGCACTTGACGCCAGAGTCGGGCGAAGCCTCAGCCGAAGCGCCTTCGACAGGCGCCGCCGGAAGGTCTCGCGGTATGCCCGAGACATGGCGAGGCTGGGATGGACCTTGAACAGGGAGGACGCCGTGAGATGGGTGAGGTAGGAATAGGCGTTGATCAGGCCTTCATCGGCGCGAGAAGACTCGTCAAGCGCGTACGAGCCATCGTGTTCGCCGGAGTAAAATTCCCTTCCCGCCGAAACCGCCGCGATTCTTGCCGCGCTGAGTGTGAGCGGGCTCCCCTCCGGAAGGACCATGCGTATGTGCTCCACGTTCCGGCCATCAACGCTGCTGACGCCATGGAGCCAGCGAAGGTAGTTCACAGACTTCGACGCACCCGCCGAGTTGGCCCAAAGGATCCTCATGGGCTGTCCCACGCCCCCTCCCCTTCAGCAGACGAACACGACTTGATATGTCCGACTCGAGCTCGACTGCGGCAGCATAACGTCGTCCAAACTCCACCCCGCTGATCGCACCGAATATGATTCCTCGGGCGGATGACACGAAGTCGTAGCGAAACGGAGGGCACATGAAAGTCGTGCTCCACCCTGGCATGCCCAAAGCTGGCAGCACGACGATCCAAACCTACTTCCGAGCCCACGAGGACGAGCTCCGCTCCAGTGGCATTGGGTACATCCAGCCAGAGGGAGTCACTTCTGGGCTCCCAGCACAGGTCATCTCAAAGTTGGACGACCTCCTGGATGTCGATAATCCCACTCATGTGGTCGTCTCCCACGAATCCCTTATCGAAATCGGCTCGGACACGCTTTACCCATTTCTCGACGAACTCCGTTCCCGCGACGTGACTATCGAGGTCGTCATCATCGTACGGCCGCTAGGCGAGTGGGCGGTGAGCAAAGAGAAACAGCGACTGAGGTCCCTGAAGGGGACCGCCTCTCCCAAGCGACCTGCCGTGGAGAAGTGGTTCAGCACCTGGATGGCGCCAGAGGCCGAGGATCGAATCGGGAGTCCCATCCGATTAGTGGACCTCCACGCGGCAGAAGGTCTGATTCCCGCATTCATGAATTCGGCTGGCCTGCCACTGCCAGACAGCTGGCCTCAGGTCACATCGCTTGCCGTCAATCGGTCACCAGTTGAGCGGGATCTTGCCATCTACCTCGTTCTCAATGACGCGATTCGCTGGGCTCAAGAGGAGTGGCCCGAGGACGAGCGAACATCGAACGGAAGGCATCTCCGAGAGATTCGTCAATTCATAGCGGAGATCCTGGCGTCCGGGGACCACCACCGCACGCCCCGCGAGCTCGGTCTCGATGAGGACCTGCGCAGCCGCCTTCTCGTGCACTTCTTCGATGACCTCGAAGCGACCCTTTCGGACCGACTGCAACAGCAGAAACCCGAAGCCGCCGAGCGAGTCCGCAAGCTCACCCAGGAGGCGCTTACTATCCTGCGCGCAGGACCTAGGTCCGAACGCTATGTCAACGCTCGGGTGAAGAGTTTCCTGGCCGGTCTGGCCACACCCATAGCGGAATCCGAGGCCAGGTTCCGCACATGGACGGTGCAGAATCACGCGACTGAATTAGCCGCACTCATGCTCCCCGAACCGGTCAAGAAGAAGGGCGGAAAGCCAATGGCCCAAGTAGCCAAGGAAGGACCCGCGGCCGATTTGCGACATCGCCCAGCCTCGCAGAAGACTGGCTCCGCTAGCGCCTGACTGTGATGTACTCGGACCGCACGTCGCCCGACGTCTTGCTGATCCGCTGAGCATCGACCGTCACATCTGTGAAGCCGTGCCGCCCGAGCAATTCACGGATCTCAAGCACGTTGGCGCCCGCAACCTCGATTAGGCAGGACTCGACGCCCTTCAGAGTGGCTGAAGCTCCGCGCAGCACCTCGACCTCGTGACCCTCAACGTCGATCTTGAGGTACCGGGGGGCGGGCAGCCCGGACGCCACCATTTCATCAACCGTCGTGATAGGAACCTCGACGATCTGATCGTTGGCCTTCGTCCGCGCCTTCGTAGACGCGACCCTGGCCTTTCCGTAGTAGCTCTCGTGACTGCCCACGAACAACTGTGCGATGCCAGGTTGCGAACCCACCGCTTTCGGCACGACGAGGACCTGATCTTCGAAACCGTTCTGGCGGATATTGGCGACCAATGCCTTGCGCACATATGGATTCGGCTCGAAGGCGACAAGCCGGGATGGGTCGCCGCTCGCCTTCGCCGCGAGCAGCGTGAACTCGCCTACGTTGGCCCCGATATCCCAGATCGGGCCTGCCTGCGCCGAACAGGCCAGGAACCAGTCGACGGTGAACGACTCCTTGGGTGATCGCAGATACGGTTCGCCGTCAGGGATCGTGGGTCGAATCATGTAGAACTTGTGATTTCCCACGCTGACGACAGCGAACTTCCTGCTCATCGAACCACCCCACCCTGCACGTCCATAGGACGTCGCGACGAACCGAACGCTATCCGACCGACCCCGGGTTAACGCGGCCGGAGCGCCACGGTCGGTCACGCAATCGACTGTATCGAGAACGGCAGCCCCGGATCTCGCTTCACGGTCTTGGTGTTTGCCGAGGCCAACGCCTCGGCCAACACCGAGAAGTGGCGGCTGAAAACGATGGCAGGGTTGCGGTAGTACGTCATCACAGGTGTTCGCGTATATAGGCATAGGTATGAGAACCCCCCATAGGTACCCTTAAAGGCTCGGGCACTTGCCAGCAACTGGATCTGGTCGGCGATGTTCGTACGCTCGCTCGCCGTGTCAGCAGTAGGCAGGTCGAGATTCGCGCAGATCTGGGAGAATGGTTCATCAACGCCGAGGTTCTTCGACGGTTTCGCGAACGGCCGCGAGTCTTCGAGTGTGTGCCGATTGACGATCGCCAGGACAGGTCCTGCGTCGCGAGCCTGTTTGCAGATCTCACTCACGCGTCGCATGTTTTCGGTGGTGGCTTTCATCTGCGCCCCGAACCAGAACTTCAGAATCACGTTATCCGTCCGCTCGACACGGACGACAGCCGCTCGCGGAAAGGTAAGTGCCCGGGATCCAAAGCGCCGGATCGCAACGTGCATGAGATCGGCGCTTACGACGTGACTGCCAGCCAGACCCGCTGATGAGATTAGTTGCCACTCCCAGTCACTTGTGCCCGTCTTGTGGTTCTTTGCCCGCAATCCGCCATCAATCAGACGCTGGGTATCTCGCGCGACATATTCTTCCGGGCTCACTACATCAAGGACGTCCACGTATTCGAACGGGATGCCGATAGCACGGTAGAGATCTGCAGTCCCGCCTCGGCTCATCACCACAACGCGATGGCCGTCGAGTGCTCCTGACGTGGCGAGTGTAGTTATTTGAGGTATCCAATAGAGGGTCTCGAATCCGACCTCGCCGAGAAAGGGGCCGAACACCACAGTCGCGGCCTTCGCTTGAGGAATTCCGAATAGAGCGGTCAACTGAGAGGCGACGGACGGGTACTTCATCATGCCCCCTCTGGCTCGGCGTCAGCATTCGGGGAACCCGTCCATCTGCAGACTCACTGTCGCTTGGCAACGGACTCTATCAAGCAAGGCGTGGCGAAAGGCGAACTATGGAGAGGCCCGACGACGCCTGACCGGGGACGAAGGACCAGCGGCACAGCCCCGCCGCCGTAGCGCGAATTCACTCCTTACCACTGACCGCGAAACCCGGAAGCAATCTTGTGCGGCTAGGGTGTGCTTGTCGCAATAAGCGAGCTTGCTCGGCACTTGCCGACAGCCCAAAGGAGGCATCGTGGGTTTCATTGAGGACCTGAAGACTGAGGGCGACGGCGCCTTTCATGTGATTGCTGAGATCGGACACAACCATCAGGGCAGTCTTGAAAAGTGCATGGCGCTCTTTGATGCCGCCAAGCGTGCTGGCGCGCATTCCGTGAAGTTGCAGAAGCGCGACAACAAATCCCTTTACACGCCTTCAGTTTTCAACGAGACATATAACAGCACCAATGCCTACGCCGATACCTATGGAGCACACCGCGAGGCACTGGAATTCGGCAAAGACGAGTATTACGCGCTCAAGAAGTACGCCGAATCACTCGACATCATGTTCTGGTCTACCGCCTTCGACATCCCTAGCGTGGACTTCCTCGTCGATGTTGGCATCCCCGCGATCAAGATTGCTTCTGGCGACATCCGCAGCCACCACCTGCAGGAGTACGCGGCATCCACCGGGCTGCCTGTCGTGTTCAGCACTGGCGGAGCGACGATGCTGCAGGTACAGGCAGCACACGATGTGGTCTCAGCCCACACAAGCGAGTTCGCGATTCTCCAATGCATCGCTTCATACCCGGCACCATTTGACCAGTTGAATCTGAATGTCATTCCGTCCTACATGCAGCATTTTCCCGATGCGGTCATCGGCTATTCCGGGCATGAGAATGGCATCGCCATGTCCAATGTCGCCTACGTCTTGGGCGCGCGTGTCATCGAGAAGCACTTCACCCTCGATCGCACAATGAAGGGCACCGATCACGCGTTCAGCCTCGAGCCCGAGGGCATGCGCAAGCTCGTTCGCGATCTTGAGCGCACGCGCCTGGCGATGGGGTCAAGTGTCAAGGAGCCCCTTGACCTCGAACTGCCGGCCGTGACCAAGATGGCGAAGAAAGCCGTGGCCGCACGCGATCTCAAGGCAGGCGAGATCCTGCATCTGTCTGACATCGAGTTCCGCTCCCCTGGCAATGGCATTGCGCCGGACGAGGCGCACCGGATGTACGGACGCGTCTTGGCGCGCGATGTCGTGTGCTACGAGGACCTCAACTTCGTCGATTTCATCTCTGCTGACTGAATGGACAGACTTGATGGAAAATCGGCCGTCGTCATCGGAGCCGATGGAAAGTTAGGTCCGATCTGGATCGAGGCGTTGTTCGAGGCCGGCGCAACCGTAACGGCGCTCTGTGAGCCAGGTCGGGCACCGAGTGATCGACTGAAGTCACTGATCGATACCGCTAGCGGTCAGATTCGGCTTGGCTCCTGCGACGTCTCGGACCCTGATTCAGTCCAGTCAGCGCGCGACGCCGTTATCGCCGACGTCGGAGCCATCGATGTCCTTGTCGTCAACGCCGGGATCGACACCCCACCCGGTGCCACCGCCACGTGGGCCTTGGGCGAGTTTCCAGTCGCGTTGATGCGCAGAATCCTCGAAGTGAACGTCATCGGGGCCTTCAATGTCATGCAGGTCTTCAGCACCTCCATGCTCCCTGGGGGCTCGGTGATTGCCGTTGGCTCCATGTATGGCTCCAGCGCCCCTATGGCCACTTTGTATGACCACATCGAGACCGAGCCTGCCTTTCTCAAGCCGCCTGCCTATGGCGCCTCCAAGTCCGCGCTCAGCAATCTCGTCAACTGGTTGGCGGTCCATTGGGCGCCAACCGGATTGCGCTTCAACACCCTCAGTCCAGGCGGAGTGGCCGGCGGTCAGGATCCCGAGTTCATCCGCAAGTTTAGCGCAACGGTTCCCATGCATCGACTGTGCGAGCCCGAAGAGTTGAAGGGCCCTCTGCTCTTCCTCGCGTCTGATGCCTCGTCCTACATCACGGGCTCCGAACTCCTGGTGGATGGAGGTCGACACGCATGGTGACCACGACCCTGATCGGCTGCAACATCATCGACGGCGATGACACTGTCGCCGCGAACGCCCAACTTGTTGATCGCTTCGGCCCGGCAGATGGCACTCTCGCTGGACAGCGAGTCGAATCCGGTGCTGCAGAAATCGATCAGGCGCTGGCTGCCGCGCGCGCCGGTCAGGCTGCTTGGGCCGCCACCACACCGGTATTCCGTGGTGAGTTGCTGCGCGCTATCGCGCGCGAGCTCGACGCTCGGATCGAGACGCTGGCGCACCTCGTGCATCTGGAGACTGGCAAGAGCTTGGCCATGGCGCGCGGCGAGGTGCGTGGTGCAATTGAGCTCGCCTATTTCACAGCAGCAGAGGGCCGGCGCTTCTACGGCCGCACCACCACCAGTGCGATACCTGGCAAACAAGTCTCAACGTGGCGAGCACCCATCGGCGTAGGAGCACTCATCGCCGCGAGCAATACGCCGGTTCCCAACTACGCCTGGAAGGTGTTTCCAGCGCTGCTGGCTGGAAATTCAGTAATCCTCAAGCCCAGCGAGCACACCCCCTTCTCCGCGGTGGAGTTCGTTCGGATCTGCCTTGACTGCGGAGTCCCGGCCTCGGCCCTGCAACTGATTCAGGGAAGCGGCCCGGGCACCGGCTCGACGTTGGTTGAGTCCAAAATCGAATTGGTCTCTTTCACTGGGAGTGCGGCTGTTGGGCGCGGCATTCTTGCCAGCGCAGGCGGCCGCCTCATTCGTGCAGCCGTCGAACTTGGCGGCAAGAACGCGATGATCGTGTGCGACGACGCTGACCTGTCCGCTGCAGCCGACGCTGCTGTGGCCTCGGCGTTCTCCAATGCTGGCCAAAGGTGCGCCGCCACCAGCCGCATCATCGTTATGGGCAGTGTGTACGAGGAGTTCACCAGACTGCTGCTCGAACGAACCTCGGCCCTGACCTTGCACGGACAAGACGACTCGGTTGGTCCGGTCATCGGCGAAATCGCCGTCGCGCGCATCACCGCTGCCGTCTCGGGCGCGGCCGAGCGGGGCGCAACGCTTCTCGCTGGTGGACCAGATTCAGTCCCCGGCTCACTTGCAGGTGGCTGCTTTGTCGCTCCCACCATCCTGGCCGATGTGCCGGCGGACGATCCGATCTCGGTCGAAGAGGTGTTCGGGCCGGTGGCCAATCTCTACCGAGTTGGCAGTTTTGCCGAGGCGATTGCCCTGGCTGCGCAAACTGAGTACGGACTCACAGGTGCGATCTGGACCGACTCTGTGGATCGCGCATTTCACTTCACTTCAACCGCACGGGTCGGCATGGCTGTAGTGAATGGGCCGACATTCGGCAGTGAGCCGCACATGCCTTTCGGCGGCTTCGGCTCGTCTGGCAATGGCACCCGCGAATGCGGCACAGAGGTCTTCGACTTCTATACCGAACTGCGCACAGTGGCAGTGCTCACTCGCGAGCCGAGATGACGGCAGTCGCCCTCATTCCCGCTCGCTCTGGCAGCAAGCGCATCCCCGGAAAGAACACGCGACTGCTGGCTGGGCATCCGGTTATCGCGTACACGATTGCCAGTGCGATCTCATCAGGAGTGTTCGACCGCGTGATTGTCAGCACCGATGATGCCCCGACCGCCGCTGTGGCGACGTACTACGGAGCCGAGGCGCCCTTCCTGCGCCCGGCTGAACTGTCCCAGTCTGACTCCGCAGACATCCTCTGGGTACTCCACGCACTCGACTGGCTGGACAACGAGGGTGAACTGCCAGATGTCTGCGCGCTCTTGCGGCCAACCAGCCCACTTCGGCAGCCTGCGTCCATTCGCCAGGCGATGGATCAATTCACCCAGTCCGATGGCTATGACTCGATTCGTGCGGTCACTCGCTGCGAGCAGCACCCGGCGAAAATGTGGGTGCTCGATGAGGATCGCCTCGGCATGAGCCCACTTCTGCCGGTATTGGAGGATGCCGTTCCGGCGCACAGTCGGCCATACGACACCCTCCCCGAGGTCTATGTACAGGATGCGAGCCTTGAGATCTTCTGGACCCGTACCGCACGCGAGCTCGGTTCGATTGCCGGTACGCGAATCATGGCTTGGATCACCCCAAGCCCCGAGGGCATGGATCTCAACTTCCCGGCAGACTGGACTCTGCTCGCCGATCTCGTTGCCCGAGAACCTTCAGTCCTGCCGACAATCCTGCAACCGCCGTATCAAGATCAGGGGATGAACTAGTGCCGACCGCCGATGTTTGCTTTGTGCCACAGACCTTTCTGTCTCAAGTCCTCGCGGCACCTGCCCCACTTACACAACGCGTCACTGCGTTCGCAGAGCTCTCGCGCATCAACACTCTGGGCATGATCATGATGGCCGGGTCAGGGCACATCGGCTCAAGCTTCAGCTCTGTCGACATCATGTCGTGGGTGCTTGCTGGCGAGCTCGCGCATCACACTGAACAACCAAATCCTGGGCGCTTCTTCTCGTCGAAAGGACACGATGCGCCAGCCATGTATGCGGTGAACATCGGCCTGGGTCGAATCGATGAAAGCCTCCGCACCAAGTTGCGGCGCCTCGATGGTCTGCCCGGCCACCCCGACACCTCCATTCCTTCCATGATCACGAACACCGGCTCGCTGGGCATGGGCATCTCCAAGGCCAAGGGCTTCGTCTTCGCCGACCGCCTCAAGGGCGCAGAACTGCCTACATATGTACTCCTGGGCGATGGTGAGCTGCAAGAAGGGCAGATCTACGAATCCCTCGCAGGCGCAGTCAATGCCGGCTACTCATCGATCACCGCGATCATCGACTGGAATCGGATTCAGTCGGACACCTGGGTCAGCAAGGTCTCCGACCTTGGCGACATCGAAGCGAAGTTCGCGTCCTTCGGCTGGAACGTTCGCGCCTGCGATGGCAACGACGTCGAAGCAATCGCCAGTGCCCTCGCTGAACTGCGCGATGCACAAGGACCAGGCGTGCTCATTGCTCACACAGTGAAGGGCAAGGGTGTCTCATTCATGGAGGATTTCGCTCCGGACGGGGATCTCTACGCCTTCCACTCCGGCGCACCCGCCATTCCGGTGTACCTGGAGGCATTGGCCGAACTGCAAGCTCGCGCAGGAGTCCTCGTTGGCGAACTGGGCCTGGGTGAAGTGTCCTACGAGACTGTTCTGCTTGATCGCCCGGTCGCTCCAAAGCCGACCACGCTCGTGGAATCCTGGTCCAACGCCCTCGGTGCCATGGCCGCACGCCGCGCTGATGTCGTGGTGCTGGATGGCGACCTGCGCAAGGATCTCGGGCTGGTGCAATTCGCGGCCGAATACCCGGAGCGATTCATCGAGTGCGGCATCGCCGAACAGGACATGGTCTCGCAGGCCGGCGCGCTGGCGCTGAGCGGGCTTCTTCCGATCTCCTGCTCGTTTGCCTGCTTCCTCACCACCCGACCGCACGAGCAGATCCTGAACAACGCCTCTGAAGGCACGCACCTGCTCTATGTCGGCGCACTGGCCGGCATCATTCCGGCCGGACCAGGCCACAGCCACCAAGCCGTGACCGACGTTGCCGTGATGAATGCACTCAACGGCATGCTGATCGCCGAGCCATTCCATCCCTCCCAGATGTCCTCGATCGTCGCGACATTGACTGATGTGCATGACGGACCTGCTTACCTGCGCATCTGCAGCGTGCCACTGCCATTCGAGGAGATCCCAGAGCCAGACCTTCTCGACATCGGCAAGGGTCAGGTGCTGCGCGAAGGAAGCGATGTGGTCCTGTTTGCTTCGTCAGCGCCGCTCGTGCTGCAGGCCCTTCGGGCAAGCGATGCGCTCAAGGAGCTTGGGATCTCGGCAACGGTGGCCGCAACTCCTTGGCTGAATCGCATGGACCCCGACTGGATGGCCTCTCTAGTGTCGCCTGGCAAGCCACTTGTGGTCATCGAGAACCATGTGCGTTCCGGCGGCTTCGGCTCCACTGTTGCGGGCGCGCTCGTGCAAGCAGGCATTGCAGTGCCATGGCTTCATGTGTGCGTCGAAGGCAAGCAGGCTTGCGGCACTAACGACGAAGCCTTGGCCTTCCATCGGCTCGATGCTGCGTCAATCACCAGCCGTGTGCAGGCCTTCGTCAACGCGTAGGTCAGATACCGTCAAGCACATGCGAGAACGCGTGCGCGCACTCCTGCGCCCACTTGCGCGCAGGCACGCGAGTCGCCGCTACCTCCCGAACTGGTCAGCCCTCGGACTGCCAGCGCACGAAAGTCCTAACGGAAGCCGCGTGCTCCTGGCGACCATGGCAGGAGGAAATCTGCAGGCCATGAATGTCGAACGCCTGCTCGCAGCGGCACTCACCGTGCGAGGCCATCACGTCGATGCAGTGCTGTGCGACGGAGCTCTTCCGGCCTGCATCGAATGCAGCTACCTCGTGATCGCACCGAGCAGGATGGCATCGGCCGGACCGTCAGAATCAATGTGCAGGCAATGCACGGCAACAGGCGTGCGCGCATTGGAGTCCGCCGGGGCCAGCTTGCACTCTCTCTCAAAGTGGATCCTGCCCGAGGATCACGCTGAGGCCGAGCGACTCAGCGAGTCAGCGTTGGACGTGGCATCACTGACTCTCGACGACATCGCCATCGGGCAGCATGCCCGAGCGGGAGCCCTTCGGTTCGAGGCGCGGGCAGTGCTCGCTGATGGGCCCGAGAGTCAACGGATCCTCTTGCGCTATCTGCGCGCTGCGGTGCTGACCTGTCGAGCAACGCAAAGGATGATTGAAGACCTCGCCCCAGATGTCATCGTGCTGCAGCACGGCATCTATGTGCCTCAGGGCGTCGTCGTCGAGACCGCCAAAACGCAAGGAGTTCGGGTTGTCACCTGGACTTCCGGCTACCCGGAATCATCGATGCTCTTCGCCCATGGTGATACCTACCACCGAACAATGCTGGCCGAGACTCCTGCCGACTGGGCAGACGTTGAGTGGACTCCGCAGCGTGCGCAGGCAACGCGCGAATACCTGGACTCACGTCGCACAGGATCACGCGATTGGATTCGGTTCGGCTCGGCGCAAGCCTCTGCCTTGGCAGAGTCATTGCCCCAAGTCGTGCTGGATCCAAGACCATTGGTGCTGGTGCTGCCCAATGTCTCGTGGGATGCCCAGATCCATTTTGAGGGGCGCGCCTTCGCATCGCAGACCGACTGGCTTCTGCACACCATCGAGTGGGCACGCACCAGGCCAGATCTCCAAATCGTCATTCGTGCGCATCCGGGCGAGGTGACCGGATTCCTGCCAGCGCAGGATCCACTTCGCGAAATCCTGCCGATCGCTCACCTCCCAGAGAACGTGAGCTTCGTGGATTCCACTTCTCCAACATCCACCTATGAACTTGTCGATCTGGCAAACGTCGTCATTGTGTATGGCACAAAAGTTGGAGTCGAGGCCTTGGCTCAAGGTCGGCCGGTGATCACCGTGGGTGAAGCGTGGATCCGAGGCAAGGAACTCTCTATCGACGTGGAGACATCAACTGAGTACCAAAGGGTCCTTGATCAACTTCCCTTCGCTGACGGGATTGCCCCCGAGCACACTGATCGTGCGCTTCGATACGCGCATCACCTGTTCCTGCGGCGCATGATTCCGGTGCGCGCACTCCAACGGGTTACCCATCCCGGACCAGGCCGCCCGCTGTACTGGGCGGTCGTGCCCGCGCGCCAATCGCTTGCTCCAGAGCAGGATACTGGTCTGGATGCCGTCTGCAAAGGCATCGTCGAAGGTACCTCGTTCGTTCTTGACTCGGCTTCTCCTCCACAGCCCCCAGCGGCATGAACCTGGTCAGTCAGTGGCTGCGACTTCAGCGGCCTTGATTTTTCGCGCCCTTCGGGATGCGGCACGGGTGCCAACAAGTGCTAGCACCTCACTCCGCAGCGGTTCTTCCAATGTCTCTTCCAATGCCAACCGAAGCCTGCCCGCAGCCTTGTTCGCTTCGCGCACTGCCTTGGGGCTGGGCCGCTCGTCAACTGGCCGATCCCATTGTTTGGCGAGAGCGATGATCCGCTTGATGTAGTCGTAGGACTCGGCGTCGCTCCGAATCGAATCAAGGCCTTGTCTGGCACTCAGTAAGTCGCCCAATTTTCTCGTGATTTCGATGAGATCGAGCGCCCGAGTGGAGACGCTCCGATTTGACCACATCCCAAGCGCCTGCGGATCAAACTCCACGTGCGCCAGGCCCAATGCCGCGAGGAATCGCTGAGCGAGCGGCTCCTCGCCGACCAGCGGAAGCAGAACAATGTCACGCTCTGCGCTTTGCTCGTAGGCCCACGTGGACCACACATTGAGCCAGACATCGAGATCCCCAACATCGAGCTGGACATCGAGCTGCTCCGATTTCTGCTGGGAAGGCCGCGCGGGCAAAGCCTGCGCGCGTTGATTCATCCGCGAGAGGGTCCAATCCTCGAGTAGTCGCAGGACGAATACGACAGTGATCGAATCGAAGTGATGCGCGATTCCGTTCATGAGTCCATCGATACCTGCGGGATCCAAAGTGCAGAGGAACTCTGATGAGAGGATCACAACTTCAGCCGGATCTTCGCCGATGATGTCCGGCCAGAGTCGCGGGCGTTGCCCACTCGCCAGAGTCTGCACAAGTTTGGTGGGACGAAGTCGCACGAAGCTCACATCATGCGCTGCCAGGATTTCAGTTGAGCGTGCGAATCCGTCCTGCAATGACGTCGATCCACACTTCGGCAGACCCACATGCAGGATGAGTCGCTTAGGCACAGTTCAGCGATCCGAACTCAAGGCGCGATCTGTTCGTGATTGAACTGTCGGTACATGTGCGCAGTGAACAGGGCCGTGAACGGCAAGGTCAGCAGTGTCAGCACACCGAAGAACAAGGTGCCCGACAGGCTCACGATGACGTTCAGGATGGTCATGATCGCCGCTGGGCCGATGTTCATGCGAATGGCTTCGAAACTCGATCTGATGGCTTGTCCGACATTTGATCCCCTGTCGAGCACAAAGAAGGGGCCAAGTTGGAGAAAGAAGATCACGAAGAAGGCCGGAAGGATGCACAAGAGCAGGCCAACAATGGTGAGTGCGATGTAGGCGAGCACGAACAGGATGTAGCGGCCAAGGTTCTGCATGGTGAGCATGTCCGCAAAACTCGGCTCGTGGCCTTGGGTGGTGCGCAGGGCTGCGCGATCAACGCCGATGGCGGCGAACGCTGAAAGCAGAAGAAAGACGAAGGTAAGGATCAGCAGGGCGAAGGCGCCCGCGCCTGCTTCGCTGAACAGGCGCTGAGCGACCTGCGCAATGAACTGGGTGACCATGACCACGGCGGCCAGAGCCAGCAGTGGCACCGCATTCGCGCGAAAGGTGTCAAAGGCCCAGATCAGAGCCTTTCGAACGTCGGGCTTATCCATTGATCTGCTCGCTCTCGTGGTCTGGAGCGGCTGATGCTTCCACATCTTGGACGCTCTTCGCCCCAGCTGTCTCTGCCGATGGGCTTTTGGCCTGTGGCTGCGCATCGGGCATAGCGTCATCGCCTGTTGGAGTCGGCTCGGCGTTGTAGTACTTGTCTCGCGGCTGTTCAACCTCTGGCGGTGGCACCGTGCGCAGCGCGAGGGCTGTTGGCACGGCTCCGATCGCGGTGAGGCCAAAGGCAAGCAGACCAACGAATACGGGGTCCGGTCCGATGCTGAGCAGGCGGACGTCCCCGAGTGATCCGGCGCTGAGCGAAGTGAGTAGACCAATCACCACACCGACCACTACGCAGGCAGCTGTGGCACTTGCGAGGCGCATGAGTGCTGGCAGCGGTCCGCCTCGCACGCAAGTGATACCAACGCCAACACCGATGATCACAGCGATGATCGGCAGACCCCAGGCGAGCGGCCCGACTCGCTCTGGCAGCGCGGCCAGCAGCGGGAAGGCAGGAAGCTCGGTCGGTGGTGGCGTGGGCATGAACGGCGACAGGCCAATGCCCGGTCCGATAGCGATGCCTGGCCCAAGCAGGTAGGCGGTGGACCAGAGGACGAGCACTGGGAGGTAGCCGATGCAGGCAATCACGATGAGCAGGCCGCCGAAGACTCCAGCATCGAGGAACTCCAGAATCTCGCGGGCCTGCCAGAAGTGCCAGATCAGCGAGATCAGTGCCAGTACGGCGCCAGCACCGAGCAGGCCGAGCATTCCCGCTGCTCCCGCTCGCAGGACAGTCCAGATGTCCTTGGGGATCAGCTTGAGCAAGGCCCTGCCCTGATCAGTTGTCCTGCCGAGGGCAACCGCGAAGGTCACAGCGGCGATCACAGCCCCTGTGAGCGCCGCTTGGCCTGTGGGGGCTTGCAGCCCCGGGGTGGCTGTGATCGCTGCGACCGCGGCCATCACGACCGCGTAGGTCAGCGTTGCAACGGCGAGAAGGATGCCAAGTTCGAGCCTGCCAGAGCGCTTGGTGGCGCGGCCGAGCATGAGGCCAGCACGGTAGAGGGCGAAGATCACGATGATCACCAGGCCCCATGGCAGGATCGAGTACTTCACGCTGCCGTTGTTCAGCGGCACATTCTGGATGCCGAGCCAAGCCCCGCCGATGAGATCAAAGAGCTCACGCGGTCCATTTGAACCGTGCTCTGTGGTGAGCCAGGCCGCCCAGATGGGAATGCCGATGAGGACGAAGCTGCTTGCCGCGGCAAAGAGGACTCCGATAGGAGCGATGAACCACCGCGGATGGAGTCGGGAAGTCAGCGCTTTCAGGTCGTTCATCACCGGCGCGCTCACTGGTCCACCATTTCAGACTTTGGTGCACTGATCGTGGACCTGCCGTGGGTGTTCGAGAGCTCACCCCACTCTGTAGGGGTGAATAGGACAACACCGACCTTGAAGTGTGTATAAAAAAAAGTCTGAAACATTTCTGATATGCTTTCACGCAGGTTCTTTACACAGGAGATGCCCGATGCGTACGCTTTCCGCAGTACCGATAGCGCGCCTTCGCGATGACATTGTCGGACGTGGCATCAGCGCACTCACGCTCAATGAGGTCGTTGCACTGACGGGACTCACGCGCGGTTCGGCTCGTGAGGCAATGAGGCGGACTCGCGCTGCGGGCCACTTCTTCGCTCCCACTCCCGGCCTCTACATCCCCATACCATCGGAGTATTCAAGCTGGGGCGTCGTGCCCGCCATGGACTTCATCGATCAGATGATGGGCTTTCTCGGAAGGTCGTATTGCGTCGGACTGCTGTCGGCTGCAGAACTGCATGGCGCCGCACACCAGCGCCCGCAGGTGTTCCAGGTGATGGTCGATCGCCCCCTCGCAAATCGTGACATCGAGCGTGTCCGGCTTCGCTTCTACGAGCGCGTCGATGTCGGTCACACGCCGGTCGTTCTCAAGAACTCACGCACTTCACAAGTGCGTGTTTCCTCTCCTGAGACGACGGTGTTGGACCTTGTCGATCGGCCACGCGACTCAGGTGCGCTATTCAATGTTGCCACTGTCATCGGTGAATTCGTGCAAGAAGAACTACTCGACGCTGAGACGCTGGTGGCCCTCGCTTCGTCCTACCCACTCGCCACGGCCCGCAGGCTCGGTTGGCTGCTCGACCGCGACGCCGAGTTCGTTGAGACGACCACGCTGTCAGCGCCCCTCCAGGAGTTCGTCAACAGTCGAACGACCGAGGGGAAAAGGTCAGTTGACATGCTCGATGCCAGCGGGCCACGACGCGGCAAGGCGAACAAGAAATGGGGAATCATCGAGAATGTCGAAGTGGAGCCTGACCTGTGATTCCTCAAGCAGTGATTCAAGCCTGGGCAGTGGATCGACCCTGGCCGACTTTGGTGGCCGTGGAGCAGGATCTTGTGCTGGCCAGACTCATTGTCGAGCTTGCAGCCCATCCGATGCTCAGCAACGAACTCGTCTCTCGCGGTGGCACATGCCTTCATCAACTCGTGCTGAATCGACCGCGCCGCGAGCCTGCGCATCAAAGTCGAGATCAACACTCACGAGACATCGCCAGCATTGCCCACCATCAGAATGCCCTTCGCCGTCAAGAGTGAGTGGTTCACTGGGAACGCGGAAGTGCACACCTTCGCGGTGGCCGAGTTGTTCGCTACCAAGATCCGGGCTCTGTATCAACGAAGGAAGGGTCGCGACCTCTTTGACATGTGGCTCGGCCTCACCGAACTTCAGATGCCGGGGTCACAAATTGTCGGAGCATTCGGGCCCTACCGCCCCGCTGGCCTCACAGCGACCCTCGCGGAGGAAAACCTGCGGGAGAAGCTCAACAATGCACAGTTCCGATCAGACCTGGATGCACTCGTCTCAGTGTGGCCGCCTGCGTTCGACATTGACGATGCTGCCGAGCTCGTCATCGCCGAAGTGTTGCGATTGTTGTAGCTCACGAATGCGCTGATCGTGGACCTGCCGCCTGTGTTCGATCAAGAATGCAGATAGACGTTCTTGAAGAGCTCACTGATCTGGCTTGGCGGCACAGCTTCGGAGTAGAGGAAACCTTGTGCGCTCGGGCAGCCAACTGATCTGAGGTATGCCGCCTGATCTGCGTTCTCGACTCCCTCGGCAGTGACATGAAGGCCGAATTCTCGGGCCAAGGCCACAATCCCAGCAATCAGGCGTCGGTCAATATCACTGGTCAATACGTTGGCCACAAAACTCCTGTCAATCTTCACAACATCTACAGGGTATTCGCGTAAGTAGGCCAATGACGCAAAGCCGGTACCGAAGTCATCAATGGCAATCCGTATTCCACGGTCGCGAATGCCAAAGACATTTGCTCGCACCGTGGGGGTTGGACGCAGCAGAGCAGTCTCAGTGATTTCAAAGCACAACAGTTCGGGGCGAACCGAACTGGAAATCAGCGCTCGATCCATGGTGTCCAGCAATGTCGGCATCGACAGTTGCAATGCCGAAACATTGACGCGCACGAGCAGTGCCCGTTCTGGATGCTCAATCGCCCAATTGGCAGCCTGATGGAAGGACTGCTCGATAACCCAACTGCCAATCTCCAGAATCAGACCAGTGTCCTCAGCAGTGCGAATGAACTCTTCAGCAAGTCGCATGTTGCAACCCGGACGAAGCCACCGAATCAGTGCTTCAACTGCCCTGATTTCTCCAGATTCGAGATCGATCTCGGGTTGGTACCAAACGTGTAATTCTTCTCGCTCGAGTGCAGCGCTCAGTTGATTTTCAGCTGTGACGCGTGCAAGCACCGCAGCTTGAATATCCGAGTTGAAAAAGGCCATTTGGTCGCGACCCTCTGATTTGGCAGTGGCCATCGCTGTTTCGGCTTCGTGTATCACAATCTCGGGTTCGCTCTGATCACTCGCAATTGCCACGCCAACGCTGACAGTGGTGAATAGTGAATTGCCAAAGACTTCAAGCGCATCATGGAATTCATTGATGATGCGCATGGCCGCACGAACAGGCTCGGTGGGGTTGCTCAGTTCGCGAATGACAACCAAGAACTCATCGCTGCCTGCACGAGCAACGAGATCACTGCCTCGAACGGTCGCCTTGATTCGCTCGGCGGCCGCGCGAAGAAGTTCATCACCAACACGGCGACCAAGCGCTTCATTGACTTCGGTGAATCGATCCAGTCCAATCATCAGGACTGCAGTTGCTCGACCTGAACGGCGACTGGAACTCAGCGCGCGGCCCAACTCAGCCAGCAGGGCGTCGCGGCTGGCGAGACCGGTCAACTGGTCTTGCATCGCTACTTCACCAACTCAACCACCGGGAGCCTCCGCTTACTATCCAGATTCGGCCCAAGGCTACCGTGGAGAAGCCCCTCAAAAGTCGTCATATCTATGTATTCTTTCCCCATCCACTATTGACTTGTTTATTGATACATAGGACCATGCCATATGGCCTCGAAATCCGGACGGCGTCCCACTCCTCCATTGGCCCAACTCTTTGCCAGCGCAACACTGCCACGCCTTCTGGCTGCGCTCTTCCTGCACGATCGGATCAATGTCACTCAACTCGTCCAGAATGTGGGTGTGAGTCGAGCTGTTGTCAGTCGAGAGCTTGCCCGGCTTGATGAGCTGGGTCTGCTTGAAAGCAAACGTGAGGGCAACATCCGCTGGGTGTCGATCATTGAACATTCCGAAGTGGCTGCTGCTTTGCGCACACTCGCACTCGCCTCCTATGGCCCGCCCGCAGTTGTAGCTGGCGAGTTTGCATCAATTGCTGGTGTTGAGCGGTGCTTCATATATGGCTCCTGGGCATCACGCAATGCCGGAGTGCGCGGCGCGCTTCCGCGCGATGTCGACGTACTGCTCATCGGCAATCCCGATCGCGACAAGGTTTTCCAGGCCGAAGCGCGTGCCGAATCTCGACTCGGGCGCGAAGTGAACACAAGAACTCTCAGCGAACGAGAGTGGACCAGCGATGCTGATCCGTTCTTTGCGGCATTGAAGGAACGCCCACTATTCGAAGTGAAGCCTGATGACAACAGAAAATGATCTGCCGCGCAACGCAGAAATCATTGCGTCGATGTTGCGAGCCAATCAGCTCGAGAGCGTTCCAGTCTCGATCCAGCTCGCAACCGAGCTGATCGACAAGGCCAATGGTCGCTTGCGATCTGTTGTGCGCTCACTGGATGCCGATGACCTTGGTGAATGCGCGTCGCCGCTGTGGGATGCCATCCGGCTTTCACTTTCAAGCGTTCTTCAAGCCCAAGGATTGCGCGCTGGCGGTGCAAAGGGTCACCACTTAAATGTCCTTGAGGCGATCGAGGCTCAATACGGGCACCATCCTGAGATTGGTCCGCAGATGGCTCGCGTTCGTCGGATTCGCAGCGATCGAAACAAGGATGAGTACCCAGCCCGGCTCGGTGAGGACACCGCCGACAAAGCAGACCTCACCGAAAGCCTTCGAGTGGCCCATGAACTTCTCGCTACAAGTGAGCGCATTGCCATGAAGATTGCGCCATTCGACCGAAGTGTCTGAATGCTTCGGCATGTTTGCTACTTTTGTTGATTAGCCCCTGATCATGATTTCGCGCATCAGGCGGGCAGTCGCACTCGGCGTCTTGCCTACCTTCACACCAACAGCCTCGAGCGCTTCCTGCTTGGCTGCCGCGGTGCCGGCCGAGCCCGAGACGATGGCGCCAGCGTGACCCATCGTCTTGCCCTCAGGAGCAGTGAAGCCAGCCACGTAGCCGACAACCGGCTTGGTGATATGCAGACCGATGTACGCAGCCGCGCGCTCTTCAGCATCGCCACCGATCTCACCGATCATCACGATGGCGTCAGTGTCGGGGTCATCCTGGAATGCCTGGAGGGCATCGATGTGGGTGGTGCCGATGATTGGGTCGCCACCGATGCCAACGCAGGTGCTGAAGCCGATGTCGCGCAACTCGTACATCATCTGGTAGGTCAGGGTGCCCGACTTCGAGACGAGACCGACGCGGCCTGGCTTGGTGATGTCGGCCGGGATGATGCCGGCATTGGACACACCGGGTGAAATGACGCCCGGGCAGTTCGGGCCGATGACGCGCGTCTTGCCCGAGTTCTGCGAGAGCTGGAAGAACTTCGCGGTGTCGTGAACGGGGATGCCTTCGGTGATGAGGATCAGCAAAGGGATCTCAGCGTTGATGGCTTCTTCAACCGCACCGATGGCGAACTTCGGTGGCACAAATGCCACGCTGACGTTTGCACCGGTTGCGGCGATTGCATCGCCAACGGTGTTGTAGATCGGGATGCCGTCAAGATCCTGACCGGCCTTGCCCGGGGTCACACCGGCCACCACATTGGAGCCTGAGGCAACCATGCGACGGGTGTGCTTGCTGCCCTCTGAACCAGTCATGCCCTGGACCAGGATCTTGCTTTCGCTGTTCAGCCAAATAGCCATGTTCGTATGCCTTTACTTTCCGGCCTTGCGTGCTGCTGCCAATTCGGCAGCGCGACGCGCAGCATCGTCCATGGTCTCGACCATTTCGATTAGTGGGTGATTCGCCTTGGTGAGGATCGCGCGACCTTCGATCGCGTTGTTGCCATCGATGCGAGCAACGATTGGCTTGGTCAGCGTTGCGCCCTTGGCTTCGAGCATCTCAAGTGCCTGCAGGATGCCGTTGGCCACAGCGTCACACGAGGTGATGCCGCCGAAGACGTTGACGAACACCGACTCGACCTCAGGGTCGTTCAGGATGATGTCCAGCCCATTGGCCATTACCTCTGCGCTGGCGCCACCACCAATGTCGAGGAAGTTCGCGGGCAGGATGCCACCGAACTCCTCACCGGCGTATGCAACGACGTCAAGGGTGCTCATCACGAGCCCGGCACCGTTGCCGATGATGCCGACCTCGCCCTGCAGCTTCACGTAGTTGAGATCGAACTCCGCTGCGCGCAGCTCGATCGGGTCGGTCGCCTCGCGGTCGATGAGATCTTCGTGCGAGAGGTGACGGAAGTTGGCGTTGTCGTCGAGGGTGACCTTGCCGTCCAGTGCGAGCACCTTGCCGTCGGGGGTGAGCACGAGTGGGTTGACCTCAACCAGGGTTGCGTCTTCCTTGACGAAGACGTCCCAGAGCTTGAGCAGAATCGCGACGACCTGATCGGCGATCTTGTCGTCGAACTTCGCTGCGGCAACGATCTCGCGGGCCTTGGCTTCGGTGCAGCCTTCAAGGGCATCGACGCGAATCATCGCGAGGGCGTCGGGGTTGTTGACTGCGACCTCTTCGATCTCGACACCACCCTCGACGCTGGCCATCGCCAAGAAGGTGCGGTTGGTGCGATCAAGAAGGAAGGAGACGTAGTACTCCTCGGCGATATCGCTGGCCTCGGCAACAAGGACGCGATGGACGGTGTGACCCTTGATGTCCATGCCCAAAATGGCCTTGGCCTTCTCGAAAGCGTCATCAGGATTCTCAGCGAGCTTGACGCCACCTGCCTTGCCGCGACCACCGGTCTTCACCTGGGCCTTGACCACGACCTGTGAACCGATCTTGCGGGCGATTTCATGGGCAGCGTCTGCAGTGCTGGCCACTTCACCCTGAGTCGTGGGGACATCATGGGATTCGAACAGCTGCTTAGCTTGGTACTCGTACAGGTCCACGCAGGACTCCTTTGGCGATACGACGCGATAGCAGAGCGGAAATCGGCGAATGTCAGCCGAGCGGGCTGAGCCTACTCAAGTCAGGAGGGGCCTCGCGCCGAGAAGCCTGTGATTTTGGACCCACTTAGCGTGGCGGTCTGGTCAATCCGCCCGGAGTGCTTGGGCCATTGCGAACAAACGAGGATGAAAGGATTCCGGCGAACTGCCGTGGGATCTCCAGGACTCCGGGGGTCAGTACGTACACATAGCTGCCTCGCGGATATTCGGGGGTCACCGCGAACCGGCCATTTGCTGCATCCAGAGTGCCCGAGCCGACCCGGTACTCCCAATCCAGCACGAAGTTGCCGTCGTAGGCGCCGCCTGGACCGTCGGGGCGGGTACCCGACTTCAGTTGATACGAGGAGGTGAGCGTGCTGAGTCCGCTATTGGAATCCATTGGCTTTCGATAGCCGCGGTTGAGATAGATCGGGAAGCCGTCACCGGCCCAACCGACAAGTGGGGAGTGCTGCGAGCCCCAGATCGATCCCACCATTCCGCCGCAAAGGGATCGAAGAGCACGCCGTTGATTGCGATGCCGAAGGGCTGCGGGAGGGCGTACGGCGTCGAATTGGCATTGCGAGTCGGCTTGGCCGGCACCGAGAAGTCATAGGACTGCGCGCTGATCGAATTGGGATTGTGCGCATTGGGGAAGCTGCCTGTTGAGTGGTTCGGCAATCCGTTCGCTCGAATGCGACGCACTCCGTTGCGCACTGTGACCGAAACCTGGGTGCCGGTCTGCGCATCGGTTAACGCGTAATCCCCTGTCACATCAAGGACTTTCATCGTCGCGCCTTGGGCAGGTTTGGCACTGACGAGCAATCCCGTGGTGCCTCCAAGGGTCAAGGTCACTGCGCCGGCCAAGCCAGCGAGCAGAAAGCCGCGTCTGGCCACCTGCACGTCTGCTGAATCATGCATTTGCATGCTTCGCACTGTAAGAAGCGCGAACGATAGTTCGATAGTCGTCGTACAGATCGCTGCCCTTGTCCTGACTTGATCCGAACTTTCACGTCTATCGCGAGAGCTCAAAACAACTTCTCGCTAGTTCCGAGAGCGGCCTCTAGGCTGGATCCATGGGCCCGGGCGAAAATCCAACAGAGCGCGATGCCTCAGGCATAGTGTTCTCACCGAGCGACATCGATCACGTCGCCCTCACAGCTCACGAGCGCAGCGCTTTCCGTCAGCAGACCGCCAAGCATGAGGCGCCGTGGATTGCGGCGTCCGTTGCCGTCCTCGCACTGGTGCTCGCAACCATGAACTCCGTGCTGGGCACCGATGAAGGCGGCGGCACGAGCTTCCAGGAGAACATTCCGATCTTCCTGTCAGCCCTGCTGCTGGCAATCGCTGCACCCTTGCTCGGACGTCCGTGGCTGCCCGCTGCCGCGGTGCCATGGATCAGCGCCGGCCTGGCAACGTTGATGGTGCTTGCGCTGTTGTTTCAGGAGTACAAGCACTTTTCAGACACTGGTTTGCTCTATGCCCTGTTCGCGATTGCGGCCTACGGACCTCTTGCTATGGATTTCCGAGCGGCCATCAGTGCTGCCGTTCCCATGCTGATTGGCTGCATCTGGGTATCCATGAGTCTGGCGTCCCCGGCGAATGTCGATTGGACAGTGGCGTCGATCGCGGCGCTGATGATCAGTGGCGTTCTTCTGTCTGTTCGCCTCCGTGGAGTCGATTCGCTGGCCAAGGCACTTGCCCTGCACGCAGCTTTGGCAACCGAGGATCCGTTGACGGGGATGCTCAACCGCCGCGGCTTGAATGCGCGTCTTGGCCAGGTCTTCAGCTTGGCGGCCCGAGGTCAGGTGACGATCTCAGCGATGTTCGTCGACATTGATGGCTTGAAGCAGGTCAACGACCGGCACGGCCACAACATGGGCGATCAGGTCATCAAAGCCACGGCTGAGGCAATCCAAAGTTCGGTACGCGGTGGCGACTTGACCTGCCGCTGGGGAGGCGATGAGTTCCTCATCCTGGGCATCGGTAGCAACTGGAATTCAGATGTGCTGACCCAACGCATCCGCGAGTTCCTTGCCAAGAGTGAGATTCCAACTGGCCAATGGCCTGGCACAGCCACGTTTGGCTGGGCAACCATTGATCCCGCCGTTGATACTTTCGATGAGCTTGTCCGACAGGCAGACGCTGATATGTACTCCCGGCGCGCTCGCCGCAAGGTCTAGTTGCCGACCAAGCGTTTGGCATCGGCACATCATTTGATCTGATGCCATTGCATGGAAGAGCCGTCCCAATGGGCCGCATATGTATTCGAACGCCGAACATGCTGAACCAGATGCGGGATCAGCACGGCAGTGTTGAGTGCACCAGCCAGTCGAACAGATGGATAGCGGATTCCTGAGAGTTGCCGCGCACGGCATTCGTCGGCGAAATTTTGCGAAGCGACATAGGAATCGGGATGCAGATATTCAGCATCGGCTCTTGCCGCCAGCACTGCCAGATCACCATTGACATCTGCCAGATAGACGGTGAACGCCATCTCGGCTTGATCAATCCGTGACTGTTGAAGAAAACGTGCCCGGTGAAAAGCAACCTCAGCCTTGGCGGCGTCCAATCCGTCGGAGCAATACCAAGCACCGAATTGCTCGCGATTGAAGCGACCTCCCCCAAAGCCAGTGCCCGACGGATAGGTGAAGGCCGCGTTGATGACAGCGGCCAGCGGGACTCCGGCCACGAGCACGTTGCGAGCGAATGCCGGGTTCTGGCCGAGCTCGGCCTGAGTGCGAGCACTGGTGACTCGAACAAGATCGACGAGCACCGCGGTTGTCTCAGCATCATCATCTGTAAGTGCATGCAATGCGTGACTTGCTTCGGTGTCGTGACGGGAGTCGATCAGTCGCATCGTGTCGTGCAACTCAAGATGCTGAACCCTCATCTGCCGCCGCGCACTGCATCCAGATGCAGTCGCACGCGATCCATTGCCAAGATTCCACCCCGGGCCATCACGTCAAAGGGGCTCTGCCCGCTGAACAGCGCAGAGTCATTGGGCTTGCGCACCCAGGCATCGGCATTGACTTTGTCCAGGATCACATGCAGGGCCTGGTAGATCCCGAGCAGATATGAGGCCCGAGTCAGACCATCGAAGCCCAGATCCTCGGGTGGAGTGCGCTTCCAGCGTCGAACGGTGCTGATCGAGACCCCGCCAAGAAGTTCGGCCAAGTGCGCATCAGTCAGGCCCCAGGCCTGCGCTATGCGCAGGAGCGCAGGTACTGCGGCGTGTGTGAACTGGATTCGAACGGCGAGGTCACTCAGATTGTTGCGATTCGCTGACAATGCCTTGCCAGCTCGGATGCTCGTGGGGCTCATCCTGCCTCCATGTGGATGTTTTGAAGCACCTAAATAGTAGCACTTGGCCCGCGATCAGATTCACTAGTTGCGTTGCCTAAGTCGGCTCTGCTGGATTCATTGAGCAAAGCCTCCCAATCCGATGGCGGCGCGCCAGCTTCCAGCATGCGCCGAAAGACCCGGTAGGCGTCACTTGAACTGCCATAGGCACGTTTCGATTCAGGGTCGTTCACCCAGCCGTACACGATGATGTGCGCCTGCTCGTGAAATCGGAAGAAGAGTCGGTACTGCTGAAAGAACTTGGCGCGGTACCAATGCGAATGCTCGGAACCTAGGGTCTTGCCCTGACGAAAAATTGGGTTCTGTGGATTCTGTGGAATGACTTCAAGTGCAAGCTGTCGAATTGCCGCCAGGCGCTTGGTCGCATTCTTCGACTTGTACCCCTCTGCGTCCTTCAGACGTAGGGATTCAACCTCGGCGACCAATGCTTGGAGTTGACTGACGAAAATCGGATGAGCAAAGAGAGTCCAGCCGTGCGCTACCGCTGACGTCGCTAAATCACCGGTCATTCGTCTTCGTCAGAGAGTGAGGCATCGAGATCAATCTCGATGCCAGCAACAAGACTCACAATGCGATCAACAAGGAGCGGATCCAGCCCCGTGACCGCGTCCGGGCGGGATTCAATGTCATGGGCGAGGAAGGTCAGAAAGGCGTTCATGACGGTGTCTTCGACGACAGAATCGGCCTTCGTCAGGATCACAACTCCGTCAGCCTGAATTTCATAGCGAAGGCGATCGCGCTTGGCTAGACCAAGTGCCCGACGCACGGGCTCTGGCACCGTCGTCTGATATCGGTCAGTCAATCCGGATTCGGTCTCCAGAATGCTCATGGGCCCTCCTGCCTTGAGCCACTTAAGGTAATGCAATTGCATTACCTTAGTCAACTAGAGTTTTTCGACTGGGGCGTATCGCAACAACAGCCGCTTGACCCCGGATGAGCCGAAATCGATGGTGGCGTCGGCCTTGTCTCCGGAGCCTGCCGTACTGACGACTGTGCCGAGTCCGAACTTGCTGTGCGTGACTCGGTCACCTGCCGACAGGTTGATGACCGGGCCTGGGTTCACCACTCGGTCGCCGAGGCGCAGGGCACTGCTGTTGCGAGGGGTGGACGGCATGAACGCCTGGCGCACAGGTTCTTCGCGCCGCCAGTTCAATGCACTTTCTGGAATCTCATCGAAGAACCGTGACGGCGGGTTGTAGGCCGGCGCACCCCAGGCTGAACGCATCATCGATCGACTCAAGTACAAGCGCTCGCGGGCCCTAGTGATGCCGACATAGGCAAGTCGCCGCTCTTCCTCCAGCTCCTTGGGGTCGCTGAGCGAACGCATGTGCGGGAAGACTCCATCTTCAAGGCCAGTAAGAAAGACGACCGGAAATTCCAGGCCCTTTGCAGTGTGAAGAGTCATCAGTGTGACGACTCCGCCGTCATCGTCAGGTATCTGATCTGCATCAGCGACCAAGGCGATGCGCTCGAGCAGATCGATCAAGGTGCCCTCTGGATTGTCGTCGCTGAACTCCTGCGCAACCGACTCCAACTCGGCAAGGTTTTCCAGACGCCCTTCATCTTGCGGGTCATTCGAAGCGCTGAGCTCAGCAACATAGCCCGACTGCTCAAGCACTGCTTGCAAGACCGTTGCTGAGTCGGCACCGGATTCGATGAGCGTGCGCAAGTTGTTCATCATCAACACAAATGGCGCGATACTGCTCAATGAGCGAGTGGCCATGCCTGGCGCCTCGTCGGCTCGTTCGAGCGCTGCCCAGAATGACATGCGCTCGCGTTGAGCGAAGGCCTCGATCATGGCTTCGGCTCGATCACCGATGCCGCGCTTGGGAACATTGAGGATTCGGCGCAGTGAGACATCGTCTTCTGGATTCGCAAGGGCGCGCAAATACGCAATGGCATCGCGCACTTCACGACGCTCGTAGAAGCGAACCCCACCAACAACTTTGTAGGGCATGCCAACGCGAATGAAGACATCTTCGATAGACCGCGACTGCGCATTGGTGCGGTAGAACACCGCGACATCGCTGGGCTTGATGCCCGCGTTGTCGGTGAGCGCATCGATCTCGGTCGAGATGAAGGTGGCTTCGTCATGCTCGTCGTCGGCCACATAGGCAACGATCTGCTCGCCCTGGCCAGAGTCGGTCCAGAGGTTCTTTGCGCGCCGACGTTCATTGCGAGCAATCACTGCGTTTGCAGCGGTCAGGATTGTTTGCGTTGATCGATAGTTCTGCTCCAGCATGATGGTGCGTGCATTGGGATAATCGCGTTCGAACTCTTCAATGTTGCGGATTGTGGCGCCACGGAATGCGTAGATCGATTGATCGGCATCGCCGACCACGCACAGTTCCCCCGCCTTGAGTTGATCGGTGTCGTGCCCGACGAGCTCTTTGACCAGTTGATATTGCGCATGGTTGGTGTCCTGGTATTCGTCAACCATGATGTGTCGAAACCGACGGCGGTAGTGCTCGGCAACATCGGGGAACAACTGCAGCACGGCAACTGTGCTACCGATGAGATCGTCAAAGTCAAAGGCATTGGCTCGACGCAGCCGCTCTTGATAGCCGCGATAGGCAGCTGCAAGCGACTCTTCAGTCGGATTGGAAGCCCGCGAGGCGAAGGTCTCTTCGTCGATCAGTTCATTCTTCAGATTCGAGACCTGCGCCACAAAACTGCGCGGCGTGAATCGCTTTGGATCCAGATCAAGATCGCGGATCACCATGGTCATCAGGCGCAGAGAATCGGCCTGGTCGTAAATGGTGAAGGTGCTGGCGATACCCAAGCGTTTGGATTCACTGCGCAGAATACGCACGCAGGCACTGTGGAAAGTGGAGACCCACATCGCTCGAGCACTCGAGCCAATGAGCTCGGCGACCCGCTCCTTCATCTCGCCCGCAGCCTTGTTGGTGAAGGTGATGGCCAGGATCTCTCCGGGACGGGCATCGCCAGTAGCCAGGAGGTGCGCGATGCGACGGGTGAGCACCCTGGTCTTGCCCGAGCCAGCACCGGCAACGATCAGCAGGGGCGACCCGCGATGCTCAACAGCTGCCCGCTGGGCCTCGTTGAGGTCCTTCAGGAGAAGTTCTGCTGGGGTCACCGAAGCATCGTAGAGGTCTGATCAGACGGAACTATTTGACGAAGCCGACCAAGCTCGCGGCAAACTTCGAGGCCACGGTCGAGGCCACCTGAACCCGACCATCTGGACCTACCGGAGCCAGAATCAGCGCGGCGTATTTCTTGTTGGCCATCACAGGAGCCGAGCGGGTGCCTGGCGGAGCGCCATTTGATGCATAGACCGCCAAGGTGCCGTCTTGAGTGGCCTTCTTGGTCTGCACGCGAAGCAGCACTGCCTTGAGCTTCTTCATGCCAGGCAGTCCGAATTGCTTGGAGACCTTGTAGCTCAAGGGTGAAGTTGGATCGACCTGGCCGGAGAAGATCACCTTGGGAGTCATCGCAATCACCGTCGGCGGGCTTTCGGTTGTGCCGTAGCCGAGTACCTCAACGCGCAATTGCACCACCGAGTTCGGCGAGGAGCTCATCACTACTGAACTGCCACTCACCGGCACGATCATGACGGATTTCGTCATCGCCGACTTCGGGAACTTCATCTGTGCTGAATCGGCGCCGGCACTGCGGCCGATGCGGACAAAGCCGCGCTTGGACGCATCTTTGGCTGTCACGAAGACAACTGCGCTACGTGCCTCAGCAGGAAGCCCAGCCAAGTTCACGGTGCGTGACTCACCGGCCTGAATCGGGCCATCGGTCACTGTTTCGTAGCCGAGCACCGAGCCAACGGGGAAGAAGTCACTTGGCTCAGGTTCAAGCGGTGGCGGGCTCGCTGGTGTGACGGTCTGCGCCGGGGCCTTCTCCGGCGTGGCTGCCGGTGCCGGTGCCGGTGCACCAGAAACAGTTCCGCTGGGCAGTTGAGCAGCTGCGCCGGTGGCATCGGCCTTGTAGTAGCCCAGTACTTCAACGACGAGATCCGTAGCGCCTTGGGAAGTGGCAAGGGCGATCGTGCCGTCGGTCGAGACTGGCAGGGTTGCCTCGCCAGTGGCATCGGCATTCATGCCCACTTCGACCACTGCTTGGCTCGAGGACTGACCCGGAGACCATGCGCGAATAGTCGACTTCACGTTCGCGCCCAGAGCGGTGACGCGAATACGAACGGAGCCGACGTTGGAGGTCGGAATTCCGCCTACGCCAGTGATCTTCGGGAAGATGCGATGCGAGTCACCGGTCCAACGGTCCTGCTCAAGTCGGCAGCGCATCGGCACCCCGACTCCAGCGCGGGTGTCCAGCACTTGCACCGCGCCAACCGAGACCAAGTCGCCATGCGCTTCTGGGTATTTCGTGCTCGCCCCCGAAGTCACGCGCGGGCAATACGGCGCAGTGATGGGGTTGCCCGTCCACAAGGAGGTGATGCCCGCCGCTCCGTCCCAGGTCAGCGAGATGTGAATGTGGTTGCGATGGCAGGTGGTGTCCGAGGCCGGTGCTGGGGTGGCAAAGCAGCCTTTGAGCTCGGCCCATCCGCGAGCAGGGTCATAGCCACGCCAGATGCGGTCGTTCCAACCGATGTACATCACGCCCATGCGCAGGGCATTGGCATAGGGAACGCCATTTGCATCGGTGGCCAAGAGCCAGTTCAAGAAAGTCTCGGCGTTGGCTCGATCCTGGGCATTGCGGACGCTGACCATCCAGTCGAAAGCTCTGCCCTCTTTGTGCTCGCTCTGATCGCCGACGTCACAGCCGCGGGAGATGAAAATCTGTTGCGCAGCGCCATAGGTTGCGCGGATCAGGTCGACCGCCCGCTGAGCTCCGGGCTTCGGCGTGGGATCACATACGGACTGTCCTTCGTAGGTGGAAGCGATGTCTGCCTGTGGGGGCACTGCAACTGGCATCGCCGGGCTTGCTGCCGGCGGCAAGCCCGTGCCAGGGACCGGAGCTCCGGCCACGACGCCTGTCCAGTTTGAGGGGGTCCAACCCGAATCCGCGGCCTGTGCCGCGGGGAGGAAGGAAACGAGTAACGTGCCTGCCACAAGCCCCGTCAGTGCGACGTGCCGGCCCACCCGACGAGGTCGTTTGGGCAGGGCAAATCGCCCGTGGCGGGGAAGCACGCGCTCATGTTGTCACGAGTGGGGCCAATGTGACGACTGTGGCAGGTGCTCACAGAGTGAAATTATCCTGCAATCGGGATCACAACGGAGAGTGAGAAATCCATGACGGCAGCCTTCGAGCGGGCTCTGGTGGTCACTGCTCACCCTGATGACGTGGATTTTGGCGCTGCTGGCACCGTCGCCAGCCTGGTTGCCGCCGGAACCGAAGTCACCTACTGCGTCATCACCTCGGGCGATGCGGGCGGCTTCGACCCGGCCGTGCCCCGCTCGGAGATCCCGCGGATCCGCCAAGAAGAGCAGCGGGCTGCCGGCGCTGTGCTTGGCGTCTCGGACGTGCGATTTCTGGGCTACATCGATGGCGAGCTGACCGTTACCCATGAACTGCGCCGCGATCTGAGCCGGGTCATTCGCCAGGTGCGTCCGCAGCTGATGATCATCCAGTCCCCCGAACGCAACTGGGCGCGCATCCCGGCCTCGCATCCCGATCACCTCGCAACAGGTGAGGCTTCGATGTACGCGATCTATCCCGATGCCCGCAATCAGTTCACCCATGTCTCGCTCTTCAATGACGAAGGCCTGGAGGCCTGGACGGTTCCAGAGGTCTGGGTGATGGCAGCGCCCGACCCTGACTTCTACGTCGACGTCACCGAATTCTTTGATCAGAAGATCGGCGCACTGAAGGCGCATGCGAGTCAGACCGCGCATCATGAAGATCTCGGTGGCTTCATCCGCACCTGGCTCACTGGCGCAGCAGCTGCAGGTGGTCTCCCTGAAGGTCGTCTGGCTGAGGCCTTCAAGCGAGTGCTGATCCCCTAGCGAATCTTTTCCCTCGTTGCATTCGGCGGGAGACCCATGGACAGTTAAGGCCTAACTCAGCTCAGCGATGTCACAAGATGTCTCCCAGGACTTGGCGCGTGACCGGCCTGCTCCCTAGCCTTGCCGCATGACAAATGCGGTGACAGCAGTCGGATTGCTCAAGACATTCCATGGCAAGAAGGGCTCGACGGTTGAAGCCGTTCGTGGCGTTGACCTGCAGGTCCACAAGGGTGAGGTGTTCGGCTTCCTGGGCCCGAACGGGGCCGGCAAGTCCACGACAGTTCGGATGCTCACCACTTTGACCACCATTTCCGGCGGCTCAGCAGAGGTCATGGGCATTGACGTGGCGTCCAACCCCGACGGGGTGCGGCGCAAGATCGGCGTAGCCCTGCAGGAGGTCGGCCTGGACCCTCGTCAGAGCGGACGCGAGATCCTCGTCCTGCAGGCAAGGCTGTTCGACCTGTCGCACGCCGAGGCCTCGGCTCGCGCGGAGGAACTTCTCGAACTTGTCGAACTGACCGAATCAGCTGATCGCCGAACGAAGACCTATTCCGGCGGCATGAAGCGTCGCCTGGATCTGGCCAGCGCGCTGGTTCACCGGCCCGATGTGCTCTTCCTGGATGAGCCGACGACGGGGCTGGATCCGGTGAGTCGTGTGGTGGTGTGGGAGGAGGTGCGCCGCATCAATGAGCTCGGCGTCACGGTGTTCCTCACGACCCAGTACTTGGAGGAGGCCGATCAACTCTGCTCCCGCCTGGCCATCATCGACGGCGGCAAGATCGTGCGAGAAGGCACTCCGGAGGCGCTCAAGGCCGAGCTCAAGGCCAAGCGCGGTGGCGATTCTGAGCCCACCCTCGATGATGTATTTCTCGACGTGACTGGCCGTGGCCGAGAACGTGGCGCAGGCGAGGTACGGGAGGTGCGGGGATGAACGCCCTGAAGGTTCTCGGTGGCCGCGGCTTGCGCGAGGCCCTGCGCACTCCCGACGCGCTGCTGCCCACGCTGTTCATTCCGCTGTTCTTCCTCGTGGTCAATGTCGGCCAAGCAGCTCGTATCTTCCCGACCGATACGACGCCCTTCCTCAAGGGCCAGAGCTACGCCGCCTTCCAACTGCCAGCGACGATTCTTCTCGCCGCGTCATTCGGAACAGCCGCGCTCTACCTCGTGGAAGAGATCGAGAACGGCTACTTCGACAAGATTCGCGCCACGCCGGTGTCACGAACCTCGATCGCCCTCGGGCGGCTGATCTCAGAGCCCATCAAGATCGCTGTGATGACCGTCTTCATCCTGCTCGTCGCGTTTCCTTTCGGTGTCACGGTCACCAGTGGGGTTGTCGGCGTTCTGCTGCTCGTCATGCTCGCGGCCGGCTGGGCGACCGGATATGCAGCGTTCCTGCAATTCGTGGCGCTCAAGACACGCAGCGCAGCAGCAACGAACTCAGCCGGGCTGGTGTTCTTCCCATTGCTGTTCCTGACGCCGAACTTCGTGCCTCGCAACCTGCTCACCGATCAGATGGAGGTCGCAGCAACGTTCAACCCCGTCACCTACGTCATGGAGTCCATGCGGTCGCTGATCCTGGAACCGCTCAACTGGCCGGTTATCGCGCCCGGCTTCATCGTCGTCGCCGTGTTCGTGGGTGTGATGCTCGGTATCAACGTCAGGGTCATGAGCTCGTACGACTGACCTCGACCGAGCCTCAGCCAGAGGCGGTGTTGGACTTCACGTCGAAGCCCTTCACATAAGCCTTTGCCGAAAACTTGGTCACCTTGCCGACCGTGAACGTGCCATCGGCCTGCACAGTGGCCTTGTTGCCGACCGCGTACTTGGGCTTCCTGCTGGCAGACCCCTTGGGCTTGATCTGCTTCCAGTGCGAGGTGACGATCTCACCAGTCATCCCGGTGCTCGTACCTGTGATGACCAGGCCTTTCCTGCCATACACCCTTCCCTTGGCCACCGTTATCGAGATGGTCTTGGTGATGGCTGGTCCCGAACCTGGCAGCGGCACAGCAGCGCTTGGAGTTGCGCCGAGAGTGCACTGATCGGTGCCGCTGGGCAGACACGTGAACTTCACTGGGCCGCTGGCCAAAGTGACCGGGCCGCTGGCGTTCACCGGCTGACCAAGCCAGTTCTCGGCAGTGGCAGTCGGCTGCTTGGCGAAGGAAACGCCTGAGTCATTTGCTGACATCGCCAGATAGAAGGCTCCGGCCCCACCGGTGAAGTAGCAGCGGATCACTCCATTGAGTTGATCGCAGCCTTTGAGAGTCGAGCCACTCAGCCAAGCGCGAGTGGTGTTGTACGCACCAATCGTCGTATCGGTGCCATTGAACATCTGCACACCCAAGAGCGAGAACGAAGAAGCCGTCCACATGTACCAGAACGTGGCATCCACGCCGAGCCGCACCGAGTCCACGAACGTACGGGCGACGAACTGGCCACTGGTATTGGCATCGAAGTCAGAGTGCGGGATTGAATCACCGGGGCCAGCAAGGCCATAGTTGATCTCGGTATCCCACACCTGCTTGTTGAGAGCAGCCGCATCATTCTCCGTTGCATCGATGAGCACGCCGCGCCACTCGAGCACGTCCTGGTACCGATCAGACGGCCCCTGATTTCCGGCGGGGTAGCTGTGAATCGTCCAGGCATCGATCGGGTAGCCCATCGACTGCAGCGCTGTGGCGTAGGGGCCGAGGAACTCGGCAACGGAACTGGCCAGACGCGTAGTCGTGGAGGCTGCAATCACCTGGGTGTTCAGGCTGATTGCCTTGATGGCCTTGTATGCGCGGGCCGTGAGGTCAGCCATCTCAGCCGGAGTGCCTCTCCAGAAAGTCTGCAGGTTTGCCTCGTTCCACACTTCAACCGCTCCGATGCGAGCGCCATAGCGCTGCATGATCGCGGTGATGTATGCGGTATAGGTGTCGGCGTTGGCTGGTGGTGAGGCAGTCCCCGCGCCCCAGCGCGGATCACCTGCCGACGGATCCTTGGCGGCCCACTGCGGGGTCAAACCCAGAACGACCAAGGGCTTCGCACCCGCGGCCTCAGCTTGGGCCACCCGCTGATCCATGATCGAGAAGTCGAATACTCCCGGTGCCGGGTTGATGTCGCGCCAAGCTGTCTGCATGTCCCATAAGCGGATGTAGGCAGCCGGAACTCCTGGAGAACCAGTCACCTCTGGAGCAAGGCCGAGGGAGAACTCTGAGCCAGGAACGCTGACGTCAGTGGCGTGAGCCGCTGGTGCGATTGCGGCAGCGACAAGGGCAAGGGTCGCGGCACCAACGGCCAGCTTCTTGGAAATGCGCATGCGGTAGATCTTGCCTGCACTACCCACCTATATCAAAGCGCTTAGTTCCAAAAGACTGCCACGACGACGTTCAGCAGAGTCAGCGCGCCGATGATTGCCCACAACGCGACCTGCGGAGCTTGGCGCTTGCGGCCGATGAATGCCAGCACCGTGATGACCAGCACCACGCCAAGCTTGACCGAGATCTTGGTCATGTTCAGCGGGTCCTCGTCGGGCAGCTGATCAGACTCGACCAACCCGACCATCAGTACGCCGGTGACCAGTTGCGTGAGGGCACCGTGCAGCATCGCGGGATTGACGCCCTTGCTCGGCGAGGACATCTGCACGATGAATCCACCCAGCAGGCTGGCCAGACCAACGAAGTGCAGGACGACAAGAACGTTGAAGAGAAATTGCATGAGTCAGTTCACTCCCATTCGATAGTGCCCGGCGGCTTGCTCGTGAGATCGAGCACCACTCGGTTGATCTGTGGAACTTCATTGGTGATGCGCGTGGAGATTCTTTCTAGGACTTCATACGGCAGCCGCGACCAATCGGCAGTCATCGCATCTTCGCTGGAAACCGGACGCAAGACGATCGGGTGACCGTAGGTTCGTCCGTCACCTTGCACTCCGACAGAACGCACATCGGCCAGCAGCACTACAGGGAACTGCCAGACCTCTCTGTCAAGGCCGGCAGCTGTAAGTTCTTCGCGGGCGATGGCATCGGCTTCGCGCAAGATCGCCAGACGTTCGGCATTGATTGATCCAACAATGCGGATTGCCAAGCCCGGGCCCGGGAAGGGATGCCGCCAGACGATCTCCGGTGGGAGCCCGAGATCGAGTCCGACCTGTCGGACTTCATCCTTGAACAAAGTGCGCAGCGGTTCAATCAGCGTGAACTGCAGATCATCTGGCAGACCGCCAACATTGTGATGACTCTTGATACTCGCGGTGCCAGCGCCTCCACCTGACTCAACGACATCAGGGTAGAGAGTGCCCTGCACCAGAAACTCAACCTTGCCGCCAGCTGCGCCCGCTGACTCAACGACATCGCGAGCTGCTGCCTCGAAAACACGGATGAACTCACGTCCGATGATCTTGCGCTTTTGCTCTGGGTCGGTGACGCCATCGAGGTGCTGCATGAACTGCTCTTGCGCATCGACGACGACGAGCTTGACGCCAGTTGCGGCAACGTAATCACGTTCGACCTGCTCGGCTTCGCCCTTGCGCAGAAGTCCGTGATCGACAAAAACACATGTGAGCTGATCGCCTACAGCCTTCTGCACTAAGGCCGCGGCCACTGCTGAATCAACGCCGCCGGACAGGCCGCAGATCACTCGACCAATGCCTACCTTCGCGCGCATGGCCGCAACTTGTTCGTCAATGAGGTTGGCCATCGTCCACGTTGGTGCAAGTTCAGCAATCTCGCGCAGGAAGTTCACCAGAATCGCCTGGCCCTGCTCACTGTGCAGCACCTCGGGATGGAACTGCACTCCTGCGAGCTTGCGCTCGGCATCCTCGAAGGCAGCTACTGGTGCACCTGCTGTGCTGGCTGTGACGGTGAATCCTTCGGGCGCATGCGTGACGCCATCGCCATGCGACATCCAGACTTGCTGCGAAGCCGGCAAACCGGCAAAGAGCTTGCCCGGTTCACTCACCTCGAGTTGGGTTCGTCCGTATTCGCGGCTGCCAGTGTTCGCGACCGTTCCACCAAGTGCTTGCGCCATCGCTTGAAAGCCGTAGCAAATGCCAAAGACAGGAATGCCCAGCTCCAAGATGCCCGGGTCAAGTTGTGGAGCGCCATCGTCATAGACGCTGGAAGGGCCACCGCTGAGCACCACAGCCGCGGGATTCTTCGCTGCGACCTCGGCGGCCGAGATGGTGAACGGCACGATCTCGGAATAGACCTGCCCTTCGCGAACGCGACGGGCAATGAGTTGGGCGTATTGAGCGCCGAAATCAACGACGAGGACGGTCGGCTGGCTGCTCACAGGCAAATCCTAGTCAGGATCTTGCACGGTCAATCAGGTGCTGAATGCGCCCATCAGACCGAAGATCACGAGCAGAGTCAGATTGATGATGAGGCCGACAATGACGGTGACGATCAGCCAGCGGCGGCTTGCCGTGCTTGACTTGCGGGCGGCATCCAGATCATTGCGATCCACTGCGCGCAGCGTGCGATAGCCAAACCAGATCGCCACAATCCCGAAAGGCGCAAAGCAGAAGGCAGTTGCCGCGATGGCCCACCAAAGGTAGATACGCGGGCTTTCTAGGCCTTGAGTCGGGAGTGGCTGTTCGAGTTCAGACATGGCTGCTATGAGCCGCCGATGACCATCTCAACGCGCTGGAACTCCTTGAGTTCGCTGTAGCCCGTTGTCGCCATCGCCTTGCGCAATGCACCTGCAATGTTCATGGTTCCATCGGCGCGACGCGAGGGTCCGTGCAGGATCTCTTCGAAGGTGCCAGCCTGCTCGAGCGCATTGCGCTTGCCTCGTGGCAGTTGCGCGTGCCAGGCCTCAGCACCCCAATGCGCACCCTGCCCAGGGGCGTCAGTAGCGCGAGCAAGCACCGAGCTCAGCATCGCTGCATCGGCTCCGCAGGCGAAGGCCTTGACGATATCGCCGCTACGGCCAAGGCCGCCGTCGGCAATGACATGGACATAACGACCACCGGACTCGTCGAGATAATCGCGACGAGCCGCGGCGATCTCGGCGATGGCACTGGCCATCGGCACACGCACGCCGAGCACATCCGCAGTCGTTGATTCAGAACCGCCGCCGAAGCCAACGAGCACCCCAGCTGCGCCTGTTCGCATGAGGTGCAAGGCAGCCTGATACGTGGCGCAACCACCAACAATCACCGGTGCTTCGAGTTCGTAGATGAACTGCTTGAGGTTCAATGGCTCTTCGTCGCGTGTGACGTGCTCGGCCGAAACCGTGGTGCCACGGATCACGACAATGTCAGCGCCGGCGCGCGACACGAGCGGCGCAAGAACGGCAGTGGCTTGCGGGCTCAGAGCAACCGCGACGGTGATGCCTGCTGCTTTGAGTTCCTTCACCCGAGTTTCAACGAGATCCGGATCAACTGCTGCGGCTGCATAGATCTGCTGCAGCCGGACAACAACATCAGCATCGGTGAGCTCGGAGATCTCCTGAAGCAATGGCAGTGGATCGGCATAGCGACCCCAAAGTCCTTCAACATTCAAGGTGGCGAGCATGCCGAGCTCGCTGAGTTGCTCGGCACTGGCCGGGCTGACGATGGAGTCCATCGGTGCCGCCATGAATGGCAACTTGAACTGGTAGGCATCAATCTGCCAAGCCGTGGAAACTGCTTGTGGATCGCGAGTACGCCGACTGGGCGCGATGGCAATCTCGTCAAAGGTATAGCCACGACGGGCACGTTTCGTCCCACCGATCTCGATGGAATCCATATTCGCCTAACGCCCGGTGTAGTTCGGAGCTTCGATGGTCATCTGCACGTCGTGCGGATGTGACTCGCGCAGTCCGGCGGAAGTAATACGCACGAATTTTCCACGCTGGTGCAAATCTGGAACGGTTGACGCACCTGAGTACCCCATTGCTGCTCGAAGGCCACCGACGAGTTGATGTGCGACGGCAGTGAGCGGACCGCGGTAGGGCACCAAGCCTTCAATGCCCTCCGGTACGAGCTTGTCATCGCTGAGGACGTCGTCCTGGAAGTAGCGATCCTTGCTGTACGAACGCGCCTCACCGCGAGACTGCATAGCGCCGAGTGACCCCATGCCTCGGTAGGACTTGAACTGCTTGCCGCTGATGAACACGACATCGCCAGGAGCTTCTTCGGTGCCAGCAAGCAGCGAGCCGAGCATCACGACGTCAGCTCCAGCGACGAGTGCCTTGGCGATATCACCTGAGTACTGCAAGCCGCCGTCACCAATAACAGGAACACCTGCCGGCCGTGCTGCGAGCGAGGCTTCGTAAATGGCTGAGATCTGTGGAACGCCAACTCCAGCGACGATTCGGGTGGTGCAGATTGAGCCGGGGCCCACGCCGACCTTGATGCCGTCGGCACCGGCATCAACGAGTGCCTGCGCACCCTCGCGGGTTGCCACATTGCCGCCCATGATGTCGATGTGCGTCTGGCTCTTGAGCAAACGCACCATGTCGATCACTGCGCGTGAATGGCCGTGCGCGGTATCGACCACGAGGAAATCAACACCCGCCTCAATCAGTGCCTTGGCGCGACGTTCTGAATCCTCTCCAACGCCAACTGCAGCGCCGACGACCAAACGACCACCGGAATCCTTTGTGGCATTGGGGTACTTGTCGGTCTTGGTGAAATCCTTGACGGTGAACAGTCCACGGAGTCGACCGGCTTCATCGACGAGCGGAAGCTTCTCAACCTTGCGCGCAGCCAGAATCGCAAGGGCATCTTCTGGACTGACTCCCAGGGGAGCAGTGACAAGCGGCATGCGCGTCATCACATCGGAGGCAGGCTTGGTCATGTCATCTTCGAAGCGCATGTCGCGGTTGGTGACGATGCCCACCAGGATGCCGTTGGCATCCACGACCGGCACACCTGAGATGCGGTAGCGCGCGCAGAGTTGGTCAACATCGATCAATGTGTCACTGGGCAGACATGTGACCGGATGGCTGACCATGCCAGCCTCGGAACGCTTGACCATGTCGACCTGAATGGCCTGTTCTTCAATTGAAAGATTGCGATGCAGCACACCAACGCCACCAAAGCGGGCCATGGCGATCGCCATCCGGGCCTCGGTGACGGTATCCATGGCACTGGACACCAAGGGGACCTTCACCTTGATGTTTCGGGTTACGAATGCTGAAGTATCGACCGCGCTTGGAACGACGTCCGATTCAGAGGGCAACAGCAGCACATCGTCATAGGTCAAACCCAAGTATGCGAACTTCTCCGGGACCTCACCTGTCATGGGCTAAGGCTACCGGTCATTGGGTCAGAGCATTCGTGGTGTGGAGCTCACGAACAGCGAGGTCATTTTCCAGGGATGGGCTATCCATGCAAGTACGGCGGGGTGTCTAGGTTTGGGGCATCCCGCTGTCTGTAGTCGTTCACCGACTATTCCAACCGTGCGTGTGCCGACCGTAACTCGGTCTGTCCGATGCGGTCGGATCAGAGTCGCGGCTTCGACGTCCACTCGGTCCATACGTCAACGGCTTCTTCAAGAGTCAGGTCCTCGAGCTGGTCGGGGCGCATCCCGGCTTGGTCTACAAGTTTGCCTACGAGCCAAGCAGGCAACTCCTCGACTTCCGGCTCGGCGGCGGCTCGGATTCCCGTAACTGCTTTGCCGAGCCGTTCAACGACTTCGGCCAGGGCCAGCGTTCTCGGGGAGTCCGGCATTTGACTAACGCGGTCGGTCATCTCTGCGTAGACCTCGGAGTCGCTCCGCGCTCCGACCGCCCAGACTTCCGCGACATCGACGATGGTCGCTCCGGTCTTGTCGTGCGTCACTCGCCACACGACTCGCCAAGTCCGGTCACTGACGGTGAGCTTGCGGTAGCCGATGAGCGCCCCGTGAAGCCCCTCGCCGGCCTCCGGGTCTCGCTCAAGCAGAAGGAGCTTCTTCAGTGCCCAGCGCAGCGCTGGAGTGTCGGTCTTGTTCAATGCGACGAGGTCGGCGAACGCCGGTTCGGTGAGGCGAACGACTGTCCTGTTGGCGTCCGGGTGCCGGCCTGCCTTGCGACTGGCGGGCTTGGTGCGCTGCTGTCGCCGGCTGCCACCGGCGGCGCTCACTCGCGTCCTGCTGCGATGTCCCTGGCGAGTTCGGCTTCAAGCTCAGAACGATCGAAGCCCAGCACAGCCAGCGCGTCGTCCAGGTCGACCCGCTCGCCGGTATCGGTGGCAGCGCGTGCGAGCAGCAAGCTGATGTCACGCAACTCCGACTCCAACTTGTCCAGGCGGGCGAGCCTGCCCATGCCGACCACGACAGCGACGGGCTTGCCACGACGCTCCACGACGACGTCCTGGCCTGACTCCGCAGATGCCACGAGGCTGGACACGCCGCGGCTGGCAGCGTCAGTCACGGACAGGGTGCGCACAGGGATGGCCGTCGTCATGCGACAAACTGTACAGATTTCTGCCCAGAATACAAACAAGGTGGAACGTACCTACGCCCAACCTCCGCCTGCCCGCACATGAGCCAAGCGCGACTCTGCGCTCTGCTACCGAGGGTTCGGCGGCTTTTAGGAGCGGCCAACTGTTGAGGCGAACCCAAGCCAGGTGTGACGATTGCCCGCCCAGCACCAGCCGACCTTGGGAGCGTACTTGTTCTCTCTACCGTCGCGGCCCGTGCCACCACTGATCCAGATCGCGGGAGTACGAGCATCCAGAGTGCCCTTGGCGTCCTTCACCTTGCGAGAGGCGATGGTCATAAAGCAGTGATTCGGCTCAAGTTGTTCTGGCTGTGCAAGCAGCCAACTGATGCCTTCGCTGATGGTCAGCGCGCTGCGTCCGCGCAGTTCAAGCTCTGCGTACACCTCGACCGGAGTCCAGTTGCGCAGATCATCTCCGCGGTTGGTCTTGTGCAGGAGGTACAGAGGCCGTTCGGGAATTGCCACACCCGCGACAGTGGTGAACTCATCAAGATCGGCCATGTCCACCACAACAAAGCCACGCTTGTCGCCTCTGCGCAGCAGCGGGGCAAGAGCGCTCGGTGAAACCAGATCCGGGTGCACGGCGACGACTGAATCCTCAGACTCTGCCAACTGCGCGCCCAGTGCGCTGAACGCCTTCACCGACTTGCCCGCGAGCTCGTGAACTCCCAGTGTGATGAGACCTTGAATCTGGCTGGCAACACTCATCCGGCTCCGAACTGCTGTGCGAGGTCCGGAATCATCCGACTTCTGCTTAGCGTGGTCAAGTCACCAGGCCAAGCGAAGGGCCCCCAGAGCAGATGATGCTCCGAGGGCCCAACGAATGATTACTGTTAGTGGCTGTGTCCGTGACCGCCGCCGGCTGGTTCATCAGCGTCTTCGCGCTTCTCGACAACCAGTGCCTCGGTCGTGAGCAGCAAGGCTGCGATGGATGCAGCATTGACAAGCGCGGAGCGAGTGACCTTCACCGGGTCGATGACACCATCAGCGATCAGATCGCCGTAGGTGTCGGTGGCTGCGTTGTAGCCCTGACCAAGGGGCAGTTCCTGAACCTTGGAGACAACGACATAGCCCTGCTCGCCAGCGTTCTCGGCGATCCAGCGAAGTGGCTCTACGGCTGCAGAGCGAACAATGCGAACACCTGTGGCCTGATCCCCGGTGAGACCCAGATCGTCCTTGAGAACCGAGATGGCCTGCACAAGTGCAGCCCCACCACCGGAGACGATGCCCTCATCGATGGCTGCGCGAGTTGCCGACACAGCATCTTCGATGCGGTGCTTCTTCTCCTTGAGTTCAACCTCGGTGTGTGCGCCAACCTTGATGACGACAACTCCGCCGCTGAGCTTGGCAAGACGCTCCTGCAGCTTCTCCTTGTCCCAATCCGAATCAGAGTTTTCGATCTCCTTGCGCAGCTGCGCAACGCGATCGGTGACTACGCCAGGTGCGCCGCCGCCATCAACGATGGTGGTGTTGTCCTTGGTGATGACGATGCGACGAGCAGAGCCGAGCACCTCCAGGCCAACCTGATCGAGCTTGAGGCCGACCTCAGGGGCAACAACCTGTGCGCCAGTGAGCACGGCAACGTCTTCGAGGACTGCCTTGCGGCGATCTCCGAAGGCAGGAGCCTTCACAGCAGCAGAGGAGAAAGTGCCGCGGATGCGATTGACGACCAATGTGGAAAGAGCCTCGCCCTCGACATCTTCAGCGATGATCAGCAGCGGCTTGCCGGCAGCCATGACCTTCTCAAGGATTGGCAGCAGCTCTTGCACGCTGGCGACCTTGCCCTGAACGATCAGGATGTAGGCATCTTCAAGCACTGCTTCCATGCGCTCAGCGTCAGTAACCATGTACTGAGAGACATAGCCCTTGTCGAACTGCATGCCCTCAGTGAATTCGAGCTCAACCACTGTGGTGCTGGACTCTTCAACCGAGATGACACCGTCCTTGCCGACCTTGTCGAAAGCGTCAGAAATCAGGTTGCCGATCTCACGATCCTGGCTGGAGACGGTCGCCACATCGGCGATCTCTTCCTTGCCATTGACCGGGCGAGCAGCGGCTTGCAGTGCATCGGAAACAGCAGCGACAGCCTTGTCGATGCCGCGCTTGAGATCCATGGGCGAGGCGCCAGCGGCAACCTGCTTCAGCCCCTCGCGCACCATGGCCTGAGCCAGCACGGTCGCGGTGGTGGTGCCATCGCCAGCGACGTCGTTGGTCTTGGTTGCTACTTCCTTGGCCAGCTGTGCGCCGAGGTTCTCGTATGGATCCTCAAGCTCAATCTCGCGAGCGATGGTGACACCGTCGTTGGTGATCGTGGGGGCGCCCCACTTCTTGTCGATGACGACGTTGCGGCCCTTTGGCCCAAGGGTTACGCGCACTGCATCAGCAAGTGCATTGACGCCGCGCTCAAGACTGCGTCGGGCGTCCTCGTCGAATTCCAGGATCTTTGCCATGCGTGTTCACTCCAAATGGATCAGCGATGCGATGAACGAAGCGCCCCGGCCCCGGAAGGACCGGTGAACGGGGCGCTGCGTCAGAGATTTACTTTTCGACGATTGCGAGAATGTCGCGTGCAGACAGCAGGAGGTAATCCTCGCCGTTGTACTTGACCTCAGTGCCGCCGTACTTGCTGTAGATGACAACATTGCCGACAGCAACATCCAATGGGATGCGCTTGGCACCGGCGTCGTCGAAACGACCCGGACCCACTGCAATGACGGTGCCCTCCTGGGGCTTCTCCTTGGCAGTGTCGGGAATGACGAGGCCTGAAGCAGTGGTCTGCTCGGCTTCGAGGGCTTGGACCAAGATGCGGTCCTCGAGTGGCTTGATGTTGACCGACACGGTTGCGTCCTCCGGAAAGTCGGCTGGGCCCTTTTTAGGGGGCGAAACGGTTATGTCAATTAGCAGTCCCCGGCGGGGAGTGCCAACGCAGAATCTACGCAAGGAGTTAGCACTCCGTCAAGTCGAGTGCCAACCGTGATACCTGCGAGGATTGCGCCAATGCCATGGATCAGCTCCGCTGAGGGGCGCGCTGCCCGAGAGCTTGCCGCCCGGCTGCTGATCGCCTTTCCCAAGGATCCACTCCTGGCCGGCACCGCCCTGCGACGCGAGTTGCCAGGTCTGGCCCCGGCAGATGCAGCCATGGCGATCGTGCAAGCCCATCTGAGCCAGATCGCCTTGGAGCGCTACGACATTGCTGCCGACGCCTTGCTACTGACCCGCGATGGGCTCGAGCAGGCCACCCGGCCCGAGGTGGCGCAGCGGCGAGCTGAGTTCCTGCGGGCCCAAGGCGCACTCGAAGTTGTCGACCTCACCGCTGGCCTCGGATTCGATGTACGGGCATTTCTGGCAGCCGGTCTCAAAGTCACGGCTGTTGAACGCGATCCACTGACCGCCCAGTACTTGCGGATCAACGCCCCCGATGCCGAAGTTGTTGAGGCCGATGCCATCGAGGTCGCGGCTTCGCTGCTCGAACAGCATGGACCCGAGACCATCGTGTTTGTGGACCCAGCCCGGCGAAGTGGGCAGCGCACGATGGATGGTGCTCGGGCGCAATCCGAGCGCGATCCTGAGCGGTGGTCGCCCTCGTGGTCATTCGTGACGTCGCTGGCGCACAGTGGTGTCCGCGTCTGCGTGAAGCTGGCCCCCGGCTTTGATCCCGCTTCGATGCCCAGCGGTTGGTCGGGTGTCTGGACGAGCATGCGTCGAGAGCCAGTGGAGGCGATGCTCTGCTCCTGGGGTCTGGATCTCCCACGTACTGCGGTGGCCCTCGGCGCTGATTCAGCAGAGTTCACTGGAGTTGGCAGTGCCCCCTTGACGACAAGGCCAATCGGGGGCTGGCTGCATGAGCCGGATTCATGCCTGGTGCAGGCTCAGTTGCTCGACGACTTCTGCGCTGCACACCCTGCGCTGCAACGCATTGACGACACGAGCAGCTGGTTGACGTCTGCCGAACTCGTGCACCATTCAATGCTGCGCAGCTACCAAGTGATCGAGTCCTTGCCAAATGACATACGAGCCCTACGCAAGGAGCTGACCGCCCGCACGATCGGAACGCTGACCATCAAATGCCGCGGGATGAAGATCGACGCCGATGCCTTGCGCAAAGAGCTTCGGCTTTCGGGAGGTCTGGCGGCCACCATCGTGATCACCCGAGTTCAGGGTTCGCGATCAACCCTGCTCGTGCATGAGGACCGTTGACACCGGCAGCACTGACAAAGTCGGAAAGCCCAAGGGCGAGGGCTGCGCACCCTGTCGCATGAGCTTTGAACCGAGAGCGGCGATCATCGCTCCATTGTCAGTGCACAACTGTGGTCTCGGAATGCGCAGATTGATTCCGGCACCATTGCATCGCTCGGTCGCAAGAGCCCGCAGCCTGCTATTCGCCGCAACTCCACCGCCGATGACCAAATGCTCAATACCTGTGTCCTTGCACGCCGTGATGGCCTTGCGCGTCAGCACATCCACCACGGCCTCTTGAAATGACGCCGCAACATCTGGGACAGAAATCGCAATGCCGAGAGTTTGTTGTTGAGCGATCCATCGCGCCACTGAGGTCTTGACTCCGCTGAAGGAGAAGTCATAAGGACGCTCCTGCAAATCACGCGAAGAAGTCAATCCGCGTGGAAAGTCGATCGCCTTGGCATCACCTGTTTGTGCCTCGCTGTCGATCCAGGGACCACCGGGAAACGGCAGGCCCAACAGCCGCGCAATCTTGTCGAAAGCCTCACCCGCCGCATCATCAATCGTCGCTCCTAGGGAGGTGACCGTCTCCGCGTTGTCGCGAACCATCAACAGTGAGGAGTGGCCGCCGGACACCAGCAAGCCAATGGCTGCAGCTGGCAGTGCGCCATGCTCGAGTTCGTCGACCACAACGTGCCCAGCAAGGTGATTGACGGCGAATACCGGAATCTCAAGCGCAGTTGAGAGTGCCTTCGCAGTGGCTGTGCCAATCAATAGCGCCCCAGACAAGCCAGGGCCCGCTGTGACTGCAATCGCATCGAAATCCGCAAGGCCCACACCCGCTTGCACACACGCGCGTTTGATCGTGGGGATCATCGCCTCAACATGCGCGCGCGATGCAACTTCAGGTACAACTCCTCCAAAGCGCGCATGCTCGTCCACGCTCGACGCAACAGCATCAGCCAACAAGGTGGTGCCTCGCACAATGCCAACGCCAGTCTCATCGCAACTGGATTCAATCCCAAGAATCAGCGGGTCACTCATCTGACCGACCTGCTTTCAGTGGGTGCAACCGCATCACCAGTGCATCGACCCCGGGGGCGTAGTAGTCACGTCGGGTGTTGAGCTGCTCGAAGCCGCGGCGGGTATACATCGACAGCGCAGCATCATTATCGGAGCGAACCTCAAGCACCAATTGCACACAATCGCGTGCAATTGCTTGGTTTATCAATTCCTCAAGCAGCAAGCGACCCATCCCCTTGCCCTGCGCTTTCGGACTCACCGCAATCGTCTGAACATCGGCGTCCGGAGTGAGGGCAAATAGGCCCGCATATCCCAACACCGATGATTCATCCATTGCAAGAAAGTAGTAGCGAGTGGCTTGTGCGAGTTCGGCCCAGAACTGCTCAACGGACCAGGCATCAACTGGAAAGAGCTGCTGCTCAAGCGCGGCCACCTGCTCCACATGCCACCACTTCATTGGGATCAGTTGCACCGTTGACGCACTCATCTCACGGGCTCAACCGCATCTGGGCGTCGTACATAGAGTGGCAGCGGCCGTAGCAGCGAATGACCGAGCAAGGCTGCGGCTGTTGCTCCGAGGTCATGGCCGTGTACGGAGAGTTCAATCTGTGTCAAGTCAATGGCTTGCCCCAGCCCAAGATGGTGCAAGGCAAAACGACCAATATCGCGGGCATCGGGGTAGGGCACGGTCTCGGCACTTTCACTGTGCAACTGCTCGGCATAGGCCATCGCAATATCCCCGAACCAAGGCAGTTCACGTACTGCGCCATCGATGTCATTTGGGGCCGTAACGAAGGGACCCTGCATTCGCGAACCTGTTGCGTCGTACTGCGCCCAGTAGATCTCACGGCGACGTGCATCAATCGCGCACGCGAAAGGACCGGCGACGGCGTCCGAGGCTGCGAGCGCCATGGCATCAAGTGAGCACACTCCGTAAACCGGAACTTCCCAGCCCAAGCCATAGGCCTGCGCCGAACTGACCCCGACACGCAGACCGGTATACGCACCCGGCCCCACTCCGCAAGAAACTGCAGTGATGCGCGGTCGACCGGCACCAAGCAAGGCGCGCTCAACCATCACGGCCAGCACCTCTGCGTGATTGCGAGCATCGACATGAACTTCATGAGCAATGAGGTCATCGCCATCAAGCAGCGCGACTGATGTCGCTGCTGAAGAGGTATCCACAGCGAGCATCACCATTGCGAGGTCAGTTCCTCAACAGCTTCAAGAGACCAGCGAGAGCCAAGCCCTACGAATTCCACCCGACGAGATTCATCATCACTCTTACTTCGTTGGATGCGAATCAGGAGCCGATTATCTCCAAGGCTCTCAGTCAGGCCCTCTCCCCACTCGACCACCACCACGCTGCCGGTGAGGTCAAGATCGAGTTCGTCGATTTCTACGGCGGAGCCCAGCCGATAGGCATCGACGTGCACCAACGGCAGGACAGTGCCCTCATGCGAGCGGGCAACGACAAATGTTGGGCTCGTAACCCGCTCAGAAACGCCCAGCCCACGGCCAAGGCCTTGTACGAAGGTGGTCTTGCCTGCTCCAAGCTCGCCGATCAATACCAAGAGATCCCCTGCTCGCAGATGAGTGGCAACAGATCGTCCGAGATCGAACATCCGCTCACCCGTTGCAACTTCAATCATGCGGAGTGAGTCTGTTCTACTGCGAGATCTGCTTTGACCATTTCGAGCAGGTCGAGGATCAACGCATCGACCTCCTCGTGAAATTCGATGCCCACCATGTGACCGCCGCCCGGAATGATCGCCAAAGTGGAACCGTGAATGCTCGCTGCAATTCGCTCACTGTGAATCACCGGCGTCATTCGATCCTGCTGACCAACGATGACCAAGGTTCGCACCGAACTCAAACTTGGCAGCACAGCGAATCTGTTGTGCTCTTGCAGAGCCGGGAGAAATTCAGCGAGCACATCGATGGGCGTGTTATCGATCATGTCGGCGACAAACTCGCTGGCTTCGCGCGATGGAATAGACCCGAAGGAGTAGGAACGTAAGACCAGCTCGGAGACATCGCTGGAAGCCCGTCTGCCCGTTTCCACAATCCCCTTGCCACGAGCTAGAACTGATGCAACCACAGGGGCGGCTCGATGCACGAGCTGGCGTATTACCGGAGGCATGCCGAATGTGACTTCTGACAGCCCTCCGGCAGTGGCGGCGATGAAGACGATGCCGCGCACGCGATCGACCACGAGCTCTGGTCGTTGATCGGCCAGAGCCATCACGGTCATCCCGCCCATCGAATGGCCGATGAGCACGATGGGCCCCAACGCTGCAACCTCGTCGATGATGGTTCCCAGATCTCTTCCGAGTTGCTCAACAGTGTGGGTGGTGTGATGCGCCCGGCCCGAACGTCCGTGACTGCGTTGGTCATAGGAGATAACCCGCGCCTTGCCTCGAAGTGCAGCACGCTGGAATATCAGTGAGTCGGCACTCAAGGCATAGCCGTGGCACAGGATCACACTGATCACTGGTTGCTCGGCCTCGCACTCGTCGATCTCTACATGCAGTTCCGTGCCATCGGACATCACCAGGCGCCGGACGTCAGGCGTGAAAGTTGGTATCTGCCATTCGGTGTCCGAGAGCATCGATCGCGAGACAAGGCGTCGTTGCACTGCGATGCCGATTGCAGTGCCTGCAGCAATGGTGCCAACTGCGAGCAGCCCACCGCCGGCGATCTTCATGGCACCTGGAATTGCTGGGCTCATCAAGTTCTCACATATTCGCGTGGAATGCGAACGCCGATTCGCGTGACGATCTCGTAACCGATCGAGTTGCTCTGCGTTCCCCAGTCATCTGCGGTTGCCGCACCAGTTGAGGCGTCGCCGAAGATCAGCACCGGCTCCCCCGCATCAACTGCACCCAGTTCTGCTGGCAGTTCGATCACAAACTGATCCATCGCGATACGGCCGAGCACTGCACAGCGGACATCCTTCACCAGCACAGATGCGCCTTCAGCCGCCCTCGGAATGCCATCGGCGTATCCCACTGGAACAAGCCCAACACGCGTTGGCTTGGTAGCAGTCCACTTTCCGCCATAGGAAACCGCCTGACCGGCGGCGATGGTCTTCACATGCGCAAGCTCGGCGCGCAAAGACATCACTGCCCGAAGACCGAGCCGTGGCGCACTACCCGGATCCATCGGGGAGATGCCATACATGGCAATCCCGATGCGCACGAGATCGAAGTGCGTGTCGGGATATTCGAAAGTGCTGGCACTGTTCGCGAGATGCAAGAGCTGCGGTTCCAGTCCGGCCTCGCGAGCAACCGCAACGCCTGCCAAGAAGCGCACGCGCTGTTCGGCGATGCTGGGGTCATTGGGCAGACTCGCATTGGCCAGGTGCGACCAGATCCCTACGACCTCGATGCGTCCTCGGGACTGCAGAGCCTTGGCGGCAACGACCAGTTCTTCCCATTCGTTGGCGTCGGCACCGCTGCGCGAGAGTCCGGTATCGAGTTTGAGGTGAATGCGGGCCATCACTCCGAGCTCAGTGGCCGCTTCGGTGACCTCGATCAGCGACCACATGGCTGAGACGGAGAGCTGCACTCCAGCCTTAAGGCAAGGGCCAAGGCTCGGATCGCCGGGAGTCCAAAGCCAAGCCAGAATCGGCTCCTCATCTCCGCTGGCACGCAACTCCAGGGCCTCTTCGAGCAATGCGACCCCAAGCCAATCTGCACCAGCTGCTCTGGCCGCTTGAGCAATCGGCACCAATCCATGCCCGTACGCATCCGCCTTGACCACCGCGAGCAACTGAGAATGGGAAACTGCAGCGCGCACAACAGCAAGGTTGTGCTCAAGAGCCGTGAGATCCACGACTGCACGTGCTCTGGTCATTGCATCATTCTCGCGGGTTGCCGCACAGCAGCCACGGCCGCCGGCAGCGCGGCGATGAGATCTGTTGCAGTCACAGGCAGTCCTCCGCGTGATGCGTGGACGCCAGTTGCTCCGTGAAGCCAACAGGCAGCTGCTGCAATCTCTGCGGCGGTGGAATCAGCGATGCGCGCTGTGCTGCGTGCTGCAGCGCCCGCAAACAGCGCACCCATGATGCCGGCCAGCACATCGCCGCTGCCCGCAGTGCCAAGAGCAGCAGTGCCGACCTGATCGATGTACAACTGCCCATCGGGCCCGGCAATGACCGTACCCGAGCCCTTGAGCACCACGATCACTCGAAGTTCGCGCGCGAGATCTTGAGCCGCAGCGATTCGTCCCTCGACAAGTCGTGCACTGCTCAGGCGGACGAATTCACCATCGTGCGGAGTCAGCACAGTTGGGTGAAGCCGGGTCCGAACGACGTCGCGAAGTTCTTCGCTATTCGCCAATGCTGTCAAGGCACCGCCATCGATCACCACAGGAGTGGGACAGCGAAGGATCGCTGCGAGTGCTTCGGAATCGCCCAACTCACCTGTGAAGCCCGGCCCAATGGCCCAGGCATTGACTCGCGCGTTGCCAACTGGATCGGCAGCCGTGATCACCAGCGGGGGATACGCGGCAACCACCTGCGGGGCCAGTTCATCGGATCGGTCGAGGTACTCAACCATGCCGATGTCAACGGTCGCTGCCGCAGCAGTCGTGAGAAATGCGGCACCCGGATACTGCCGACTTCCGGCGACGATCCCAACAACTCCGCGGCGGTACTTGTAATCACCAAGCGCTGGCTCAGGAAGCCACTGCGCGACACTGTCGCTGTCCAGAGAGTTGCCAATGACCGTGAGTTCATCGGCGACGCCGATATCGATGACGCGCACTCCACCAGCGAATTCCTTGCCGGGCATGACCACCAGTCCGAGTTTCATTCCGCCGAAGGTGATCGTCTGATCGGCTATGACCGTGTCGGCTGCGCAGAGTCCAGTGTTAGCATCGAGACCACTTGGCACATCGACAGCAATGACCAGCGCTGCACTGCCACGCACAGCACGCGCAATGCCAGCAATTGGCTCGCGCAACTCACCATGCACTCCGATGCCGAGCAGCCCATCGAGGATCACATCAGCTAATTGGAGGACTGCATCGCACTCACTCGCAGGCCAGAGCAGAAGTCGACCTCCCGCAGCGGAAAATGCCGCAACACCGCCTACGTGCGGAGTTGGAACTGCACTGATCGCATCAACCTTGAGCCCACGGGCGGCGAGTTTGGCACCTGCATACAGCGCATCGCCGCCGTTATTGCCGGGGCCGACAAGCAACACCACTCGAGTGCCCACCACTCGGCCGCGAGCTTGGGTCAAGAGATTGATGACGGATTGCGCCAGACCATGCGCTGCACGGTCCATCAGCACTCCGCTGGCCAGTTCGCCCGCGTGTGCCTGCTCTGCGGCTCGTATCGCCGCCGTATCGTGCAGCTTGATCATCGCTATTCGACAGTGACTGATTTGGCAAGGTTGCGCGGCTGGTCAACATCGTGGCCCTTGGCCGTGGCCATCTCACAAGCGAAGACCTGAAGCGGCACTGTGGACACCAGGGGTTGCATCAAGGTCGGCACCACCGGAACGCGAATGATGTGATCACTGAAGTCGACGATCTTCTGATCGCCTTCTTCAGCTATCGCAACAATGAGCGCGCCACGGGCCCGTACTTCTTGAATTGCTGAGATCACCTTGTCGTGCATCAAGCTGTTTGGCGAAGGCACGATCACGACAACGGGAAGACCTTCTTCGATCAAGGCGATAGGACCATGCTTCAACTCACCGGCAGCGAAGCCTTCTGCATGCATGTACGCGAGTTCCTTGAGCTTGAGTGCACCTTCGAGCGCGACTGGGTATCCCACGTGACGACCGATGAACAACACCGCACGCGCATTGGCTAGTTCGCGCGCGATCGCACGTACCGGCTCAACCGTGTCGAGCACCAGATCGACCTTCTCGGGCATGTTGTCGAGTTCAGCCAGAATCGACGCGATCTCGTCTTGCGCCATTGCCCCGCGCACTTGAGCCAAATACAGCCCAATGAGATACGCCGCAATGATCTGGGTAAGGAAAGCCTTGGTGGATGCAACGGCGATCTCTGGACCGGCGTGGGTGTAGAGCACCCCATCGGCCTCGCGAGGGATGGTCGAACCGACGGTGTTGCAGATGGCCAGAGTGCGAGCGCCCTGATTGGCTGCGTGGCGCAGTGCCATCAGCGTGTCCATGGTTTCGCCGGACTGCGAGATTGCGATGACAAGGGTGCTGCGGCCCACAATCGGATCGCGATAGCGAAACTCACTCGCGAACTCGACTTCAACCGGAATGCGCGTCCAGTGCTCAACGGCATACTTCGCAATCAGGCCGGCGTGATAGGCCGTGCCACAAGCGATGACGACCACCTTGTCGATGCTGCGCAGATCGTCATCGGACAAGCGCATCTCGTTGAGTTGCAACTGCCCAGTGGCTGACAGCCGCCCGCGAAGAGAATCGGCGACTGCTTTGGGCTGCTCGTCGATCTCCTTCAGCATGAAGAGGTCGTAGCCACCCTTCTCTGCAGCAGAGGCGTCCCAGTCGACAGTGAAGGGCCGAACTGCGACCTCATTGCCAAGGAAATCGGTCACCGAAATCGCATCGGGGGTCAAAGTGACCACCTGATCTTGACCAAGTTCAAGTGCATTGCGGGTGTGGTCAACGAATGCTGCTACGTCTGACGCCAGAAAGTTCTCGCCTTCACCAACGCCGACCACCAATGGCGAGTTGCGACGGGCACCGACGACAACATCGGGCTGCAGCGGAGAAACGGCTACCAAGGTGAAGGCGCCCTCGAGTTGCTTGCACACCTCGCGCATGGCAACGGACAGATCGCCCGTGCTGGGCAGAATGCGAGCGAGCAGGTGAGCCACGACCTCAGAATCGGTGTCCGAGCTGAGCTTCACACCGGCATTGGTCAGTTCCTCGCGCAGTTCAGTGAAGTTCTCGATGATGCCGTTGTGGATGATCGCGACGGAGCCATCTTCGCTGACATGCGGATGGGCATTGCGATCAGTTGGACCCCCGTGAGTTGCCCAGCGCGTGTGGCCAATCCCTGTTGTCGAATCAGGCAAGGGATCGGCTCCGAGCAGAGTCTCCAGATTGGTGAGCTTGCCAGCCTTCTTGCGAACATCGAGGAGTCCATCGGCGATCACTGCAACGCCAGCAGAGTCATAGCCGCGGTATTCAAGTCGACGTAATCCAGAGACGATGATCTCCAAGGCCTGCTTTTGGCCGACGTAACCCACGATTCCACACATGCACACCAGCGTACGCAGGTGTGCAGCAAGATAGGCGCGTGCTCACCATGCGAGTCAATTGCCCAGCGCATCTCAGTGCTCAGGCTCAGGAGGTTTTGAGTTCTGAAAACGGAGTCAGTGCGCTCAGCGTGATCGAGGGAGCAAGTGTTCTGCCGATGGGCGACCTGATCTACGCCGATATCCCAAGGGAAAGTGCCAATCAGGTGATTCGGGCTCTGCGTGAGATTGGAGTCGATCGCGAGGGCACCATCGTCATCAACGATGCCCCCACCTGGATCTCACAATCTGCTTTCGAGGCTGAGCGCGCAGCGCCCGGCTCCGGTAATGACGCCGTGGTGTGGGCTTCAGTAATCGAACGGGCGTATTCAGAGTCGGCTCTGACCTGGACCTTCATCAGTTTCATGATCTTTGCCACGGCCCTTGCGGCCATCGCGATCATCATCGACTCCACTATCTTGGTGATCGCTGCGATGGTGCTCGGACCGGAGTTCGTCGCTGTAGCCTCACTTGGACTGGCATTGGTGCGCAAGCGACCCAATCTCTTCCGCCAGGCCGTGCGCACTCTGGCAATCGGCTTCGCTGCCTCCATTGCCGTTGTCGCAGCTCTCGCGGGGCTGGCACATCTCTTCGGCCTCATCGATCTCAATGACGTCAACCACCTGCGTCCAGGAACCAGCTTCATCTATTCGCCGAATATCTGGTCCTTCATCGTTGCTCTCATCGCGGGTGCCGCTGGAGTGCTTGCCCTGACCTCCACACAATCAGGGGGACTCGTCGGCGTCTTCATCTCAGTAACGACAATCCCTGCCTCCGGAGACGCTGCACTGTCGCTTGTCTTTGGCAGATGGAGTGAACTCGCCGGCTCGCTGACCCAACTGGTCGTCAATATCGGCGGGATGGCGATCGCCGGCTGGATCACACTCTCGCTGCAACAGCAGGTGTGGAACAGGATCAGTTCAAAGCGAGGTTCGACGCCACTGCCTGGGCCAACTCATCACTGATGCGCTGCGCCAGCTCATGCGTGGGAGCTTCAACCATCACGCGAATGACCGGTTCTGTTCCAGAAGCGCGTAGAAGCACGCGTCCGTGATCACCGAGTTCAGCTTCTGCCTCGGTGACTGCCGCTGCGAGTTCAGCCGACGAGTTCACCGCTGACTTGTCGACATCGCGAACATTGACCAAGACCTGCGGCAGTTTGGTGATCTGCGCTGCGAGTTCAGCAAGACTTCTGCCAGTGTATGCGACTTGCCCCAGGAGATGCAGAGCCGTAAGCACCCCATCACCCGTGGTGGAGTGGTCGAGCATGACCACATGGCCGCTCTGCTCACCGCCGAGATTGAGGCTATCGGCCTTCATGGCTTCAAGCACATAGCGATCACCAACATCGGTCTCGATCACCTTGATGCCGTGCTCGCGCATGGCAATGTTGAAACCGAGGTTCGCCATAACTGTTGCGACAACTGTGCTCTTGGCCAGCAGCCCGGCCTGATTCATGCCAATGGCGATGATGGCCAGGATGTGATCTCCATCGACCACATTGCCGTCGGCGTCCACTGCAAGACATCGATCAGCATCTCCGTCGTGCGCGATGCCGGCATCTGCGCCATTGGATTTCACTGCGGCGATGAGATCAGCAAGATGCGTGCTTCCGCAGTTGTCATTGATGTTCAGGCCATCGGGCTCATGATGAATGGCAATAACCTCAGCACCGGCAGCTGCATAGGTCGAGGGAGCAATATGTGAGGCCGCGCCATTGGCGCAGTCAACAACAATCTTCAAGCCATGGAGTCGATGGGGCAGGGTGTCGAGCAGATGACGTTCGTACAATTCCGTGGCGACGCGGTTTTCAACGATTCGACCGACGTCACCAGCTATTGGTCGATCCCATGGCTCGCGCATCCGCGCCTCGATTGCGTCCTCGATTGCGTCATCGAGCTTGTGACCACCGCGAGCAAAGAACTTGATGCCGTTATCGGGCATCGGGTTGTGAGATGCCGAGAGCATCACGCCGAGATCGGCATCCAGATGCTCGGTCAGGAAGGCAACCGTAGGGGTCGGCACGACACCCAGCAGGGTGACGTCGACGCCTGCGCTGGCCAGACCAGCGACGATTGCCGATTCAAGGAACTGTCCGCTGATGCGCGAATCACGTCCGACGACAGCACGCGGCCGCCGACCAATGTTTGAACGCGATTCACACAGCACGTGTGCTGCGGCCACACCAAGATCGAGAGCGAGTTCAGCGGTGAGATCGCGGTTCGCGAGTCCGCGAACCCCGTCGGTGCCGAACAGCCGACCCAAGGCTTAGCGCTTGCTGTACTGAGAAGCCTTACGAGCCTTCTTGAGACCGTACTTCTTGCGCTCCTTGACCCGTGGGTCACGAGTCAGGAAGCCGGCCTTCTTCAATGATGGGCGGTTGCCGTCGTGATCAATGGCGTTGAGCGCGCGCGCAATACCGAGACGAAGTGCTCCGGCCTGACCGGAAACGCCGCCACCGTGGATGCGGGCCAGAACATCGAACTTGCCCTCAGCGCCAGTGGTGGTGAAAGGATCATTGACCTCTTGCTGGTGCACCTTGTTAGGGAAGTAGTTGTCAAGGGTGCGGCCGTTGATGGTCCAGTTGCCAGTGCCAGGAACGATGCGCACGCGGGCGATCGCCTGCTTGCGGCGACCGGTTGCCGCACCGGGGGCGACAACAACGTCGCGCGTCACAACTGCGCGAGCAGGAGTCTCCGAGGTGTACTCCGAAGGAGCGTCCTCTTCGATGTCGATGTCTACGTCTTCGATGGTGGCCTCTGACACGCGATGTTCCTTAATCTAATTCCGGTGGATGTCTACTGGGCGATCTGAGTGATCGCGAAAGGCTGCGGGAGCTGAGCGGCGTGCGGATGCTCGGCGCCTGGGTAGACCTTGAGCTTCTTCAGCTGCTGCTTGCCGATCTTGTTGTGCGGGAGCATGCCCTTGACTGCCTTCTCAACTGCCTTGCGGGAGTTGTTGTCGAGCAGATCGGCATAGCCAGTGGCCTTCATGCCGCCCGGGTAACCGGAGTGGTGGTAGGCCTTCTTCTGTTCCCGCTTCTGCCCGGTCAGCGCGACCTTGTCGGCGTTGATGATGATGACGAAGTCACCAGTGTCAATGTGAGGGGCGAAGGTGGTCTTGTGCTTGCCGCGCAGCAGGTTCGCAGCGTGCGTGGCAAGACGTCCGAGGACAACATCGGAAGCATCAATTACGTGCCAGGTGCGAGAAACCTCACCGGCCTTTGGGCTGTACGTGCGCACGGGACGCCACCTTCATTGTTGGATCGGACTGCTGATGCGAACTTCTGGTCATCTTCAGGACGTTTGGGGAGCACTGAAGCGACCCCAAAGAGTACCCACTGGGCGGGCCTTCCAGCAAATTGGGTGCAGGTGCGCGTAAAAAGGGATCAATCGCACTCATCACCAAGGCTACGACGTGCCCGAGTGACCCTCTGACGATCGGCCAACTCAGAATCGAGGGGGTACCCCACTTCCTCAAGAGTCAGTGGATGCGCTGGCATCACCGTGAGTCCGACATTGCGCTCACGACCGGCCAGAATCTCTGCTGGCCAATTCGGTGACTTGCGACCATCGCCCACCGGAATCATCGCGCCCACGATGCTGCGGACCATTGAATGGCAGAAGGCCTGTCCCTGGATCGTCATGACGCACATGGAGTCCTCGCGGTGCCAAGTGAGCAGTTCGACAGAGCGAACGGTGCTGGAGAAATCGCGAGGCTTGCAGAACGCCGCAAAATCATGAAGGCCCAAGAGTCCTTGCGCAGCCTCATTCATCGCCGCCAATTCCAAGACGTGTGGATGCCACAGAGTCTGGCGTCGCATCAGTGGATTCATCAGCGTGGAGTCATCGCAAATGCGATAGGTGTACCGACGCCATAGCGCTGAGAAGCGCGCATCGAAACCGATCGGAGCCTTGCTCATGCGCCGAATGCGGATGTCTTCTGGCAATGCGCGATTGATGCGCTCGGCGCCTTCGAGCAAGTCGATCTGTGCCTGCGTGAGATCAAGATGCACGACCTGACCGCGCGCATGCACGCCTGCATCAGTGCGACCCGCGGAGAACAGCTCGACGCGCGATTGCGTGAGCATGCTCAGCACGCGGACGACTTCGCCCTGCACGGTGCGCAGATCCTTCTGCACGGCCCATCCGTAGAAGTCGGTGCCGTCGTAGGCAACATCGAGCCGCAAACGGATCAGCCCGTCACCCGGATAACCGGGGACGGGCTGATCAAGTTCGTGCTGGGTCAGGACTTGTCCTCTTCGGCAACTTCTGCTGCTGCTTCAACCTCGATGACTGCGATGTCATCTTCGACGATCTCGCCGGTTTCATCAATGGTGATCTCATTGACCGTGATCTCGTCAGACACCACATTGCCTTCAGCGTCGGTGATGATCTCATCAACGATCACGTCAACGACCACAGGTGCTCCAGTGGCGATTGCAGCTTCCTTGGCAGCGCGCTTGGTGGCGGCGCTGGCCTCAGCGACAACCTGCTCGAGCATTGGCTCACACAGTTCGATGATCGCCATAGGTGCGTTGTCGCCCTTGCGATTGCCGATCTTTGTGATGCGCGTGTAACCGCCCTGGCGACCAGCGAAGCTCGGACCGATCTCGGTGAACAGCGTGTGCACGACTGACTTGTCGTGAACGATGGTCAGCACGCGACGACGGGCATGCAGATCACCGCGCTTGGCGAAAGTGATCAACCGCTCGGCCAGTGGGCGCAGGCGCTTGGCCTTGGCTTCAGTGGTCGTGATGCGACCGTGCTCGAAGAGCGAGGTTGCAAGGTTGGCCAAGATCAGCCGCTGATGGGCCGGACCACCGCCGAGGCGGGGACCCTTGGTTGGCGTAGGCATCGAAAATCTCCTGTCAGGTGGGTAGATCGGTGGTGCGACTAGAGCTGCTCGTCCTCAGCAAATGCCAGGTCGTCATCTTCATCGTCTTCGTAGTAGGCAACCGCCGAAGGATCAAAGCCTGGGGGGCTGTCCTTGAGTGCCAAGCCGAGGCTCACGAGCTTCACCTTGACCTCATCGATTGACTTCGCACCGAAGTTGCGAATGTCGAGCAGATCGGCCTCACTGCGGGTGATGAGCTCACCAACGGTGTGGATGCCTTCACGCTTCAAGCAGTTGTACGAGCGAACCGTCATGTCGAGCTGCTCGATCGGGGTCGACAGTTGCTCGGCCACGAAGGTGTCAGTCGGTGATGGGCCAATGTCGATGCCTTCTGCATCGACGTTGAGCTCGCGAGCCAGGCCGAAGAGCTCAACCAGGGTCTTGCCCGCTGACGCAACGGCATCGGTCGGGCGGATCGAGTGCTTGGTCTCAACATCGATGACGAGCTTGTCGAAGTCAGTGCGCTGCTCAACACGGGTGGCCTCAACCTTGTAGGTCACCTTGAGCACTGGCGAGTAGATCGAATCCACAGGGATGCGACCGATCTCTTGACCAGGCTGCTTGTTGAGGGTTGCTGAGACATAGCCACGGCCACGCTCAACTACGAGTTCGATCTCGATTGAACCCTTGTCATTGAGCTCGGCAATGTGCAGTTCTGGGTTGTGGACCTCAACACCGGCCGGAGGCTGAATGTCAGCTGCAACAACCTTGCCCGGACCCTGCTTGCGCAGGTACATCACAACAGGCTCGTCATGCTCTGAAGAGACAACCAGCTGCTTGATGTTCAAGATCAGCTCGGTGACGTCTTCCTTGATGCCCGGAATCGTCGTGAACTCGTGCAGCACGCCATCAATGCGGATGCTTGTGACAGCAGCTCCGGGGATGGATGAGAGCAGAGTGCGACGAAGGGAGTTACCAAGGGTGTAGCCGAATCCTGGCTCGAGAGGCTCGAGCACGAAGCGCGAGCGGAACTCGCTGATCGGCTCCTCGGTGAGCACGGGGCGCTGGCTAATAAGCACGTTTCTTCCTTCCCGCGACGACCACTATTTGAAGTCGCGATTTATCGAGTGGGGAGATTCCTCCCCACAAGGGCTTACTTGGAGTAGAGCTCGACGATCAGTTGCTCTGTGACTGGGGTGTCAATGACGGCGCGGGCTGGCAGAGCGTGCACCAAGATGCGCATCTTTGACGGGATGACCTCAAGCCAGGCCGGAACGGTGCGGTCACCGATTTCGGCGTGGGCGATGATGAACGGCGTCATCTCACGCGAACCCGGTGCGACCTCAACGATGTCGTTAGGCGAAACGCGGAAGGACGGGATGTTCACCTTGTGGCCGTTGACAATGAAGTGACCGTGGGTGACCAACTGGCGAGCCATGTCACGGGACTTGGCGAAGCCAGCGCGGAACACCACGTTGTCAAGACGAGTCTCGAGAATGATCAACAGGTTCTCACCTGTCTTGCCCGACTGACGCTGTGCTTCAACAAAGTAGTTCGCGAACTGCTTCTCGAGCACGCCGTACATCCGGGTGGCCTTCTGCTTCTCGCGAAGCTGGAGCAGGTACTCGCTGTCCTTTGATCGCGCGCGACCATGCTGGCCTGGAGGGTAGGGACGCTTCTCAAATGGGCAAGCGGCAGATTCGCACTTGGATCCCTTGAGGAACAACTTCATTTTCTCGCGACGGCACCGCTTGCAATCGGCTGCTGTATAACGCGCCATATCTCTTCGCTCTCCTGTTTTTCCTGCGCGCGATCAGACGCGTCGACGCTTGGACGGACGGGTTCCGTTGTGCGGCGCTGGAGTGACGTCGGAGATGGAGCCGACCTCCAGACCAGTTGCCTGCAGCGAACGGATGGCGGTCTCGCGGCCTGAGCCGGGACCTTTGACGAATACGTCAACCTTGCGCATGCCGTGCTCCATTGCGCGACGCGCGGCAGATTCTGCAGCGAGCTGTGCGGCGAACGGAGTGCTCTTGCGGCTGCCCTTGAATCCAACCTGACCGGCACTTGACCACGCGATAACCGCGCCGGTGGGGTCAGTGATGGAAACGATGGTGTTGTTGAACGTGCTCTTGATGTGAGCGTGACCGTGGGCCACGTTCTTCTTTTCCTTCTTGCGGACCTTCTTGGCCGCACTTTTTTGGCCTGTCTTGGGTGCCATGTTCTGTTTCTCCTACGAGTCCGGTTGAAGCCGACGAATTACTTCGCGGCCTTCTTCTTGCCAGCGACGGTCTTGCGCGGACCCTTGCGAGTACGTGCATTGGTGTGGGTGCGCTGGCCGCGGACCGGGAGGCCCTTGCGGTGGCGAAGTCCCTGATAGCAGCCAATCTCAACCTTGCGGCGGATGTCTGCGGCAACCTCGCGACGAAGATCACCCTCAACTTTGAGGTTGGTGTCGATCCAATCGCGAAGGGCGAGAGTTTGATCATCGGTGAGGTCCTTGGACTTCAGCTCTGGATCAATGCCCGTTGCAGTAAGGGCAGCGGCGGCCTGTGAACGACCGACCCCGTAGATATAGGTGAGTGCGATTGCCATGCGCTTATCACGCGGCAGATCAACACCGACAAGACGTGCCATTGACGTTCTCTCTTCTCTCAAGCACGGGGTTTGGATTGAAGTACCAGCCCTGCCCGTCGAGGCAGGTCTTCGGCCCCGTGGCCGAAGGTGTCGTCCTGGCTTACGCCAGGGGTCGGGTACTTCTCAGATAGGTCACCGGGTTGTCTCCCCAATGACCCTCGTCAGGTGATTAGCCCTGACGCTGCTTGTGGCGAGGGTTCTCGCAAATCACCATGACAACTCCGTGACGACGGATGACCTTGCACTTATCGCAAATCGTCTTAACGCTCGGCTTGACCTTCATGATGTGTTTGCGTCCTCGTGTCGTTACTTGTAGCGATAGACGATGCGACCGCGGGTGAGGTCATACGGAGACAGCTCGACGACGACTCGATCATCAGGGAGGATACGGATGTAGTGCATCCGCATCTTGCCGCTGATGTGCGCCAAGACTTTGTGCCCGTTGTCCAACTCCACGCGGAACATTGCATTAGGCAAAGACTCCATGATCGTGCCCTCAAGCTCGATCGCTCCGTCTTTTTTGCCCATACTGCTGCTTCGTCCTTCGTTGTGTGGTTGTACCGACCCTGTATTCCCGGACATGCCAAGACAAAATGAATGTAATGGCGGCTTTGGGGAAGCCAACGTCAGCCTGCAGAGTCTAGAGGCCGAGAGGCGCAATCGTCTAATCGGGGGAATTTGTCCGATTTTCGGGTAATTCCACCAGGATTTCGCTCGCGGTCTTTGGAACCTTGATGACCAGCAATCTATCGCTCAACAGGCGATCCCCTGGACTTGGGTTCGGGATGGCTCGCTCGTGACGAGATTCCAGATCCAGGCGAGCCTTGGCTGCCGCCGGAGCGAAGATCTCCTCAAGGGCGCTCAGCGTGGAGGAGGCCCCTGGTTGGGAGCCACCCACCGTCTTGCGCATCCAACTCAGCATCTGGCCTCCTGGCTCAAGGGTATGTCAACGACTGGGACGAAAAGGACGTACTAGCCGTAGATGAGATTCCAGTCGGTGATCGTCATCAGGTACAGCTGACCGCCCTCGCCTGCATCGATCACGCCACTGGACTCTTCATCATTGGTGATGAACTGAGCGCCATCTGGCTTGAAGTAGACGTCCTTGAACCTAGCGATGTTCGCCATGCGTCCATCGGAGATCCGGTATGCCACGATTCGAGATACGTGGTCGTTGGCACCTGGATCCTCCTGAATGTGGATGTTTCCCTTCACGTCGTTGAAGTGCAACCTCCACAGTGCCCCGCCAGCGCGCGTTAGCTTCGGCTCATCAGGGCTCGGTGCCGTCGGGAACACCAAAGAGGGTGTATCCCTTGATCTGGTCACCAGCCGTGGCCAGCACCTTCAGATTGACTCCAGCGCCGACCGGTTCCACATGACTGAATCCACTATCAGCGTTCGCAATTGAGATGCCTATCGCGAGAGCGCCGACCACAAGTGTGGCGCCAATCGGAATTGCCCTGCGAATGTTTGCCCCCCATATGTGTTGAACAACAATGAAATGCGAGTGCTTGACCTTCACCGTGGAAGGCAAATTGGGAACCGTTGGCACGAGTAATCGTGAAGTAACCATTGAATGGACCACTGCCGTTCTTATAGCCAACATCGCCTTGCAAGCGAATAGAGGCACTGTCGTTACCCCAAAGCGCAACAACGGCAGCCATCAGTTTTCGTCTAGGGCTCCAGCCCCTCCAAGACCGCCACGATCCGGGTGCCAGCTAGCCCGCGAAGAGCCTCCCGGACGAACTCAATTGAGGTGATGACGGCGTCCGAGCCGCAGCCATTGACGAAACTGATGGCTGACTCCATCTTGGGGCCCATTGAACCTGCTGGAAAGTGACCCTGCGATGCAAAGGTCGACGCCTGGTCAACAGTGATGACATCTAAGGCCCGCTCGTTGGGTCCGCGGAAGTCCACGAACACTCGATCCACGCCAGTCACCATCAGGAGCACGTTCGCCCGAAGCTTGGCTGCCAGCAATGCAGAGACGCGATCCTTGTCGATCACAGCATCCACGGGGATGAACTCGTCTTCACAGATTGTCACTGGAATTCCACCGCCACCTGCGGCGATGACTACTGCATTGGCTTTCACGAGCGTTCGGATCGCCTCAAGTTCAAGAACTTCCAGGGGTTCTGGACTGGGCACTACGCGCCGGAAGCTTCCGGGTTCGACTTCCTCGACATCCCAACCATCTTCAACCACGTGTCGCCGAGCCATCTCTGTATCGAGCCAGCCACCAATGGGTTTGGTCGGCGTGACGAACGCAGGATCGTCAATGTCGACCACCGTATGCGTGAGCAGTGCTGCTACCGGATTGCTCAGGTGATGCTGACGCATCACTGAATTCAGTGCCGCGGCGATGATGTGGCCGATGCCGCCCTGAGAGTCGGCAACCGCAAGCCAGAGTGGGAGCGGGGGCAGCTTCTCGACCTTGGCATCTGCTGCGGCGAGTTCAGCTCGGCGAAGGATAAATCCAACCTGCGGGCCATTGCCGTGGGTGATGATCGGCGTCCAGCCGTCCTCAATCAGATCTGCGATTGTCTCAGCGAACTCATGAGCGCGCTCAGCTTGAATCGCCAGCGAACCACCCTCGCCTTCGCGGATCAGCGCATTGCCACCAATGGCAATCACCACAGTCCGGCTCATACGATCACCGCCGCCGCCTGCGCCATCGTCAAGGCTGCGAGTGCTTGAACAAAGACTTCAGGTTGCGCCGTCACTGTTCCGGCTCCTATCTGTCCGACACCGGCCTCCAGATGGGCGATTCCGGTGTTGATGACTGGCAGCACTCCGGTCTCAGCGACCTTGCGCACGTCGCCATTCTCTCCGATGAGAGCGTGTAGCTCTCCAGTCTTCAGACAAAAGTTCATGGCGTCCTTTGCCACCGGATCGCCGAATCGTTGGTGCAAGCGATGACATCGAGAAGCGGGCTTCCGGCGAATACAGTCTCGGTCACGAGCACGAAGGTAGTGAGCAAATATTTCCGGAGGGTGCCTCATCGTTGCCGCTGTATTTCAATTCCAAGCCGTTATCAACGCGACTGTCGATATTCCCAGTGCTAGTTGAAATCAATACTTAACAAATCCGGTCAGACTTCGAAACACCACGTCTCTAGATTCGCCGGCGAGCGGCTTTGCGTTCAGGGCTCGCCTGTGATGGCGGAGCAGCAGATGCAGCCAATGACATCAGTGCTTTCGGCCGCTGGCGTGCGTATCTCAGTTCACTGAACTGAGACGCGGTAGTGCAGGTGCACAACTCCTGAGTCGAAGTGACGCTCGTCCAGCAGTTCCAAGTGTTGCCGAAAGTTTGCAGGAAACACAGGAGTGCCAGCACCGATGAGAATCGGGTGCAGGAACTGATGCACCTCGTCAACCAAGCCAGCCTGCAACGCCGAAGCAGCAATAGTTGGGCCGCCGATGCTTACATCGGTGGCGACGGTCTCCTTCAACTGGCGAACGCCGTCGGGGTTGAACTCCCGATGCAGGTGCGTGTGAACAGTGGGAACGCTGGTGAGCGTTGATGAGAAGACGTGCTTGTCGGCCTTAGACCAGAGCTTCGCGTACTCGCGCGTGACTTCAGACTCCTCGGCAAATTCGGGCATCGTCTCCCAGACCTGCATGACCTCATACATGCGTCGACCGTAGAGATGGGTGCCTATCGGGGCTTCAAGATCGTTGACGGCCTGATGCACCTGCTCATCAGGAGCAGCCCAATCAAAATTGCCCTGCGCATCATTCACAAAGCCATCGAGTGAGCAGATCACTGCATAGATGAGCTTCGCCACGAGCTAGAGCCGAACCTCATCAAGCGAGGTAAGGATCCATGGCCCGTCTTCAGTGATTGCGACCGTGTGCTCCCAGTGCGAGGCCCACGCGCGATCGCTCGTCACGACTGTCCAGCCATCAGCGAGAACTTCAACAACGGGCGAACCCAGAGTCGCCATCGGCTCAATCGCCAAAGCCATGCCCACCTTCAGCAAGGGGCCATGACCTGGTTCGCCGTAGTTCGGAATCGATGGGGGCATATGCATTGAGGTGCCGATGCCGTGGCCTGAGTATTCCTCGACGATTCCGTAATCACTTTGTGAGCGAATGCAGTTCTCGATGGCATGGCCGATGTCGCTGAGGTGATTGCCCGCCCGTGCTTGCGCAAGTCCGGCCCACATCGAAGCTTCGGTCACGCGCGAGAGTTCAGCGATCTCCGTGCTTGGTTCGCCGACAAATACGCTGACCGCGGCATCCCCATGCCAACCATCGACAATTGCACCGCAGTCGATGGAGATGAGATCGCCTTCGAGAAGTCGGCGCGGACTTGGGATTCCATGCACGACTTCCTCGTTGATGGAAGCACAGATGGCAGCGGGATAGCCGTGGTAGCCCAAGAAGGACGGAGTCGCACTGGCATCGCGCATGACTTGATGCGCGATTGCATCAAGATCGGCAGTGGTGACGCCGGGACGCACAGCTTCGGAAACAGCCTTCAGAGCAGTGGCCACAACCAGACCGGCCTGCCGCATCACAGCAAGTTGATCGGCGGACTTGATCTGGATTGATGCTTTCTTGCGGAACATGCGCTACTCACCCAGAACAGCAAGCAGGCGAGAGGTGACATCCTCTACCTCACCCATGCCGTCGACCTGCACGAGCAATCCGCGCTCGGAGTAGAGCGCAGTCAGCGGAGCAGTTTGCTCTGCGTAGACCTCGAGGCGTCGACGAATGACATCCTCGTTGTCGTCTGCGCGGCCTTGATCATGTGCTCGCTTCACGAGGCGATCAACCACCTCGTCGACGTCCACGGTCAACTCCACCACTTTTTGGATTGGGGTCGCTTCGAGCATGGAGTCGAGCTGTCCGACCTGATCAAGGGTGCGGGGATAGCCATCGAGCAGGAAGCCCGGCTCGCAGTCGGGGTGTGACAGCCGATCGCGCACCATCGCATTGGTGACGTCATCTGGCACATACTCGCCAGCATCCATGAAACGTTTGGCTTCGACACCCAGTGGAGTTCCGGCACCGACATTGGCGCGGAAGATGTCACCGGTTGAGATGTGCGGAATACACAGCTTCTCAGCGACAAAGATCGCTTGAGTTCCCTTGCCCGCCCCCGGCGGTCCCATGAGTATCAGACGCATGTCGACTCCTAGCGGAGGAATCCCTCGTAGTTGCGCTGCTGCAGCTGCGATTCGATCTGCTTCACGGTGTCAAGACCAACGCCGACCATGATCAGCAGGCTGGTACCACCGAAGATGAACTGGCCGGAGACCCCAAGTAGGCCGAAGGCGAACACAGGCAGTACTGCGATGAGCCCAAGGTAAAGGGATCCAGGAGCAGTGAGCCGCGTGAGAACGTAGTCGAGGTAATCAGCAGTCGGCTTGCCCGCGCGAATACCAGGGATGAACCCGCCGTACTTCTTCATGTCATCGGCCACGTCAACTGGGTTGAAGGTGATGGACACGTAGAAGTAGCAGAAGAAGACGACGAGGACGAAGTAGAACAACAGGTAATAGGTGCCGGTTCCGGTGCCGAAGTTCTGCTGGATCCAGATTGCGATATCTGACTGGCTGCCAGTGAGCTGCACCAGCAGAGTCGGAATGAATAGCAAGGACGAGGCGAAGATGACGGGGATAACACCCGCCATGTTGACCTTCAATGGAATGTAGGTCGAAGTTCCGCCATACATCCTTCGACCAACCATGCGCTTGGCGTACTGCACAGGGATACGACGCTGCGCCTGTTCGACGAAGACTACAAAGCCCATGACAGCCACGCCAACTGCCAGGGTGAGGAAGAAGGTGAAGGGTCCGTGGCTGCCCCAGATGGAGGCGAACTGCGCGGGCACCGTTGCGATGATCGAGGCGAAGATCAGGATCGACATGCCGTTGCCGATGCCGCGTTCCGTGATCAACTCACCAAACCACATGATCACCGCGGTACCTGCGGTCATGGCCAGGACCATCACCATCAAGATCCATACTCCCTGATTGGGGATGATGGTCTCGTTGCAGCCACTGAACAGTGCACCCTGAGTGCGGGCGAGGGAAAGAATCGCAGTCGACTGGAGCACCGCCAGCGCGATCGTCAGATAGCGCGTGTACTGCGTGATCTTGGCCTGGCCTGCCTGGCCTTCCTTCTTCAAGGATTCAAGGCGTGGAATCACCACAGTCATCAACTGCAAGATGATGCTTGCGGTGATGTACGGCATGATGCCAAGCGCGAAAATAGACAGCTGCAGCAAAGCGCCACCGCTGAACAGGTTGATCATCGCGTAGACCGAGTTGCCTTCGACTACATCGATACAGCGTTGGACAGCCGAGTAGTCAACGCCTGGGGTCGGGACGACCGCACCCAGACGGTACAAAGCGATAAGGCCGAGGCTGAACAGGATCTTCGTTCGAAGGTCCGGTGTCCGCAGGGCGGCGCCAAACGCACTGATGTGCACTGTGCCTCCTGGCTAGCGTTCGGTGACGGTCCCACCTGCAGCGATGATCTTGTCACGAGCAGTCGTTGAGAATGCATCCGCACTCACAGTGATCGCGACGCTGATATCGCCTTGGCCCAGAACCTTGACTGGCTGACCCCTGCGGACTGCTCCACGGGCTACCAACTCGTCGACACTGACCTCGCCGCCCTCAGGGAACAGCTTCTCGATCATTGCCACGTTGACGACCTGGAACTCAACACGGTTGGGGTTCTTGAAGCCCTTGAGCTTAGGAAGGCGCATATGCAAGGGCATCTGTCCACCCTCGAAGCGGGCAGGTACCTGATAACGAGCCTTGGTGCCCTTGGTGCCACGACCGGCGGTCTTGCCCTTTGAGGCTTCCCCACGACCCTTGCGGGTGCGCTCAGTCTTGGCGCCCGGAGCCGGGCGAAGGTGATGGACCTTGAGTGCCATGGTTACTCGACCTCCTCAACTACTACGAGGTGCTGCACGGTGTTGACCATGCCGCGGATTTCTGGGCGGTCTTCTTTGACCACGGTGTCATTGATGCGCTTCAACCCAAGTGAGCGCAAGGTGTTGCGCTGTCCCTGAGTGCCGCCGATGCCTGACTTCTTCTGGGTGACCTTCAAGCTCGCCATCACGCACCGATCCCGGCAGCACGGGCACGCAGCAACTGCGGCGGTGCAACTTCTTCGACCGTCAGGCCGCGGCGAGCCGCAACCTGCTCAGGTGATTCAAGGCCTTTCAACGCCGCGATGGTCGCGTGGACCACGTTGATTGCGTTGTCAGAACCCATGGACTTGCTGAGGATGTCGTGAATGCCCGCGCATTCCAGAACTGCGCGCACCGGACCGCCGGCAATAACACCGGTACCGGGAGCAGCTGGGCGCAGCATGACAACGCCTGCAGCGGCTTCACCTGTGATCGGATGCGGAATGGTGCCCTGAATGCGCGGGACCTTGAAGAAATGCTTCTTGGCTTCTTCAACACCCTTGGCGATCGCAGCTGGCACTTCCTTGGCCTTGCCGTAGCCGACACCGACCATGCCGTCACCGTCACCAACGACCACAAGCGCGGTGAAGCTGAAGCGACGACCACCCTTGACGACCTTTGAGACGCGGTTGATTGCGACTACACGCTCGACGAATGCGGACTTCTCTTCGCGAGGAGAACGCTCCTTGCGATCCTTGCGCTCGCCTGTGCCGCCTTCGCGGCGCTGGGTTGCTGCCATGGTTGTTCCTTCTTCCCTATGTCCGAATACGTCTTAGAAGTCCAGGCCACCCTCGCGGGCGCCCTCAGCGAGAGCGGCCACACGACCGTGGTACTTGTTGCCGCCGCGGTCAAACACAACCGCTTCGACTCCGGCCTTCTTCGCGCGATCGGCGACCAACTGGCCCAACTTGCGTGCCTTGGCTGTCTTGTCATCGGTGACCCCGCGCAGATCGGTCTCCATGGTGGAGGCCGAAGCCAGGGTTCGACCGGCGGTGTCGTCGACGATCTGCGCCACCATGTGGCGAGCAGAGCGGGTGACGACCAGGCGGGGACGCTCGGGCGTTCCGGAAACCTTCTTGCGCACGCGGATATGGCGACGCTTGCGGCCGACAACATTCTTGTTGCCCCTGCCGAGCTTGATGCCGTAGGAACTCACTTCTTGCCCGCCTTTCCAGCCTTGCGGCGGATGACTTCACCCTCGTAGCGCACGCCCTTGCCCTTATAGGGCTCCGGCGGACGAATCTTGCGGATGTTGGCGGCGACTTCGCCGACCTGTTGCTTATCGATGCCCTGGACCTTGACCTTCACAGGGCTTTCGACCTGGAAGGAGATCCCGGAAGGTGCGGGTACGAGCACTGGGTGGCTGAATCCGAGTTGGAACTCAAGGTCAGTGCCCTTTGCCGCAACGCGGTAACCCGTGCCGACGAGCTCGAGTGACTTCTCGTACCCATCTGTCACACCGATCACCATGTTGGAGATCAGCGTGCGGCTCAGACCGTGCAGTGCGCGTGAGCGACGCTCATCGTTGGGGCGGGTGACAGCGAGCACGCCGTCTTCCTGAGTCACCTCGATGGGCTCGGCCACGTTGAAGCTCAAGGAACCCTTGGGTCCATTGACGCTGACGAGCTGGCCGTTGATTGTCGCCGTGACTCCCGCGGGGAGAGTGATAGGCAGACGTCCAATACGTGACATCAGATACCCCTACCAGACGTAGGCGAGGACTTCCCCACCTACGCCTTTCTGCTTGGCCTGGCGGTCTGTGAGCAGACCAGTGGACGTGGAGAGAATCGCGATACCCAAACCACCCAGCACGCGTGGGATAGCGGTGTTCTTCGCGTAGACGCGCAGTCCGGGCTTGGACACCCGGCGCAGGCCAGCGATGGAACGCTCGCGGCTGGGACCGTACTTCAACTGCAGGGTCAACGTGCGCCCCACAGCATCCTCGGTCTCGCTGAAGCCGGCGATGTATCCCTCACGCTTCAAGATCTCGGCGATGTGCACCTTGATCTTGCTGTGCGGCATCGCCACTGTGTCGTGATAGGCAGAGTTTGCGTTGCGCAGTCGCGCAAGCATGTCTGCAATCGGGTCAGTCATTGTCATGTGTTTGGCCTGAGGCCTTCCTCGCTGTGGTTTCCGATGAACGGACCTTCAGCGTCGTGGTTTACCAGCTGCTCTTGGTCACGCCTGGCAGTTCGCCAGCGTGTGCCATTTCACGGAGACAAATCCGGCATAGGCCGAACTTGCGATAGACAGAGTGCGGACGTCCACACTTGTTGCAACGCGTGTACGCGCGAACCTTGAACTTCGGCGTCTTCTGCTGCTTTTGGATGAGTGCTTTCTTCGCCATGGCTCAGGCCTCCTTGAAGGGGAATCCGAGAAGGCGAAGCAGGGCGCGGCCTTCATCATCGTTGTTCGCGGTCGTCACGAGGGTGATGTCCATACCACGAGTGCGATCGATCTTGTCCTGATCGATCTCGTGGAACATTGACTGCTCGCTGAGTCCGAAGGTGTAATTGCCCTTGCCGTCGAACTGCTTTGGCGAAAGACCGCGGAAGTCACGGATGCGAGGCAGTGCAACGGACAGCAGGCGATCCAGGAACTCCCACATGCGGTCACCACGAAGAGTGACATGCACACCGATGGGCTGGCCTTCACGCAACTTGAACTGAGCGATCGACTTGCGCGCCTTGGTGGTCTGCGGCTTCTGGCCCGTGATCTCGGTGATATCGCGGATCGCGCCTTCGATCAGCTTGGAATCGCGAGCGGCTTCGCCAACGCCCATGTTGACCACGATCTTGGTCAGACCGGGAACCTGCATGATGTTTGTGAAGCCGAACTCCGACTTCAGCGCCGGCACCATCTCTTCGCGATATCGTGCCTTGAGGCGCGGGATCGCAAGTGTTTCAGTACTAGTGGTTTCAGTACTAGTGGTCTCAGTACTCGTGCTTGTCTCAGTGCTCATGCTCAGATGTCCTTACCCGTGCGGCGCGAGATGCGCACGCTGCGCTGTGCTTCGTAGGTTGAGCCGTCAGGGCGACGCTTCTCAACATCCTCCCGGCGGTAGCCCACGCGAGTCGGACGGCCATCTTCAGGGTCGATGACCATGACATTGGATGCATGGATCGGCGCCTCGGTTGTGACAATGCCGCCGGTCTGCGCACCACGAGCGTTCTGCCCGATCTTGGTGTGCTTCTTGACGCGGTTCACGCCTTCGACAATGACGCGGTTGGCATCGGGCAGGACCTCAATGACCTTGCCCTTGACCCCACGGTCCTTGCCTGAGATGACCTGGACGAGATCGCCCTTGCGGACGTGCAGCTGCTTGGTCATTACAGCACCTCCGGTGCAAGCGAGATGATCTTCATGTACTTCTTGTCACGAAGCTCACGGCCAACTGGACCGAAGATGCGCGTGCCACGTGGCTCGCCATCTGGCTTGAGGAGGACTGCGGCGTTCTCGTCGAAACGGATGTATGAACCATCCGGACGACGACGCTCCTTCTTCGTGCGAACGATGACTGCCTTGACGACGTCACCCTTCTTCACTCCGCCACCAGGGATGGCGTCCTTGACCGTGGCGACGATGACGTCACCAATGCCGGCGTAACGGCGCCCGGAGCCGCCGAGTACACGAATGCACAACAACTCCTTGGCACCCGTGTTGTCAGCGACACGTAGTCGCGACTCTTGCTGAATCACTTCATTCTCCTGATCGTCTGCCGGTTCTCAATCGAGCCTGGCGGAACTGACTACTTGGCCTTCTCGAGGATTTCCACGACGCGCCAGCGCTTGGTTGCTGACAACGGGCGGGTCTCCATCAGAAGCACGCGGTCGCCGATACCGGCTGCGTTTGCCTCGTCATGTGCCTTGAGCTTGTTCGTGCGACGCACGACCTTGCCGTAAAGCGGGTGCTTGAAACGGTCTTCGACCGCAACCACCACTGTCTTGTCCATCTTGTCGCTGACGACCAGCCCCTCGCGGGTCTTGCGGTAGCCGCGCTTGTCGTCACTCACACTTGCCTCTTTCGCACTCATGCGGCGCCACCCTCGATTGGGGTGATGCCCAGTTCACGTTCGCGCAGGATCGTGTAGATCCGCGCGATGTCCTTACGCACGGCGCGCAGACGGCCATGGTTCTCGAGCTGTCCGGTTGCGCCTTGAAAGCGGAGGTTGAAGAGCTCCTCCTTGGATTCGCGAAGCTTGGCTGTCAGCTCCACGTCTTCCAGATTGCGCAACTCACCGACCTGGGTTCCTGCGGACATCAGTTCTCACCTACTTCATCGCGCCGAACAATGCGGCACTTCATCGGCAGCTTGTGCATGGCGCGAGTCATCGCTTCCACAGCAACCTTGTCATCGGGGTACGAGAGTTCGAACATGACGCGGCCTGGCTTGACGTTGGCCACCCACCATTCGGGCGAGCCCTTACCGGAACCCATGCGGGTCTCGGCGGGCTTCTTCGTGAGAGGACGGTCTGGGTAGATGTTGATCCAGACCTTTCCGCCACGACGGATGTGACGCGTGATTGCGATACGAGCCGACTCAATCTGTCGGTTCGTGACGTAACCATGCTCAAGTGCCTGCAGGCCGTAAGCGCCGAAGGTCACCTCGGTGCCGCCCTTGGCCACACCGCGACGAGTCGGGTGGTGCTGCTTGCGGTGCTTGACGCGACGAGGAATCAACATGGCTCAGGCCTCCGTCACGGCATCGGCTGAAGTCTCAACGACAGCATCGAGCGGAGCTTCAACGACGGCCCCTGCAGGGGTCGCCTCAGGATTGGCCTCGACGGCAGCATCTTGACCGCGACGGGGTCGAGCAACTGCCGGACCACGCTGACCAAGGCGGGCAGCTGCAGCAGCAGCTTCACGCTCGGAGCGGGTAGGCAGGGCGTCGCCCTTGTAGATCCAGACCTTGACGCCGATGCGACCGAAGGTGGTACGCGCCTCGTAGAAGCCATAGTCAATATCGGCGCGCAGGGTGTGCAAAGGAACGCGGCCTTCGCGGTAGAACTCAGTGCGCGACATTTCTGCGCCACCAAGACGACCGGACACCTGCACTCGGATGCCCTTGGCGCCACTCTTCATGGTGCTCTGCATGCCCTTGCGCATGGCGCGACGGAATGAGACACGGCTGGAGAGCTGCTCGGCGATGCCCTGGGCAACGAGCTGCGCATCGATCTCAGGGTTCTTGACCTCGAGGATGTTCAACTGCACCTGCTTGCCGGTGAGAGTCTCCAGATCGCCACGAATGCGATCGGCTTCGGCTCCACGGCGACCAATGACGATGCCTGGGCGTGCGGTGTGAATGTCTACGCGAACGCGGTCACGAGTGCGCTCGATCTCGACCTTGGAGATGCCAGCCCGCTCCATGCCCTGTGAGAGCACCTTGCGGATCTTGACGTCCTCGTCGACATAGTCGCGGTAACGCTGACCGGGCTTCTGCGAATCAGCAAACCAACGTGACTTGAAGTCAGTGGTGATGCCGAGGCGGAAACCATTCGGGTTTACTTTCTGTCCCACGAGCGGGTCACCCTTCCTTCTGGTCTGACACAACCACAGTGATGTGGCTGCTGCGCTTGCGGATCTGGTATGCCCGACCCTGTGCGCGTGGACGGATGCGCTTCATGGTTGGACCTTCGTCCACATATGCCGCGCTTACGACGAGCGAACGGGCGTCCATCGCATGGTTGTTCGTAGCATTTGCAATCGCACTGTCAAGCACCTTGCCAATTGGCTCACTGGCTGCTTGCGGTGCGAATGCCAATACCGCCTGGGCGTCGCTTGCGTTCATGCCTCTAATGAGGTCAATCACGCGGCGCGCCTTCATGGGCGTGACGCGGACGTACCGCGCCTGGGCCCTGGCTTCCATCGCTATCCCCTTGCTTCGTCGTGTCGTTCGGTAGTGGTCATTGAGTAGCGCTGCGATTAGCGGCGCTTGGCCTTGCGGTCGTCCTTGACGTGGCCCCTGAAAGTACGGGTTGGCGCAAACTCACCGAGCTTGTGTCCGACCATGTTCTCTGAGACGAACACCGGCACGTGCTTGCGGCCGTCGTGCACCGCGATCGTGTGACCCAGCATTGCCGGCACGATCATTGAGCGGCGCGACCAGGTCTTGATCACAGTCTTGGTGTTGGCCTCGTTCTGTGCGTCGACCTTCTTGATCAGATGGTCGTCGACGAACGGACCCTTCTTCAGGCTACGTGGCATGACTTCCCTTAGCGCTTCTTGCCGGACTTGCGGCGACGGACGATGAACTGGTCGCTGGCCTTATTGCGGCTGCGAGTACGGCCTTCTGGCTTGCCATTCGGGTTGACCGGGTGGCGTCCACCTGAAGTCTTGCCTTCACCACCACCATGTGGGTGGTCGACTGGGTTCATGGCTACACCACGGACGGTCGGGCGCTTGCCCTTCCAGCGCATGCGGCCAGCCTTGCCCCAGTTGATGTTGGACTGCTCGGCGTTGCCCACCTCGCCGATGGTCGCGCGGCAGCGCAGATCCACGTTGCGGATTTCACCGGAGGGCATGCGCAGCTGGGCGTAGGGGCCGTCCTTGGCAACCAACTGAATGCTGGTGCCTGCCGAACGAGCGATCTTGGCTCCGCCACCTGGCTTGAGCTCCACGGCGTGGATCACGGTGCCGACGGGGATGTTGCGCAGCGGCAGGTTGTTGCCCGGCTTGATGTCGGCGCTTGGGCCGGTCTCAATCGGGTCGCCCTGCTTGAGCTTGTTCGGGGCCAGGATGTAACGCTTCTCGCCGTCCGCGAAATGCAGCAGCGCGATGCGCGCAGTGCGGTTCGGGTCGTACTCGATGTGCGCGACCTTGGCAGGCACGCCGTCCTTGTCTGCGCGACGGAAGTCGATCAGACGGTAGGCACGCTTGTGACCGCCACCTTGGTGCCGAGTGGTGATCTTGCCGCTGTTGTTGCGGCCACCCTTCTTCGGCAGTGGACGGACGAGCGACTTCTCCGGCTCAGACCGCGTGATCTCGACGAAGTCGGCCACGCTCGAGCCACGACGGCCCGGCGTTGTCGGCTTGTACTTGCGGATTCCCATTTCAGTTCCTCTGGTCGTCTTTGGCCGGTCAGGAGACCGGGCCTCCGAAGATGTCAATGCGGTCGCCGTCTGCAACAGACACGATGGCGCGCTTGGTGTCAGCCCGCTTGCCGAAGCCGGTCTTGGTGCGAAGACGCTTGCCTTCACGGTTCATGGTGTTCACAGCCGTGACCTTGACGCCGAAAACCTGCTCGACGGCGATCTTGATCTGCGTCTTGTTGGCATCTGGCGAGACAATGAACGTGTACTTGTTCTCGTCGAGCAGTGCGTAGCTCTTCTCTGACACCACTGGTGAAATCAGAATGTCGCGCGGATCTGGGATTCTCATGCTTCAACCTCGCTCTCGGCTGCTACAGCCTTGACGCTCTTGCCGGCAGGAGCACCAGCGACGAAAATCTCAAGTGATGCCTCGGTGAAGAGCACGTAGTCACTGACCAGCACGTCGTAGGTGTTCAGCTGATCGATGTAGAGCACGTGCACCGTGGGCACATTGCGCAGGCTCAGTGCTGCGATGTCGTCATCACGAGTGATGGCGGCAAGCACCTGACCCTCAAGACCCAATGCGGTCATCGCGGCAATGGCCAACTTGGTCGAAGGCGTGTCACCGGCAACGATCTGAGAAACCACATGCACGCGACCATCACGAGCGCGATCAGACAGGGCTCCACGAAGTGCTGCAGCCTTCATCTTCTTGGGGGTGCGCTGGGCATAGTCACGAGGGTGCGGTCCGTGAGCAACTCCACCGCCCTTGAAGTGAGGCGCACGGATCGAGCCTTGACGAGCACGACCAGTGCCCTTCTGCTTGTAAGGCTTGCGCCCACCACCGCGAACCTCGCCACGACGCTTGGTCGAGTGCGTGCCCTGGCGTGCAGCTGCGAGCTGTGCAACAACGACCTGGTGGATCAACGGAACGTTGACCTGCACGTCGAAGATCTCAGCTGGCAGTTCCACCTTGCCCGTGGTCGCACCTGCGGCGGTGCGGACGTCGACATCAGTCATCGTCAGGCCTCCTTCACTGCGGTTCGAACGAAGATGAGCGCGCCCTTGGGGCCAGGAACGGCACCCTTGATGAGCAGCAGGCCCTTTTCGACATCAACGCTTTGAATGCGAAGGTTCAAGGTGGTCTGACGATCGGTGCCCATGCGGCCCGCCATCTTCATGCCCTTGAACACGCGACCTGGGGTCGAGCATCCACCGATGGAACCTGGTGAACGGTGCTTGCGCGTGACACCATGCGAGGCGCGCAGACCGTGGAAGCCGTGACGCTTCATGGCGCCGGCAAAGCCCTTGCCCTTGGTCGTGCCTACGGCGTCAATGCGCTGACCGGTCTCGAAGGTGTCAGCACCGAGCTCTTGGCCCAGGGTGTACTCCGAAGCATCATCAGTGCGGATCTCGACGAGGTGGCGGCGAGGGGTGACGCCGGCCTTCTCGAAGTGACCAGCGGCCGGCTTGTTGACCTTGCGAGGATCAATAGCGCCGAAAGCGATCTGGACGGCGGAATATCCGTCGTTTTCTGGGGTGCGAACCTGGGTGACGACACAAGGTCCGGCCTGAATCACAGTCACGGGAACAACCTTGTTGTTCTCATCCCAGACCTGAGTCATGCCGAGCTTGGTGCCCAGTACGCCCTTCACGTTGGTGCCCATCGTTTCGTCTTCCCTACAGCTTGATCTCGATGTCGACACCAGCTGGAAGGTCAAGACGCATGAGCGAATCGACGGTCTTCGGCGTGGGGTCGAGAATGTCAATGAGGCGCTTGTGTGTGCGCATCTCGAAGTGCTCGCGGCTGTCCTTGTACTTATGGGGCGAGCGGATGACGCAGTAGATGTTCTTTTCGGTCGGCAAAGGCACCGGGCCTGCAACCGATGCACCAGTGCGGATCACCGTCTCGACGATTTTACGCGCCGATGAATCGATGACCTCATGGTCATAGGCCTTGAGCCGGATGCGGATCTTTTGTCCCGCCATGGTGGCTGGTGTCCTTACTTCTCGTGTGCCAATGCTTGGGTGGTGCTGGTGGTGCAGGTCGAACCGTTCTCAAGCAGATCCAGTGGTGGTGTTGGGAGCGGCCCTGGGGTCGCTCCCAACCTCACTACTTAGTGATCTTGGTGACGCGACCAGCGCCAACCGTGCGGCCACCCTCGCGGATTGCGAAACGCAGGCCGTCCTCCATGGCGATGGACTGAATGAGCTCCACTGACATGTCGGTGTTGTCGCCTGGCATGACCATGTCCTTGCCGTCAGGCAGGGTCACGACGCCGGTGACGTCAGTTGTCCGGAAGTAGAACTGCGGACGGTAGTTGTTGAAGAACGGCGTATGACGGCCGCCCTCATCCTTGGAAAGGATGTAGACCTGAGCGTCGAAGCCCGTGTGCGGGGTGATCGAGCCGGGCTTGCAGCAGACCTGGCCACGCTCGACATCTTCGCGCTTGGTGCCACGAAGCAGCAGTCCGACGTTCTCGCCAGCCTGACCTTCGTCAAGCAGCTTGCGGAACATCTCGACGCCCGTGACGATCGTCTTGATCGGGATGCCTGGACGAATGCCGACGATCTCGATCTCTTCGTTGACCTTGACGACCCCGCGCTCAATGCGACCGGTGACGACGGTGCCACGACCAGTGATCGTGAAGACGTCTTCAACTGGCATGAGGAAAGGCTTGTCAATCTCACGCTCGGGTGTGGGGATGTAGGTGTCGACTGCGTTCATGAGCTCCATGACCGTCTCGCCCCACTTTGCGTCACCCTGAAGGGCTGGGAAGGCGGCAACGCGGATGACAGGAAGGTCATCGCCTGGGAACTCGTAGGCCGAGAGAAGTTCACGAACCTCCATCTCGACGAGCTCAAGGAGATCCTCATCGTCAACCATGTCGCACTTGTTGAGCGCAACGACGATGGCAGGAACGCCGACCTGGCGAGCCAGGATGACGTGCTCCTTGGTCTGCGGCATCGGGCCGTCAGTGGCGGCAACCACGAGGATTGCACCGTCCATCTGGGCAGCGCCGGTGATCATGTTCTTGATGTAGTCAGCGTGACCTGGGCAGTCGACGTGTGCGTAGTGACGCGCCTCTGTCTGGTACTCGACGTGCGCGATCGAGATGGTGATACCGCGCTGACGCTCTTCTGGCGCCTTGTCGATCATGTCGAAGGGTGTGAAGGGGTTCACATCCGGAAATTTGTCGTGCAGCACCTTGGTGATTGCGGCAGTCAGGGTCGTCTTGCCATGGTCAATGTGACCAATGGTGCCGATGTTGACGTGCGGCTTGGTGCGCTCAAACTTGGCCTTCGCCACTTGAGTTCTCCCTTGTCGTGTAGCCGTCCGGCGGTATCGCGGATCGGATGGATATTTTTGTTAGTGGTGTGTTTCTTTTGATCCGCGACTATTCGCCGCGAGCCTTGGCGATGATCTCCACCTGCACATTGGATGGAACCTGTGCATAGGAGTCAAATTGCATGCTGTAGCTCGCACGTCCTTGAGTGCGGCTGCGTAGATCGCCCACGTAGCCGAACATCTCAGACAGCGGTACAACTGCTCTCACAACGCGAGCGCCCATGCGTTCTTCCATCGCCTGGATCTGACCGCGTCGTGAGTTCAGATCGCCAATGACATCACCCATGAAGTCATCGGGTGTAGTCACCTCAACGGCCATCATCGGTTCGAGGATGACCGCGCCGGCCTTGCGCGCGGCATCTTTGAACGCCATGGAGCCGGCGATCTTGAATGCGAGTTCCGAGGAGTCAACATCGTGGTACGCGCCGTCCTGCAGCGTGACCTTGACGTCGACCATTGGGTAGCCAGCGAGGACACCGTTTTCCAGCGCTTCCTGAGCTCCTGCGTCAACCGATGGGATGTATTCACGAGGAATGCGTCCGCCGGTGACCTTGTTCTCGAATGCGTAGCCGCCACCTTCGTCGGTGTTCGGCTCGAGGTCGATGATGACTCGCGCGAACTGGCCCGAGCCGCCTGACTGCTTCTTGTGGGTGTAGTCGATCTTGACGACCTTCTTGGTGATCGTCTCGCGGTAGGCGACCTGGGGCTTGCCCACGTTCGCCTCGACATTGAACTCACGCTTCATGCGGTCAACGAGCACCTCAAGGTGCAGCTCGCCCATGCCACCGATGATGGTCTGGCCGGTCTCTTCATCTGAGCGCACGTGGAAGGTCGGATCTTCTTCAGCGAGTCGCTGAATTGCGATACCGAGCTTGTCCTGGTCGCTCTTGGTCTTGGGCTCGATTGCAATGTGAATGACCGGTGCGGGGAAGGTCATCGACTCCAGCACAACTGGGTTGGCTGGATCGCACAGGGTCTCGCCTGTGGTGGTGTCCTTCAGACCCATCACGGCAACGATGTCGCCGGCGCCCACTGAATCGATTTCTTCGCGCTTGTTGGCGTGCATTCGGTAGATCTTTCCGATGCGCTCCTTGCGATCCTTCACGCTGTTGAGCACTGCAGTGCCGGTGTTCAGTCGACCCGAGTACACCCGCATGTAGGTGAGCTTGCCAAGGTGCGGATCGGTCATGATCTTGAATGCCAGCGCGGCAAAGGGCTCGCTGTCACTTGGCTTGCGCTCGATGATGACGTCTTCATGGCCCATCTTGTGACCCTCGACTGCTTCAACGTCCAAGGGGCAGGGAAGGTAGGCGACAACGGCATCGAGCATGGGCTGAACGCCCTTGTTCTTGAATGCCGAGCCAGTAAGGATTGGAGTGAGCTTGTACGCAAGAGTCGCGCGACGAATTGCAGCCTGAATCTCTTGGACAGTGAACTGCTCGCCGTCAAGGAACTTCACGAGGATTTCATCATCTGCCTCGGAAAGAACTTCAAGGAGCTTCTCGCGGTACTCCGCGGCCTGAGCAGCAAGCTCAGCAGGGATTTCTTCGATTTCGTAGTCTTCGCCCTTTTCGGTCTCCCCGCGCCAGGTCAGCGCCTTCATGGTGATGAGGTCAACGACACCAAGGAAATCGCCCTCTGCGCCGATGGGGATCTGCAGCACAAGCGGGGTAGCGCCAAGGCGCTCAACAATCATGTCGACGCAACGGAAGAAATCAGCACCGGTGCGGTCGAGCTTGTTGACGAAGCAGATGCGAGGAACGCTGTACTTGTCGGCTTGGCGCCACACGGTCTCGGACTGTGGCTCGACACCGGCTACGCCGTCGAACACCGTGACGGCGCCGTCGAGCACTCGCAGTGAACGCTCAACCTCAACAGTGAAGTCCACGTGACCGGGGGTATCGATGATGTTGATGGTGTGGTCTTTCCAGATGCAGGTGGTGGCAGCCGAAGTGATCGTGATGCCGCGCTCCTGCTCCTGCTCCATCCAGTCCATCGTCGCTGCGCCCTCGTGAACTTCACCGATCTTGTAGTTGATACCGGTGTAGAACAGGATGCGCTCGGTCGTGGTGGTTTTGCCCGCGTCGATATGCGCCATGATCCCGATGTTGCGGACCTTGGCGAGGTCGAGGCTGGTCTGCGTAGACACGAATGCTCTCCGTTGCGTATGGGTGGGTGGGTTACAGGCGGTGGGGGTTACCAGCGATAGTGCGCGAAGGCCTTGTTCGACTCGGCCATCTTGTGGGTGTCTTCGCGCTTCTTGACGCTTGCGCCAAGACCGTTGGAGGCATCCAGAATTTCGTTCATAAGGCGCTCGGTCATGGTCTTCTCACGACGCTGACGCGAGTAGCTGATCAGCCAGCGAAGGGACAGGGTGGTTGCCCGGCCTGCCTTGACCTCAATGGGAACCTGGTAGGTGGCGCCACCGACACGGCGGGATTTCACCTCAAGGGTGGGACGAATGTTGTCGAGTGCGCGCTTCAAGGTCTGCACTGGATCGGTGCCGGTCTTCTCGCGGCAGCCTTCCAATGCGCCATAGACGATGCGCTCTGCGGTGGAGCGCTTGCCGTCAAGGAGCACCTTGTTGACGAGCTGGGTGACCAACGGGGCCTGGTAGACCGGGTCGATGACGATCGGCCGCTTGGCGGCAGGGCCCTTGCGAGGCATTAGGCCTTCTCCTTCTTCGCGCCGTACTTACTGCGAGCCTGCTTGCGGTTCTTGACGCCCTGGGTGTCAAGGGCGCCGCGGATGACCTTGTAGCGCACACCGGGAAGGTCGCGGACACGTCCACCGCGGATCAGCACGATCGAGTGCTCCTGCAGGTTGTGACCAACACCGGGGATGTAAGCGGTGATCTCGATGCCAGAGGTCAATCGCACACGGGCCACCTTGCGCAGAGCCGAGTTCGGTTTCTTGGGCGTGGTTGTGTACACACGGGTACAGACTCCGCGACGCTGAGGGCTGCCCTTGAGTGCGGGAGCCTTCGTCTTGGAGACCTTGTCCTGCCGACCCTTACGGACCAGCTGCTGGATCGTTGGCACGCGTTGCCTTTCTCGGTTGGTGACCTTGCCGTTCCTGTTCCCTCAGTCTCCGACCCACGCGGTCGGGTGTGTCGCGCCGCATCTCGCAGCAACGATCACCAGATCGTGGATGGATCCCAGACGCATCAGCGTCGGTGCATGCCTTCGGGGGAAGTTCGCACGGCGGGATGTGCCTGAGGGGTCAGACACGAAGGGGAAGATTACTCGGCTTTAGTCCGCAGAGTCAAAACGGGGTCTGATTTGCAACCGCGCAAGCAGATCCGCCTCACGGATGAGCAGGGGTGGAGCCTGCGCCAGCCAGAATCAGCACGATCGCGATGAACCCACCGATGAAGATCGCTGCCACCCAGAAGCCGATATTGATCCAGGCAATCAACTTGGCGGCCAAATTCAGCCCACTGCCGCCCACAGTTCCCGGAGCTGCCGAAATCGCCCGATCAGCCTTCATCGCAAAGACCAGAGCGACCACAGCAAAGATGATCGGGCAGACCGCCCACGAGACGAGCGACAAGATAAAGGCAACGATCGCGTCTGCCGAGGTTGCCGGCGCCGGAGCCGGCGGGGCCACCCATGCGTATGGAGGAATAGCGGGAGCCGGAATCGGCTCGCTTGGCCAGGACTGCTCAGGTGCTGGCTGATCCTCGGGGCTCATGGCTGCACTCTATTCGATGCGACCAGCCTGATCAGGATTCGGAGGCAAGGCGCAAGGCCCACAACGCAACGGCAGATGCCGCCGCAACATTCAAGGAATCCACTCCCCCGGACATCGGAATGCGCAGCACGACATCGGCATCTGCAATCACGCTGGAGGAGAGTCCATCTCCTTCTGAGCCAAGAACTATCGCCAAGCGATCTGGCGCATCGGCGGCGAAGGAGGCAAGGTCCTGCGAGTCTGCAGTCAAGGCCAGTGCCGCAATGGTGAAGCCCAGCTCGTGAAGCCGAGCAATGCCAGTAGCCCAACTCTCAATCCGTGTCCATGGCACTTGGAACACCGAGCCCATCGACACCCGCACACTGCGCCGGTACAGCGGGTCTGCGCACTGCGGAGTCAGCAGCACAGAATCAGCACCCATGCCGGCCACGGAACGGAAGATCGCGCCGATGTTGGTGTGATCCACGATGCCGTCCAGAATCACCAGGCGTTGCCGACCTTCGTGGATCAACTCATCGAGCAAGGGCAGGGCTGGTCGATGCATCGCGGCGAGCGCACCTCGGTGCACGTGAAAGCCAGCGATTGCCTCCAGGTCAGATTCATCGCCAATGAATATGGGAGTGCTGGGATGAGTCGACTCGATTTCTTCCAGGAGCGCGCCCATGCGCGGCAGCCAACGATTCGACATCAGAACCGACCGGGGGGTGTGCCCTGCACGCAGAGCACGCGTGATGACCTTGACACTCTCAGCTATATAGAGGCCATGCTCAGATTCAAAGCTGGTACGCAAGGCCACATCGGTCAGCGATGAATAATCAGCAAGGCGCAGCTCTGCAACATCGCTTATTTGGATTACAGGCATAGGGGCATTGTGGTGCTAGAGGCTTCTCACCGGATTTGATGCTCTTTGCCGATCTGAGTTAGTCGGTCTGGGATTGACCTAACTTTTCATTGGATTCGTTTTTGAAGATCTCTCCAAGCTGACACAGGAACTCTCTTCGTGAGGATTCGCGCTAATTCTCTATCTGTTTTCATCATTAATGCTGCACCCAGCCATCTTTAAGTCGGTTAATGATGGTTATTTACATCATTAATGCTAATGTTGCTCTATCGCCTTGGAGGAAACCATGACTAGTCGCCCATTGCCCGCTCGAGCCAGAAGGGCGGCACTCGATCTCGGTGAGCACTTAAGAACCTGGAGAAAACTGCAAGGACTGACTGCAGACCAAGTAGCCCAACGCGCTGGTGTGGATCGAACAACGATAGGCCGCCTAGAACGGGGCGAGGCAACAGTCGGCTTGGACATATTTCTGAGTGTTGCTCTGGTATTGGGACAAATTGAAAACCTAGTCAGGGCGATGGATCCATACGAATCTGCTCTGGGACGCGCGCGCGCGGATGAAACCCTGCCCAAAAGAGTGCGTCGATGAGCCAGCCAAGCAGCGTCGAAGTCCGTGTTTACACTGACTGGGATTCGCGGACAATTCGCGTTGGAACGGCCCATATCTCGAATCGTCGAGGCACAGTTTCGACAAATTTTGAATACGACAGAAACTACCTTCGCACACCCGGAGCATGGGCCATTAGCCCAGACCTGCCACTGGAGTCTCAGGGCGGCGTCACTGCCGGATTGCCGGGCGGACTCTTAGACAGTGCCCCTGACCGATGGGGAAGGAACCTAATCGACAAGCGGCTTCGCGCAACTGCAGACCCTGGGACGCGAACAACACGGACTCCCAGTGAGTCCGACTACCTGCTAGGTGTCAGCGACATCACCAGGCAGGGGGCGCTCCGATATTCCCTCGACGGAACCAACTTCCTGGCATCCGAACTGAGCGTTCCCAAACTCATTGAACTTCCAAAACTCCTCGACGCCGCGAACCTTGTGTCAAAAGACGAAGCTTCCACTGACCTCATGGCAGCAATCAAGTTGCTACTCGATGCAGGCTCAGGTTCGCTGGGTGGCGCTCGTCCCAAAGCATCTGTCCGCGACGGCAAACTACTAAAGATCGCAAAATTCCCGCACAGCAGTGACGCATGGGACGTGATGGCATGGGAGAAAACTGCGTTGGATCTAGCTGAAAGGGCTCATATCCAATGTCCAACGCGCGAACTTGTAAAGGTAAGTAGCCAAAATGTTCTGCTTCTCGATCGCTTCGACCGGGGCGGGGATAATCGAATTCCATACCTCAGCGCAATGTCGCTAATGCAGGTCAAGGACGGTTCGCACAGCGACTACGTCGAGTTGGCGGAGGCGCTGGCTCAGCACAGCAGTCGCGCGCACAACGACTTGCAGGAACTGTGGCGACGCATAGCATTTTCAATTGCTATCAATAACACAGACGACCATATGAGAAACCATGGATTCTTAAGAGAACCCAGCGGGTGGCTGCTATCTCCAATCTTTGACATCAATCCCGATCCCGATTCCAACAAGCAGCGAGTTACGGGCATCAACTACATCACCGAGCCCACGCAATGCCAGGACGCGTTGAATAGTGCCAGTGAGTATTTCGGCATCACTAATGAAGATGCGGCCTCAATCTGGTCGGAAATTCGAGAAGCACTATCCGAATGTCGCACGGTCGAACGGCATTCCTGAATCTGATCAGAAACGTTTTGCGGAAGTGCTCGACAGATATCTCTAAGCGAACAGAAGGAACAAGGAAGAAGGGGAAGAGCCGTAGCTCTTCCCCTTCTTCAGTACTGCTGACTGCCTATGCGTTGTACCCGCGGAAGTCGAACTCCTCCAGCGGCACAGCAGCTCCTGAGGAGGCACCGAAGCTGGTGTAGTCGAGCTCGTCGTAGTTCGCGAAGGTTGCGTACATCGCGTTCTTGGCTTCCTCGGTGGGCTCAACTCGAACATTGCGGTAGATCGGCATACCGGTACCTGCAGGGATGAGCTTGCCCAGGATGACGTTCTCCTTCAGGCCCAACAGCGGATCGCTCTTGGCATGAATGGCTGCGTCGGTGAGGACGCGAGTGGTCTCCTGGAAGGAAGCTGCTGACAACCAGGACTCAGTTGCAAGCGATGCCTTGGTGATACCCATGAGTTCTGGGCGACCAGCAGCTGGTGCCCGGCCTTCAGAGACCACACGACGGTTGACGTTCTCGAAATTGGTGCGCTCGATGACATCGCCGGTGAGGAAACCTGAGTCGCCATCGTCAATGATCGTGACGCGCTTGAGCATCTGGCGAACGATGACCTCAATGTGCTTGTCGTGGATCGAGACACCCTGCGAGCGATAGACCTCTTGCACCTGATCAACCAGGTACAGCTGGACTGCGCGCTGACCAAGAATGCGCAGCACCTGCTTGGGATCAACCGCACCGATGGTGAGCTGATGACCCACCTGCACATGCTGACCGTCTTCGACGAGCAAGCGGGTGCGCTTGGACACTGGCTGCGCAATTTCTTCGCTGCCATCGTCTGGGACAACGACGAGCTTGCGGGTCTTGTCAGTGTCATCGATGCGCACGCGGCCGGTGACCTCGCTGATCGGGGCCACACCCTTGGGGGTGCGAGCCTCGAAGAGCTCAACGATGCGAGGCAGACCATGCGTGATGTCCTCACCAGCAACGCCGCCGGTGTGGAAGGTACGCATGGTGAGCTGAGTACCAGGCTCACCAATGGACTGCGCTGCCACGATGCCAATGGCCTCGCCGACATCAACCAGCTTGCCGGTTGCCATCGACTTGCCGTAGCACATTGCGCAGGTGCCGACCTTGCTCTCGCAGGTCAGAACCGTGCGGACGCGAACCTCGGCTGCACCAAGCTCGACGAGCTCAATGAGTCGAGGTGTGGTGAGCTCTTCGCCAGCAAGCGCGATCGTCTTGCCATCGACCTCGACATCGCGACCGAGCACCCGTGAGGTGACAGCAGTGTCGAGGTTCTCCAGCGGACGCAGTTTGCCATCGACAACTTCACCAATGGTGATTGCAGTGCTGCGATCGGTGAAGCAGTCAACCTCACGCACGATGACATCCTGCGAAACGTCAACGAGGCGACGAGTCAGGTAACCGGAGTCAGCAGTACGAAGTGCGGTATCAGCCAGACCCTTGCGAGCACCGTGGGTGGAGATGAAGTACTCCAGAACCGACAGGCCCTCGCGGAAGTTGGACTTGATCGGACGCGGAATAATCTCGCCCTTGGGGTTGGCCACCAGCCCACGCATACCTGCGATCTGACGGACCTGCATGAAGTTACCTCGAGCACCAGAGTCGACCATGATGTGGACGGGGTTGGTACGCGGGAAGTTCTCCTGCATGGCCTTGGCAACCTCATCGGTAGCGCGAGTCCAGATCTCAATGAGCTCCTGACGACGCTCAGAGTCGGTGATCAGACCACGCTCGTACTGCTTCTGCACCTTGTCAGCAAAGCCTTCAGCAACAGCGAGCAGTTCAGCCTTGCGCGGAGGAGTGACGACATCGGAGATCGAGATCGTGACGCCCGAGCGAGTTGCCCAGTAGAAGCCGAGCTCCTTGAGCTTGTCGAGGGTAGCAGCGACATCAACCTTGGCGTAGCGCTCTGCGAGTTGGTTGACCACGGCACCGAGCATCCGCTTGTCGACCTGCGCGTTGACGAATGGGTAATCACTGGGCAACGCCTCGTTGAAGATTGCGCGACCAAGAGTCGTCTTGAGCAGGAAGGGCTGACCTGGCTCCCAGCCTTCAGTGCCTTCGAAGCCCTCTGGAGGCAGACCGTCGGTCAGGCGAATGACGATGTCCGACTGACGCGAAAGTGACTTCGCATCAAAGGCCATCATCGCCTCTGCTATCGAGGAGAAGGCGCGGCCTTCGCCTGGAGCACCAGGCTCGTTCATCGTCAGCGAGTAGATGCCCAACACCATGTCCTGGGTAGGAGTGGTGATGGCGCGACCGTTTGCCGGCGACAAGATGTTGTTGCTCGAGAGCATCAATATGCGAGCCTCGGCCTGTGCCTCTGCCGAAAGGGGCAGGTGGACAGCCATCTGGTCACCATCGAAGTCTGCGTTGAACGCTGTGCAGACCAGTGGGTGGATCTGGATGGCCTTGCCTTCGATCAGTTGTGGTTCGAAGGCCTGAATGCCAAGGCGGTGCAGGGTTGGCGCACGGTTGAGCAGCACTGGGTGCTCGGTGATGACCTCTTCAAGCACATCCCACACAACTGAACGCGAACGCTCAACCATGCGCTTGGCGCTCTTGATGTTCTGGGCGTGGTTGAGATCAACCAGACGCTTCATCACGAAGGGCTTGAAGAGCTCAAGTGCCATCTGCTTTGGCAGACCGCACTGGTGCAGCTTCAACTGCGGGCCGACCACGATGACCGAACGGCCCGAGTAGTCAACGCGCTTGCCGAGCAGGTTCTGACGGAAGCGGCCCTGCTTGCCCTTGAGCATGTCGGACAGCGACTTCAGTGCGCGGTTGCCCGGTCCAGTGACGGGACGGCCACGACGGCCGTTGTCGAACAGGGCATCAACAGCCTCTTGGAGCATGCGCTTCTCGTTGTTGACGATGATCTCGGGTGCACCGAGGTCGAGCAGACGCTTCAAGCGGTTGTTGCGGTTGATCACGCGGCGATAGAGATCGTTGAGATCGCTCGTTGCAAAGCGGCCACCATCGAGCTGAACCATCGGACGAAGATCCGGTGGGATGACGGGAACAGCATCAAGAACCATGCCGGTAGGCGAGTTCGTGGTGGTCAGGAAGGCATTGACAACCTTGAGGCGCTTGAGCGCACGCGTCTTCTTCTGTCCCTTGCCGTTGACCACGATGTCGCGAAGGATCGTGTTCTCTGCGTCGAGGTCGAAGGTCTCAAGGCGCTTTTGAATTGCAGCTGCGCCCATGCTTCCGTCAAACCAGCGACCGTAACGATCACGCATCTCGCGGAACAGCATCTCGTCACCCTCGAGGTCTTGGACCTTCAGAGTGCGGAAGCGATCAAAGATGCGATCAAGTCGCTCGATCTCAGTGTCAGCGCGACGGCGAACAGCTGCCATCTCGCGCTCACCTGATTCGCGCACCTTGCGGCGCACATCAGCCTTGGCACCCTCGGCCTCAAGCTCGGCCAGATCTGACTCAAGCTTCTTGGCGCGGGTGTCAATGTCTGAATCGCGACGATTGGCAATCTGCTTCTTCTCCACGCCCAACTGGTTCTCCAGCGACGGAAGCGCCTCGTGGCGTCCGTCGATGTCGACCCAGGTGATCATGTAGGCAGCGAAGTAGATGACCTTCTCAAGATCCTTCGGAGCAAGATCAAGCAAGTAGCCAAGACGGCTCGGCACACCCTTGAAGTACCAGATGTGCGTGACCGGCGCAGCAAGCTCAATATGGCCCATGCGCTCGCGACGAACCTTTGCTCGAGTCACCTCGACGCCGCATCGCTCACAGATGATGCCCTTGAAACGCACGCGCTTGTACTTGCCGCAGTAGCACTCCCAGTCTCGAGTGGGTCCGAAGATCTTCTCGCAGAACAGGCCGTCCTTCTCAGGCTTGAGAGTGCGGTAGTTGATGGTCTCTGGCTTCTTCACCTCGCCATATGACCAAGTGCGGATGTCATCCGCAGTGGCAAGGCCGATGCGGAGTTCGTCGAAGAAGTTAACGTCTAGCACTGAAGTGTCCTTCGTTCGTGTGCGGAAGTTTGGCTAGGAATCGCTCTGAGGTACTAGAGCTCTTCAACGCTGCTGCGCTCTGGGCGTGACAGGTCAATGCCGAGTTCCTCGGCGGTGCGGAAGACATCCTCATCGGTGTCACGAAGTTCAATGGCCTGCCCGTTGCTGGACAACACCTCGACATTCAGACACAGCGACTGCATCTCCTTGACGAGCACCTTGAAGGATTCAGGGATACCCGGCTCAGGGACGTTCTCGCCCTTGACGATTGCCTCGTAGACCTTGACGCGACCAAGCACGTCATCGGACTTGATGGTGAGCAACTCCTGCAGCGCATAAGCAGCGCCATAGGCCTCAAGTGCCCACACTTCCATCTCACCAAAGCGCTGGCCACCGAACTGAGCCTTACCGCCCAATGGCTGCTGAGTGATCATCGAGTACGGACCAGTTGAGCGAGCGTGGATCTTGTCGTCAACCAGGTGCAGGAGCTTGAGGATGTAGATGTAGCCAACCGTGACCCGGCCTGGGTACGGCTCGCCGCTGCGTCCGTCATACAAGGCCGCCTTGCCATCAGGACCAACGAGCGTGAACCCGTCGTCTGTTGGCAGGGTGGACTCGAGCACGAGCGCGAGCTCATCTTCGTGAGCGCCGTCGAAGACTGGCGTGGCCACCTTGGTCCAGCGTGGAGCCTCCTTGACCATGTCAGGAAGGTTCGCCGCACGTGGGTCAGAAGGATCAACCTGCCAACCTGTTGCCGCGGCCCAACCCAAGTGAGTCTCGAGAATCTGACCGACGTTCATACGACCAGGAACACCGAGCGGGTTCAGGACGACATCAACAGGCGTGCCATCTTCAAGGAAGGGCATGTCTTCAGCAGGCAGGATCTTGGCGATAACGCCCTTGTTGCCGTGCCGGCCAGCAAGCTTGTCGCCCTCAGTGATCTTGCGCTTCTGAGCGATGTAGACGCGAACCAGACGGTTGACGCCTGGTGGCAGCTCGTCGCCCTCTTCGCGGTCGAAGACGCGAACGCCAATGACCTTGCCGGACTCGCCGTGCGGAACCTTGAGTGAGGTGTCGCGAACTTCGCGAGCCTTCTCACCGAAGATTGCGCGCAGCAGGCGCTCTTCTGGGGTGAGCTCGGTCTCGCCCTTTGGCGTGACCTTGCCAACGAGGATGTCACCGGGAACGACATCGGCACCGATGCGAATGATGCCGCGATCATCGAGATCGGCAAGCACTTCTTCGGCAACGTTCGGGATGTCGCGAGTGATCTCCTCTGGGCCCAGCTTGGTGTCGCGAGCATCGACTTCGTGCTCTTCGATGTGAATCGAGGAGAGCACATCGTCTTGCACAAGACGCTGGTTGAGGATGATTGCGTCCTCGTAGTTGTGGCCTTCCCATGACATGAATGCCACGAGCAGGTTCTTGCCAAGGGCCATTTCGCCAAGATCCGTTGAAGGACCATCAGCAAGCACCTGACCAACTTCGACGCGGTCGTTGGCACTGACAATCGGGCGCTGGTTGAAGCAGGTGCCCTGATTGGAACGGTGGAACTTCTCGATGCGGTAGGTCATGTACTCGCCGTCGTCCTGCATAACGGTGACCAAATCAGCAGACACTTCAGTGACCACGCCGGCAGCCTGCGCAGTGACGATGTCTCCGGCGTCGTACGCGGCGCGGAACTCCATGCCGGTGCCCACGAGTGGGGCCTCCGAGCGAAGGAGCGGAACTGCCTGACGCTGCATGTTCGAACCCATCAGGGCGCGGTTTGCATCGTCATGCTCAAGGAAGGGAATCATCGCCGTTGCGACTGACCACAGCTGGCGCGGTGAGACATCCATGTAATCGACATCCTGAGGAAGGATGTAGTCGACTTCGCCGCCCTTGCGACGCACAAGCACACGATCGTCAAGCATCTTGCCGTTGCCATCGATCGTCGTGTTGGCCTGGGCCACCACGTGCAGATCTTCTTCATCTGCAGTCAGGTAATCGACATCGTCACTGACGCGACCGTTGATGACCTTGCGGTAGGGGGTCTCGATGAATCCGAAGGCGTTGACACGGCCATAGGTCGACAGAGATCCGATCAGGCCGATGTTCGGGCCTTCAGGTGTCTCAATCGGGCACATGCGGCCGTAGTGCGAGGGGTGAACGTCGCGGACCTCGAAGCCTGCGCGCTCACGCGAAAGACCACCGGGGCCAAGTGCTGACAGACGACGCTTGTGGGTCAGACCGGCAAGTGGGTTGGTCTGATCCATGAACTGCGACAACTGCGAAGTTCCGAAGAACTCCTTGATCGAGGCAACGACTGGGCGAATGTTGATCAGGGTCTGCGGCGTGATGGCCTCGACGTCCTGAGTCGTCATGCGCTCGCGCACCACGCGCTCCATGCGGGAAAGACCCGTGCGAATCTGATTCTGGATCAGTTCGCCAACGGTGCGCAGGCGACGGTTGCCGAAGTGATCGATGTCGTCGGTCTCACAGCGAACTTCGCCACGAGGGCCTTCGATGGTCGTCTCACTTGCATGCAGGCGCACGAGGTACTCGATGGTCTGCACGACATCTTCAAGAGTCAAAACACTCTGTGTGAGCGGCTGGTCAAGACCCAACTTCTTGTTGATCTTGTAACGGCCAACCTTGGCGAGGTCATAACGCTTCGGGTTGAAGTAGAAATTGTCGAGCAAGTTGCGGGCGTTCTCCAGAGTTGGCGGTTCGCCGGGACGAAGCTTGCGGTAGATGTCAAGCAGGGCATCTTCCTGAGTCGCGATGTGATCCTTCTCAAGGGTGGCCATGAAGGTCTCGTACTTACCGAAGCGCTCAATGATCTGCTCGGTGTTCATTCCCAGCGCCTTCAAGAGCACCGTGACGGGCTGCTTGCGCTTGCGGTCAACGCGAACGGCGACGAGATCCTTCTTGTCGATCTCAAACTCGAGCCAGGCGCCACGGCTGGGGATGATCTTGCAAGCAAAGACATCCTTGTCAGTGGCCTTGTCGACCGAGCGATCGAAGTAGACGCCGGGTGAGCGGACCAACTGCGACACCACGACACGCTCGGTGCCGTTGATGATGAAAGTGCCCTTGTTGGTCATCAGCGGGAAATCACCCATGAAGACGGTCTGGGACTTGATCTCACCAGTCTCGTTGTTCATGAACTCAGCTGTGACGAACAGCGGTGCGGAGTAGGTGAAGTCCTTGTCCTTGCACTGCTCAACGGTGTACTTGGGAGGCTCAAAGCGGTGATCGCGGAAGGACAGCGACATGGCGCCGGCGAAATCCTCGATCGGGCTGATCTCCTCGAAGATCTCAGTCAGGCCGGAAGCCTGCGGGATCTCGTGGTTACCGGCGGCGAGGGCCTCACGCACCACTTGCTGCCATTCAGTTCCACCAAGCAACCAGTCAAAACTGGCGGTCTGCAACTTCAGCAGATCTGGCGCAGCCAATGGCTCGCGAATCTTGGCAAAGGAGGCCCGGTGCAAACCGGGGGAAAGCGGCGTGACGCTAGACGTACGCGTGGGGGCCAAGGTAGTTCCTTCCACAGGGCGCTAATTTCCAGCTTGCACAGACCTGAATCAATGGCAACAGTCCGGATAGTCAAGGGGCAGACCCCTAGACAACCCGGTTCAGTTTGCAATGAAATGGCAGCGCAAAGCGGCAGCCTACCCTACGGGCAAACCGCTGTCGACCCCGACCCCTAGGCCAATTACCCTCGATGCCTTGCCCGCAAGTGCGACGTTCGACAGCTGAAGGCTCATCGACTAGCGCGGGCAGGTCCTCGGTAACCGGTCTGGTGCACGAGACTGCGCTGCTGAGAATGGACCCTGGAGTGCAAAAGGTCAAGCGCATCGGCACAAATCATGTTCCGGATGTGGATATCGGATGGGCGTGGGAGCGCTGCGGCTGGAGCATCGAGCACGGGCTGCACCCAGACAGCACTGTGGGGGGCAGGCCAAAGGCCCACCCCCCACGCAGCGCTGGGAGTTACTTGATGGTGACGGTGGCGCCAGCTGATTCGAGCTGTGCCTTTGCCTTCTCAGCGGTCTCCTTGTTGACCTTCTCAAGAATCGCCTTCGGAGCTGCCTCGACGAGATCCTTGGCCTCCTTCAGACCCAGGCTCGTGAGTGCGCGCACCTCCTTGATGACTGGAATCTTGTTGTCGCCAGCAACCTCAAGGACGACATCGAACTCGTCCTGCTCGGCGGCTGCGCCGCCAGCGTCGCCGCCGGCCGGTGCTGCTGTGGCTGCAACGGCAACCGGTGCGGCTGCAGTCACATCAAAGGTCTCTTCGAACAATTTCACGAACTCTGAGAGTTCGAGAAGGGTCATCTCCTTGAATGCTTCAAGCAGATCATCGGTGCTCAACTTCGCCATGGTGGCGTCCTTTCAGGTAGAACCGGCCGAGGGCCGGGTTTTGGTGGGCTTTAGCCCTCGGTGGTTTCCTCAACAGCTGCCTCAGTGGCCTGCGTCTCGGGAGTGACAACTTCTTCGGCAACAGCCTCAACAGCCTCGTCGGCTGCTGGTGCTTCGGCGACTGGCGCCTCGGCTACTGGAGTCTGGGGTGCAGCCTGTGCGGACGGATCCGCCTCAAGCTTGGCTTGCAAAGCACCGAGAGCACGGGCGGCCTTGGCCAGTGGAGCTGCGAACAGCGCGACGGCGTGGGACTGCTTGGCCTTCATTGCGCCAGCAAGCTTGGAGAGCAGAACCTCACGCGATTCGAGATCGGCGATCTTCTGGATGTCAGCGGCGTCAAGCACCTTGCCATCCATGATTCCGCCCTTGATCACAAGAGCGACGTTGTCCTTGGCAAAGTTGCGAATGACCTTGGCTGCATAAACGGCATCGCCAGTGACGAACGCGATTGCGCTCGGTCCGGCCAGCAGATCATCCAGGCCAGTGACACCAGCGTCCTTGGCAGCGATCTTGGTCAAAGTGTTCTTGACGACCGCGTAGGTCACCGTTGGTCCCAGGGTGCGACGCAATTCTTTCAACTGCGCAACGCTGAGGCCACGGTATTCAGTCAGCACTGCAGCACTGGAGGTGCGGAAGTGCTCGGCGAGCTCGGTGACGGTTGCCACCTTTGTCGCTTTAGCCATGGGGCTCCTTTCAAGTGGACCCCCACCATGCAAAACGCCCCGGCGCAGGCGCACGGGGCATGGCCCCAACGGGCCATTCTCAAGTGTCCTACGCGGGTCGCCCACATGCTGTGGAGCCTTCGACGAACCTTGCGGTTCGTGACCAGCGGTCTTCGGTCGGGGGGAACTGTAGGCCGAATCGGCCAAGATGGGCAAATCAAGGCTCACGCGGAGCCAAGCGGGGTACATTTGGTAACTATCAGCCGAGTTCACCCTGCATGCCCAGTGGGGACTGGAATGGAGGCGTGGATGATTGAACTTGCGCAGGTGCCGGGGTGGTCAGATTGGCGCGACCTCCGGAGCAATGAGTGGCAGGCGGTGCTCAAGACAACCTCTGCATTGGCACGCTCCTCGACCGAAGAGGAACTCCTGGTATCGGTCTGCCGAGCAGTGGTTGAATCTGGAAGCGCATTCTTGGCTGTGTACTGGCGCCCTTCCAGCGAAATCCCAGGTCGATTTGCCATCCGGGCAAGTTATGGGCCTGTTGAGCGCCTCCAGAAATCCCATCCTGAGCAAGCAGGTGGGCCAAATCCGAATTCTCCAAGCGGTGTGTGCTTCACGACTGGCGAGATCGTCTATCTCCCTGACGCTCAGCACGACGCGAACTACCCCCATGATCGGGATCGGGCAGCCAATGCCAACATCAAATCTCTGCTTGCTGTACCAGTGCGCGTCTACGGGGTGGTCAATGGGGTGCTGACGGTCTATGCCGATGAGCCTCTCCTATTTGACGAAGTCGCCAGCAGCTTGGCGTCGACCTTGTGCCAAGAGCTCGGGCTAGGACTGGAACGGCTGCGAAACACAGCCAAGTTGAATGACGCCCTCGAAGCCACCATCCGCGCACTGACTTCCGCTCTGGAAGCACGGGATCCCTATACGGCTGGCCATCAAGCCGCAGTGGCCGTTATCGCAGAGCAGATTGCCGAGTGTTTAGGTTTGGATGCCCACGAGATCCAGGGCATCAGACTTGCCGCCCTCATCCATGACATCGGCAAGATCGGCGTTCCGACAGAACTGCTCTTGAAGCCCTCGCTCCTGCGCGATCCTGAAATGTCCCTCTTGCAGCAGCACGTCATCATTGGTGAAGAGATGCTCGCGGGCTTCGACTTTCCGTGGCCGCTGAAGACTGCAATCAGCCAGCATCATGAGCGCCTCGATGGTTCCGGCTATCCCCGCGGGCTGCATGGGGACGAGATTTCACTGGCTGGCCGGATCCTCGCCGTTGCGGACGTGGCAGATGCAATGTCTCGTGATCGTCCGTATAAGCCGAGCATCGGGCAGCAGGCGACGATTGAATACTTGTGTTCGGAGCGCGGCACGCTCTTCGATCCTGCGGTGGTCGACTGCGTCGTCGAGTTGGCGCGCGCGGGCAGCCTCAAGTCTTGACAGGGCATCTAGACATGTGTAGGGGCCCGTCCTCTGGACGGGCCCCTACACATGTCTAGAACTGGAACTACTCGTCGTCAGACAGCAGGTTCTTGACGCGGTTGGGATCAACCTGGATGCCAGGGCCCATCGTCGAGGACAACACGGCCTTGCGGACGTAGCGACCCTTGGCTGCTGAAGGCTTCAAGCGAAGTACTTCGTCGAGAGCAGCTGCGTAATTCTCAACCAGCTGCACCTCGGTGAACGAAGCCTTGCCGATGGGGAACTGCAGGTTGGAGTGCTTGTCAACGCGGAACTCGATCTTGCCGCCCTTGATGTCATCGACAGCCTTGGCCACATCCATAGTGACCGTGCCGGTCTTGGGGTTGGGCATCAGACCACGAGGTCCCAGCACCTTGCCCAAAGTGCCGACCTTGCCCATGAGGTCAGGGGTGCAGACTGCTGCATCGAAATCGGTCCAACCTCCGCGTACCTTCTCGATGAGGTCATCTGAGCCGACGAAGTCGGCGCCTGCGGCGCGGGCTTCCTCTGCCTTTTCAGCATTGGCAAACACCAGGACCCGAACGGTCTTGCCAGTGCCATGGGGCAGATTCACCGTGCCACGCACCATCTGATCGGCCTTGCGAGGGTCAACACCCAATCGCATGGAGATCTCAACGGTGGGATCGAACTTCGACTTGGTGGTCTCCTTCACCAGTCGCACTGCAGCCAATGGCGTGTAGAGCTCATCCGCGTCGATCTTCTCTGCCGCTTCGCGGTAGACCTTGCTGCGCTTCATTTCTGCTCCTTCGCAGGTTGTGGTTGGCGAGCCGCGCGGGCTCTCCCACAGGTGGGGGGTTGCGTGATTACGCGGAAACGGTGATTCCCATTTGACGTGCGGTGCCCTCGATGATCTTCATCGCGGCCTCAATGTCATTGGCATTGAGGTCAGGCATCTTGGTCTCGGCAATCTGACGGACCTGATCTTGGGTGATCGAGCCAGCCTTTGAAGTCTTCGGAGTTCCCGAGCCCTTCTCCAGACCAGCGGCCTTGAGAATCAAACGGGAGGCGGGCGGTGTCTTGAGGACGAAATCGAAAGAACGATCCTCGTAGACCGTGATCTCAACAGGGATCACATTGCCTTTTTGGGATTCTGTTGCAGCGTTGTACGCCTTGCAGAACTCCATGATGTTGACGCCGTGCTGGCCAAGGGCTGGGCCCACTGGCGGCGCGGGGTTCGCTGCACCTGCCTGAATTTGCAACTTGATCAGGCCAGCGACCTTCTTCTTCGGTGCCATAGTTTCGGGTCCTTACGTGTGGCGTGCTTTTAGTGTTGATACGACCCGGGAGCGGCGCTTCCGGGAATCGGCGTGGTCGCTAGTTCTTCACGACCTGGCTGAACGCGAGTTCAACCGGAGTCTCGCGGCCGAAGATCTCCACCAGGCCGGTGACCTTCTGCGCCTCGATATTGATTTCGGAGATGGTCGCATGCAAGGTGGCAAACGGTCCATCTACGACCGTGACCGAATCGCCGACGGCGAAATCGATCTCGGTGATCTGTGGGGTTGACGGGCTAGCGCCACCGGAACCTCCTGTGGCTCCGGACTTCTTCTCAGGTACCGGAGCGAGGATCGCGGTGACCTCATCGACTGAAAGCGGTGACGGCTGATGGCCGTGGCCCACAAAGCCGGTGACGCCCGGAGTATGCCGAACAGCTCCCCAGGATTCGTCCGTGAGATCAAGACGAACAAGGACATAGCCCGGGAACTTATTGCGCTTGATCTGCTTGCGCACGCCGCTCTTGATCTCGGTGACCTCTTCCATCGGCACCTCGACCTGGAAGATGTAGTCCTCCATGTTGAGGGAGTTCACGCGCGATTCGAGGTTCTGCTTGACCTTGTTCTCGTAGCCGGCGTAGGAGTGAATGACATACCAATCGCCAAGGGCGCGGCGCATCTGCTCGCGGAACTCCTCGATCGGATCGACTTCTTCTTCAATCTCGGCCTCAATCTCGGCTCCGACTTCTGCCTCGACCTCGGCCACCACAATCGCCTCGACCAGTAATTCAGTCGCCTCTTCAGCCACTGCTGCATCAGCAGCATCAAGCTCGGCCTCAATCACGTCAGCGACGAGGTCGGTGTCAGTATCTGACTGGACTACAACTTCGTTCAGGTCCTGCTCGGACACAGCGGGGTATCTCCTTGATCGGGGAAGGGCGTTGAGCGAGTGCTCATCCAAAGACGAACAGCACAGCCTTGGTGAAGAAGAAATCAAGGCCGGCGATGAAGCCTGCCATGAAGAGTACGAACACGAGAACAACGGTCGAGTAGGCGATGAGCTCCTTGCGCGTGGGCCAGATGACCTTGCGCAGCTCAGCGACCACCTGGCGAATGAACAGCGCCAGTCGGGCAAAGACATTCTTCTTTTTTGGGCGCGCTGGACTGCTCGAGCTGCGCTCGAGGGTGCCATCCGTGTCCGTCATGCCCTTGCCTTCACTTCGTCGAAATCGTGCATCCTGCAACGTTCGCAGGGCCGGAGGGAGTTGAACCCCCAACCCCCGGTGTTGGAGACCGGTGCTCTGCCAATTGAGCTACGACCCTAAGTCGCCCCATTGGCATGCCTGTGGGCAGGCTACCGCCAACGGTTTAACCGCGGCAGGCAGTCTACGGCCGCTGCGGGGTGCTGAGCAATTCGGGCACAAATGCCTGCCTTGCCCCTAGTGGGTGTCCCAATTGGGGTCGGTATGCAGTTCAACATTGAGCCAGAAGCTCAAGCCCGGTGCCTGCAATCTGTCACGAAGTTCTGTCCTGATGCGGTCGGCATCTGTGAGGGTCCATCGATCCGGCACCACGAGGAAATCGACCTCGACGTAGATCTTTCGACCAAGTTTGCCGATGAGCACCGACTGCGGATCCGGGAGATCATGGGCCGCCGCGACTTCAGCGATCCCCTGGCGCACTGGCACTGCGACATCGGCACCTGGAGCCCCCTCAAGGAGCTCGCGAATCGTGGTGCGCAGCATGCCGATCGGGGTTGGTGCCACCAGAACCGCCGCGACGAGCACCAGAATCGGATCCACGTAGCCCGCGAACCAGGCCCATTGCGAATCATTGAGCAGGATCGCTGCTGAGAAGCCGACGAGCATCGCTAGCCCAAGAAGCACCGCAGCCGCCCACTGGGCCGCCTCGGCAGCAACCAGTTCTGAGTCGGTGCTCATCCGACGAAGCACGAGATACACCGCCAGCGAGCCAATCAACGCGATGATTGCGTAGACGAGGGCAGCTCCGAGCTCGGTCTGTCCACCGCCATCCAAAATGATCTGGATCGCATCGATCACAGCGAAGCTGAAGGCTCCCAGCAGAACAAGCCCCTGGACACCCAGCACCAATGGTCCAAGGGCCTCGCGCCCAAAGGGATACCGGCTCGAAGGCCCGCGCTTCACCAGATTTGAGGCGTGCAGAGTCAGCGCCGAGAGCCCCACCCCGATGACGCCGTAGGCACCGTCGAACAAGATGATCTGCGAGGAGACTGCAAGTCCCCAGGCGATGCCCACGACCGACATCACTCCGGCAGCTGTAAGGGATAAGACGAGTGATCGCTGCTCGGCCTTCAGGACCTGGGTGTAGTGATCAGTTGCTCCCAGCTCATGTGACATGTCGGCATTCAATCAGCCAGCGTGAGGCTGCTGCTTGTGGAGCCACGGCGCGCTGGAAGAATGCTCATATGACTGCACGCGTTTCTGCCCGCATTGCCGCAATCACCGAATCGGCCACTTTGGCCGTTGATGCAAAGGCCAAGGCCCTGAAGGCCGCCGGCCGTCCCGTCATTGGATTTGGTGCGGGCGAGCCGGATTTCCCGACTCCTGACTACATCGTTGCCGCGGCAATCAAGGCCTGTTCGAATCCGAAATGGCATCGCTACACACCTGCGGGCGGTCTGCCTGAGTTAAAAGAGGCTGTGGCATTCAAGACCAGGCGTGACTCTGGCTATGAGGTCACTGCGAATCAGGTTCTGATCACTAATGGTGGAAAGCAGGCGCTCTACAACGCCTTTGCCACATTGCTTGATCCAGGCGACGAAGTGCTGCTGCCCGCGCCCTACTGGACTACATACCCAGAATCCATTCGCTTGGCTGGTGGACTTCCGATTGAAATCCTGACCGATGAAACTTCCGGCTATCGCGCAACTATCGATCAACTGGAAGCTGCACGCACAGCGCGCACCAAGGTGCTCGTCTTCGTCTCGCCGTCGAACCCGACTGGCGCGGTCTACTCCCCCGCTGAGGTCAAAGCCATTGGCGAGTGGGCAGTCGAGCACGGCATTTGGGTTGTGACTGACGAGATCTACGAGCACCTCGTGTACGGCGATGCAGAGTTTGCATCGATGCCCGCACTCGTGCCTGCGCTCGCCGACACCTGTGTCGTCGTCAACGGTGTGGCCAAGACCTATGCCATGACCGGCTGGCGGGTGGGCTGGATGATCGGGCCTGCAGACATCGTGAAGGCAGCAACCAACCTTCAGTCACACGCAACATCAAACGTCGCCAACGTCTCGCAGATTGCTGCGCTCGCTGCAGTCACTGGCGATTTGTCGGCGGTTGCCGAAATGAGGGCGGCCTTTGACCGACGACGCAAATTGATCACCGGCATACTCGATGCGATTCCCGGAGTCACCTGTCCGCTGCCGGAGGGCGCGTTCTACGTGTATCCATCCGTCAAGGCACTGTTCGGCAAGAGCCTTCGCGGGCAGCAACTGACCTCGTCGGCACAACTTGCCGGGTTGATCTTGGACGAGGTAGAGGTTGCTGTTGTACCCGGCGAAGCCTTTGGCACTCCTGGATATCTGCGTCTGTCCTATGCCACCAGTGATGCCGACATCACTGAAGGCGCCGCCCGGATAGCCGCACTACTGGACGAGCTCAACTAGTCGAGCGAACAGCCAACCAGTCGGACCTCAGGCTGAAGTTCAATGGCGAAAGCTGCCAGCACTCGTTCGCGCACAACACGTGCAAGTTCAAGAATGTCGGCGGCAGTTGCCTCACCCCGGTTGGTCAAAGCCAAGGTGTGCTTGTTCGAAATGCGCGCTCGCTCGTTGAGTCCAAAGCCAGGTTCAATGCCAGCGTGTTGAATCAGCCATGCTGCACTGAGCTTCACGCCATTGCGCGCCGGGTAACGCGGACAGTCAGCAGGCAGTTGTGCCGCAACTTCATCGGACACTATTGGATTGGTGAAGAAGGAGCCCGCACTCCAGGTGTCGTAATCAGTTTCGTCGAGCACCATTCCTTTGGATCTGCGCAAGCGCACTACGGATTCACGGATGCGCGAGGGCAGCGCGGTATCCCCGACTTCGAGATCAAGCAGTTCGGCAAGTTGGTCGTAGCTGATGCGACTCAAGCCCGTGCGCGCCAGGGCAAAAGTCACAGCCAAGACAACCCAGCGATCAGGCAGTTCTTTGAAGATGCTGCCGCGATATGTGAAGCAACATTCTTGTGGAGACAGATCACGCTGCTGTTGTTCCTGGCGATCCCAGACGCGCACACTTGCGATGAGATTGCCGACCTCAACTCCGTAGGCACCGACATTCTGAATAGGCGTTGCCCCGACATCTCCGGGGATTCCAGACAGAGCTTCCAGCCCGTGAGCACCAGAGCTCAAGCAAACAGACACAAGTCCATCCCAGGGTTCACCGCATGCAGCAGTCACAAACACTAGATCGCCGATGTCCTGGTGATGGATACCGCGGAGTCTGGTGTGGACTGCTAGCCCAGCAAAGCCCTCGTCAGCGACGAGCAGGTTGCTCCCCCCACCAAGGAGCAGCACTGGTGTCCCAACGGCATCAGCCTGTTGAACGGCTTCGATCAGTTCTGCTTCATTGGCAGCGACCACGAATCCGGCTGCCATGCCACCTACGCGCAGGGTGGTGTGATCCGCAAAACGCATGGGCCAAGACTAGAGACCGCTAGGCAAGACGAACGATGGCCTGCGCGCGTCCGAGGACAGTTTGATCCTGGCTCTTGCATGTGATGGCGATCTTCACGCAGCGATCATCGAGCAACTCGGTGATCTTCGCGGATACCGCCAGCACAGTTCCGACATCGTCATTGGCTACGACGACAGGGCGGGTGAAGCGCACGCCGTATTCGATCACTGCCCCGGGATCACCAATCCAGTCAGTGACCACGCGAACGGCCTCAGCCATCGTCAGCATGCCGTGGGCGATCACATTTGGCAGGCCAACCTCAAGGGCAATGCGCTCGTTCCAGTGAATGGTGTTGAAATCGCCAGACGCGCCCGCGTACTTGACCAAGGTAAGACGATCGACCGTGTACTCGGCTTCTGGCAGTTCAGTGCCAACGGCGATGCTGTCAAAGCTCACGCTCATGATTCTTCGCCCCGCGAGACGAGCATGGACGTCGCGGTGGCCACCGGCTCGCCGGCAACGGTCGTGATGATGCCCTTGGTGGTGATCATGTCGTTACCAGCCATTGAGCGAATATTCTCAATGACTGTTGTCACGATCAACTCATCTCCGGCGCAGATCGGGCGGGTGTAGGCAAAGGATTGCTCGCCGTGGACGACGCGTGAATAGTCCAGGCCAAGTTCTGGATCAAAGAGAGCCGCATTTGCGGCTTCCAGTGAGAGCACGATTGCGAATGTGGGTGGCGCAATGACATCGGCGTAGCCCAAGGCTCGCGCGGCGTCAGGGTCAAGATAGGCAGGGTTGGAGTCACCCACTGCCCGCGCAAATTCGCGGATCTTCTCGCGGCCAACCAAATATGAGGGGCCTGCTGGATAGGTCCGCCCGATGAATTCGGGATTCAGCGCCATGAGTTGCTGAACGAAATCCGGTTAGCGGGTTTCCTTGTGAACAGTGTGCTTGTTGCAGTTCATGCAGTGCTTCTTCATCTCCATGCGGTCAGGATCGTTACGACGATTCTTCTTGGTGATGTAGTTGCGGTGCTTGCAGTCCTCGCACGCCAAGGTGATCTTGGGTCGAACGTCGGAAGCCTTAGCCATGATCGTCTCTTTCTGACTGGTCGTGCCTTGTCGAACCTGAATCGTACGTTGCAATGAGCATGGAGCTCACCAGTAGCGAGGGCCGGACTTGAACCGGCGACACAGCGATTATGAGCCGCTTGCTCTACCAACTGAGCTACCCCGCTTTAGGCGGCAAAGACGGGAGTCGATGCTGCCTTACGGGCCCCCATACGGAATCGAACCGTAGACCTTCTCCTTACCATGGAGACGCTCTACCAACTGAGCTATGGGGGCACAAAGCCCCGCAAGCCTACACGGCGATATGAGCCAGTCGAAATCGTGCCTCAACCCGATGCGATCACGTGGATCCAAGGTCAAGGCCTCACACTATGCACATGCCTTGGACCGCCGCAGACATGCCAGATCTGCACGGTCGTCGAGCTGTGGTGACCGGATCCAATGGCGGTATCGGCTACTTCACAGCACTTGAGTTGAGCAAGCACGGAGCTGCGGTGACTCTGGCCGTGCGCGATGTGGCCAAGGGCCAATCCGCCGCGACGCGTATGCATGCTTCTGGAGCCAGTGGGCTTGTCGTGCAAGAACTCGATCTGGCCAGTCAGGCAAGCGTGCGCAGATTCGCTGATCGATGGAGCCAGGACAATCCGAGCGGCTTGGATTTACTGATCAACAATGCCGGAGTCATGGCGATCCCCCGCAAACTGAGCCGCGACGGCTTTGAGTTGCAGTTCGCTACCAACTATCTGGGCCACTTCACCCTCACTGCGCTGTTGATGCCAGCCCTGCTGGCTCAACCACAGGCTCGCATCGTCAATGTCACGTCCAATGCTCACCGATTTGCTCGATCGATCGACTTTGACGACCTCCAGGGTGAGCGCAGATACCGGCGCTGGACGGCCTACGGACAATCCAAATTGGCACAACTGCTCTTCACCAATGAGCTTCAGACTCGCCTGGATCGTCTTGGCAGTTCTGCAAAGGCGATGGCTGCCCATCCCGGCTATGCGGCAACGGCTTTGTACGTGGCCCCGCTGCACTTGGGAAAGTTTCCCTTCGTCACCAGCGCCATGACGCAGGTGGGCTCAGTCATCGGACAATCAGCCGCGATGGGCGCTTTGCCAAGCCTGTATGCGGCCACCGCCTCAGATCTCCACGGCGACAGCTGCATCGGTCCCAATGGCGCGGGTCAGTGGAAGGGCAATCCCCAACTCGTTGATCGCTCGGCTGCTGCGATGGATGTGAACGCAGCAATGCGGCTTTGGAATGTCAGTGAAGAAATCACCGGCATTCACTTTCCTTTGGACTAGTCAGACCTTGCGGCAGAAGAACTCCACGGCAATGCCGTCTGGATCGCGAGCCGTCACTGCCCAGCCGTAGTCGACATCCTCAACGGGATCGTGGGGGAACTCGAGCTCATCGAGTCGATCGGCCCAGCCGCGCACTGCAGCTTCCGATGGGCAGGACAGCCCGATGTGATCCAAGCCCACGCGATTGTGATCAAAGCGATCTGAGAGTTGGGTGGACTCATGCTTGGTGAACACGATGATGATTCCGTTTGGCCATTGCAATCGGATTCTCGACCACGTGCGTGCCTCGCGTGCAGCTCAGACATGGTTCGCGAGCATGCCATGGATTCCACCTTGGCCAGTTCCATCACCCCGTAAAGTCCAACCATGAGCATCCCGGGTCGGATCGCCCTTGTAGGCAGCGGCGAATATCTGCCTGTGATGCAGGAGATTGAGGGCTGGCTTCTCGAAGGTCGGCCAAAGCGTTACGTCCAGCTCGCCACCGCCGCAGCCCCAGAGGGGGACGAATCCCTGAGCCGCTGGCACGAACTCGGGAGCTCGGCATCCCAAAGGCTTGGCGTTGAACAGGTCATTGTCGATGTTCGCGACCGCGTTGACGCCGATGAAGACCAATGGGTGCAAGCGATCGCCGGTGCTGGACTCATCTATCTCTCCGGTGGCAATCCAGCCTACTTAGCCGACACTTTGCGCGGCTCCAATGTGTGGCAGGCCATTGTGCAGGAATGGCGCAATGGCGCTTCTCTTGCCGGGTGCAGCGCTGGAGCCATGGCAATGGGCGGTGCGGTGAATGACTTCAGACATCCCCGCAAGGGTGGGGTTGAAGGCCTAGGAGTACTTCCCGAAGTGCGCGTGCTTCCCCATTTTGATCGCTTGACCCAATGGATGCCCGACATCGCGCTGCGCCCATTCGCCGCCAAGGGAGCAATGACCTTGGGCATCGACGAGGACACCGCACTTCTTGGCGAGAGCGATGGAAGTTCCATGTGGCACTTCCGGCCGCGCGGACGCCTATCTGCTTGGCGAATTGAATCGTCAGGCAAGCATCGCATCGAGGACTCCGTGCAACTGCGCGTCAACTAGCTCCCTCGACCCTGCCCCGAACCTCTCGCTCACGCTGAGCATGCGCGTCGGTCTGGACGTTGTACTTCCATAGAGTCGGCGTAAGCACCGCCGCGATTATCACGCCAGCCACACACAGCAGTCCGCCGCTGGCAAAGGAGAAGCGCAGGGAAGTGACCGACGCAACCGTGCTGCTGCGGACTTGGCCAAGCAACGGACCGACCG